>JALRIK010000041.1 GCA_023255435.1 Marivivens sp.
ACATGGCCAGAAACTTGAGGATTGCAGCGGTCGCAAGGACGGGGCCTGCAAGCGGCATAACGATGCGGCGGTAAATCTGGCCCCAGCTTGCGCCCTCGACGCGAGAAGCTTCGATCAACTCGCTCGGCAGATCTTTGAAATACTGCACGAAGAGATAGATCGTCAGGCCATCGGCGATAAAGGGCACGATCTGAACACGATAGGTGTTGAGCCAACCCGTAGTGAAGCCTTCAAGCCCGATCCAAGGAAGTTTGGAGGCCAGAAGCAGCATCGGAATTGCGATGGTTTCAAAGGGCACGATCAAGGTCGCAAGGATGATCGAAAGCACGATATCCCTGCCCCGCCAGTTCAGGAACACGATCGAGAATGCCGCCATCGAGCAGATGAAAAGTGACAGGATCACGGTCACACCCGTGACGAGCATCGAGTTGAACACGAAGAGCCCGACAGGCGCACGTTTGAACGCCGACGTGTAGTTATCGAGGCTGATGTCGCCCACAGGCAAAAAGGCCCGCAACGACGCCGTATCCAGCAAAAGTTGCTGGCTCGGCTTGAGCGAAGACATCACCATGAAGACAAGCGGAAAACAGAAGATCAAAGCGATGATCGTAAGAACCGTGTAGCGGGTAACAAGACGCAGACCGCGGTTATCTGGAGATACGAGTGCCATCAGCGACGCTCCCTTGTGAGCCAGCGTTGAATGAGAGAGATCGACAGAACGATCACGAAGAGGATCACCGAGATGGTCGAGCCGCCCGAGATGTCCTGCTTGCCGTAACCACGTTCCACCGCTTGGAAGACGATGGTTTGCGTGCTGTCGAGCGGACCGCCGTTGGTCATCACGTCGATCTGGCTAAAGAGCGCGAAGGCCTGCATGGTGATCACGATGAGCACCAGCACCGCCGTGTTGCGCAGCCCCGGCCAGGTCACATAGCGGAAGGTCTGCCACTTGGTGGAGCCTTCGATCTCTGCGGCCTCGTAAAGCGTCGGCGAGATGGTCTGAAGACCCGAAAGCCAGATCACCATATGAAAGCCCACGGCCTGCCAAATCGACATCGCGATAATCGAACCCAAGGCCGTATCGGGGTTGCCAAGCCAGTCGATGGGGTTGAAGGCGCCAAAGGTGAGCGAGGAAAGGATATTGTTCAGCAGGCCGTTGTTGCCGTCGTAGATGAAGCGCCAGAGGAGCGAGACCACCACAATAGAAACCACAACCGGCATAAAGTAGATCGCGCGGTAAACATTGATCCCCCGAAGCCTCTGGTTGATCAAGAGCGCAAGGCCCAAAGCAAGCCCGCCTTGAACGGGCGCAACCACGAGCACAAAGATCAATGTGTTGATCACAGCCCGTATGAAAACCACGTCTTTGGCGAGGATATAGGTGCGATTGTCGCCTGATTGCCAGCTTGTCAGCTCTCGCATCCCATCGAGCTTGGGGAAGTCGGGATTGCCGCGCGTGAAGTTGCGCAGTCTGGGATAGGTCGGTGCACCGCTCTCGTCGCGAACAATCTGACCGCTTTCGTCCGTTTCGGGTTCCAGCGTGATCATCCCCATACCAAGGAGGGATTTATAGTTCGCCATACCGACAAACTCGGTCGGATTGGGCGAGATCAGTCGCTGGTTGGTAAAGGATAGGCCGATCGCGAAAAAGAAGGGCAGGATGATGAAGACAACCATCAACCCAAAGCCCGGAAGCGCAAAGAGCCACCCTGCCCTGTTTGATGATGTGAGTTTGGAAGAAGTCGCCATTATGCTGACCTTAAACGTCTGGAAGGAAGTCCCCCCGAGCCGAAGCCCGGAGGAACCATCCGCTTGGGAGGATTAGTGGCCGTAGCCGCCGTTCTTCTCGATGTCGGCGTCGATTTCGTCGACAGCTGCATCGAGGGTGTCGGCAACGTCAGCACCGTTGGCGATGTCGGCAGCAGCCTTTTCAAAGACTTTGGCCTGAACCACATAACCCGGAGTAACGGGGCGAAGGACGCCCTGCGCCTGGCTCAGAGCGAAGAAGCCGTGAAGCGGGCCGCCCTCTTTGTAGTTTTCGGTCATCGCTGCAGCCGCAGGCGTTGCAGGGATCAGGCCAATGCCGTTCGAGAAGGCTGCAAGGTATTCGTCCTGAAGCGCGAACTCGATGAAGGCAGATGCGCCTTCAGGATGCTCGGAGCTTGCCGAGACGCCGAACTGCCACGAAGCTGCACCGATTTTCGGGCCGTTGCCGAAGTCAGGTGCGGGAAGGAAGAGAGCGTCGTCATAAGCTTCGAGCGTGCCGAGAGCTGCCCAGTTGCCGTTCCACGAGAAGGCATATTTGCCGGTGTTGAAGCCGGTGTCGCGGTCAGCGCCGTCCTGCGTTGCTTGTGCATAGCCGTTGGCAAAGAGACCCTGCCACCAGTTGCCCCAAGCGTTTGCAGCTTCGCCGTTCAGAGCGCCTTCGGCAGTCTTGTAGGACGAGCGGTCAACGATGTCGCCGCCAAAGGACTGCAGAAGCGGCGAGAAGGCATAGGGGAACCATTCACCGGTCCATGCCATGCCGAGATCGAGCGCATAGTCATACTTGCCCGAAGCCTTGGCTGCATCGAGAGCGGCCATGAATTCGTCCTGGGTCCAGGGCTGCTCGAGGGTCGGCGTGCGCAGGCCCAGCTCGTCGAGGATCGACTGACGGGTTACGAGAGCGACAGCAGCGTCCCAAAGACCGATCGAGTAGAGCTTGCCGTCCCAGACGCCCTTGGTGCCGGGAAGGAAGTCAGCGATCTTGGACTCGTCGATTTGTAGCGGCTGCATGTAGCCCGACCATGCCCAGTTCGGCATGTTGGGGCCGTCGACGTCGAGAATGTCAGGCAGATTGCCAGCAAGCGCGCCTGCGGTGACGGAGTCGTTGTAAGCACCCTGCGGGAACGACTCGAGGGTGACCGACCAGTCAGACTGGCTTGCGTTGAAGTCAGCAACGATCTGGTTGATGATCTGGCTTTCGACTTCATTGCCTGCACCGTGATACCACATGGTGAGTTCGGTCTGAGCGAAGGCAGCGCCCGACATACCTGCGGTCAGCGCCATGACGCCTGCAGAAAGTTTAAACAGTTTCATTGGGGGTTCCTCCCGTTCGAAAGTGGAAAGCGGATCGTGTTGCCATCCGCCGGGGCAATAGCGGTCACAGAGGACCGCCAATTCACAGGACCCGACACTAGGGTCGGGTTGATCTGTTCGTGGTTCTCGTCATTGATCAGCGACAACAGCCAATCGGCAGCGCGCGCGCCCATCGCTGCATAGGGCAGCTCGGCAGTGGTCAATGGCGGGAAAAGTGTTTCCGCGATCACGCGGTAATTATCATAGCCTGCAACCGAAATATCTTCGGGCATACGGATGCCGCGCGTGCGCAGGATACCATAGACGCGCATCGCCATCTCGTCGTTACCGCAGCACAGCACGGTCGGAGGATTGGGCAGCGAAAGAATGCGGTCGATCGCATCCCATAGCACGGCGGAATTGCGAAGCTTGTCATGCATGAAACCTGTCGAGACAAGCTCGGGATCGAATGCGATCCCCGCCTCTGCCAGAGCGCGCTTATATCCATCGAGACGGAGCCGCGTTGCGTCCATCCCCTTGGGCAGGGTCAGATAGCCGATGCGGCTGTGCCCCGCTTGGATCAGACGGGCAACAAGATTATGTTGCCCCCGCTCGTCATCAGGAAGCACCGACGGCGTTCCAAGATCATCGTAGCAGTTGGCAAGCACCAAGGGCGTGCCCTTCGGTGCAGGCGGAAGCTCGACGCGCTGGTGATAGTCGGCCACATAGATGAGGCCCTCGGCGCGGTGCTCGACGAAGGTGCGGATAAGTTCGGGCACACGGGCCGAGCTGCCGCCTGTATCGGCGATCATCAGCGTCATACCGGTGGCGGACATGACCGACTGAATGCCCTGCACGATGAGCAAGTCGGGCAGACCCTTGGGCTCGTTGCCGTCCGACGTCGTGGAGATGGCGCCTGTGATCAAACCGATGAGGCCGGAGCGCGAAGAGCGCATCATACGAGCAGCGTTTGACGGGACATAGCCAAGTTCGAGAATGGCCTTTTCAACAGCCTCGCGGGTCTTTTCGCCGACCGGAGCATCCCCGTTGAGGACACGGCTCACAGTCTTTGGCGAGACCCCCGCTATCTTTGCTACGTCGTAAATCGTCGCCAAACGCTTGCCTCCCCAGTCTCGCGTAGAATCTATGACACCGATGTCATGACACCGATGTCATAATTAATCAAGCCGTTTGATTTATCAAGTTTTGGAGAGCGTATTGGCCAGCGGGGTTTGGCCTAACAGGCAGCGTCCTGAAAACTCCGTCAATTCAAATTCTTAGGTTTGGAATTTGGCGCCCTACACAATCTGCGCCGCACAAAAGAAAAAGAGGCCCAAAGGCCCCTCTTCAATCTTGGATGTGCGTTTCAACACTTTGAAAAAGTCTTTGATCACTTCTTCTCGAAGAAAATCGTCACCTGCCCCAGCGGGAACCCGTATTTCGACATATAGGCAATGTTAAGCACGCGCTTATCGCTCAAGGACCACATGTAATCGTCGAAGGTCACCCGCATCGTACCATCAGGCAGAGGCAAATCGATTGTGTAGGTCCAGTAGAACATGTCCCCCTTGATCTGGCCTGTCGCCTCTCCGATCACGCCCGCCGCGGTGCCCGTCCATGCGCCATCCCCTTTGGGGGTAAGGGTCCAGATCCGCTGCTCGGTCGTATTGTCGGAATAGACGAAATCCTCGACCAGAACCAATTCGGAGCCGTTCCAGCTTCCCTTTATGTCAACTTCAAAGCGGCGGCTGACATTGCCGAGCACGTCCTGAAATTGACCGTGGGCGGTGGTGCGCCCTTCGAAGAATTCAACGAGATCAAGTTCTCGATCCGACAGTTTCGGATCATCGATCGAGGGTTTGATCGCACACCCCGCCAAGACGAGCGAGATCAAAACCATTTGGAAAAATCGGAGCATGATAAGCCTCTTGCGCTGAACCCTTCGCTTTTCACTCGAGCTAGCGCGCCTCGGGCCAATTTCCAGCTTTCGCTTGGATCAACACGGGATTGTCGATCGCCCTTCTCCGAAACGAAAACACTCCGCCCTGTTTCCACGGGACGGAGTGTCTGAACTTTCAAGCGGCGCTAGGCCGAAGGGATATTACCCTTCGCGCAGGGCCTTCTTGCGAGCAAGCTTGCGCTGACGGCTGATGGCCTCTTTCTTCTCACGGGCCTTCTTGATCGAGGGCTTTTCGAAGAACTCTTTCAGACGCATTTCACGGTAGACACCTTCGCGCTGGAGCTTCTTCTTGAGCACGCGCAGTGCCTGATCCACGTTATTGTCGCGAACGCTGACTTCCATTTGATTGCTACTTCTCAGAAAATTAAAGCTGCGCGCATGTTGCAGAGAGTGGAGCAATTTTCAACCGGATTCTCGCCGTTTTGGTTAGAAAATTGCGCGGTTTTTTGAGAACGTGGCTGGGCGAGACGCGTGGCGGTGCTGGATCACGCACCAAAGTGTCGATTTCTCACATACAAATCAGAGACTTAAAACAAATCCCGCACTTCTTTCGGTGAATTTGCGCAACTCCAGAATTGGGCGCCAAAAGCGCTGCCCTTCCCCTACCCTTGGACCTTTCATCGGAAGATCACACCCAGATAAGCGGCCCAACCCACTCTGGATCGGGTCTTTCGAGATGCGATTCACTGCGCGAAAAGGCTCGTCTTTCGGCGCGATTTAGAGTGCTTTTGCAACCAGCAGTTTCTGCAAATCCGAATTGCCCCCAACGAAAACACCATCGACAAAGATCATCGGAAAAGTCGGCCAACCGGTCCACATCTTGAGAGCAAGCCTACGGCGCCAGCCCGAGGTATAGCTTCCATATTCGAGGTATTTGAACGCATGCCCTGCCGCCTCTAAACTCTTGCGGGCGCGGCCGACGGAGCCGTTATAGCGCATCCCCACAACAACGATGCGGTTCGCGGCAATCTCCGCCTGAACCTCGGCAACGATGTCGGAGTGATAGGATAGAACCTTGTCACGGATAGCGGGATGAAGGGCGTCGGCGGACAGAATTTGGCGCATTGCGTTGGTGTCTCTGAATGGGGCCGCAGGAGCGGCGGGATAAAGGAGCCGTTTGCCCCGATGGCGATTGCCGTGGGCGTTACGATTGATCTGCATCTATGCAGGCACACCCCGACAGACAATGGCCCACGCGTTCATTCGCGAAAATGGGGGACCTTTTGCTTTGGCTCTCCCAATAGCCGCCTCACCTTTGAAGCAGCGAGCCGGCAAGGATGATAGCCGCACCGACGAGGCAGAACGTGGCCCCAATCACATCCCATCTGGTCGGGAATTGCCCTTCGACGGCCCATAGCCAAACCAAAGATGTAACGATGTAAATTCCCCCATAGGCCGCATAGGCCCGCCCCGCGAAATCCATGTCGACCCGCGTCAGAAAATAGGCAAATAGCACCAGCGCGATGCCACCAGGCACGAGCCAGAGCACAGATCGGTCAAGACGGAGCCACGCCCAAAAGGCAAAGCATCCTGCAATTTCGGCAAAAGCTGCGAGAACATAGACCCCGACCGAGGAAAACAAGGGGTTCGTGAACATCGGCGGCTCCTCAGCAAATGCAACAGATAGACCCAAACGAAGCGCCAGCCTGTCGGCGCCTCGTTCGCTATCCTCTGCGAACTAGCCTACTCGGGTCCCCTTAACCCATACGCCACGGATCATTCCCGCGCCACTGAGACGTTTGACACGAATGATATCGGCTCGCTTACCGATCTCGATCCGGCCACGATCACCAAGGCCAACAGCCTTTGCAGGTGCGTCGGTCACAGTGCGGACGCCGCGCGCGACATCGCCCCACAAATCCCCGAGCAGCAGCGCCGAAGACAAAAGCGCACCCGGAACATAGTCAGATGAAACGATATCGAGCAAATCCATTTCCGCCAGCTCATGTGCCGCAACATTGCCCGAATGAGAACCACCCCTGATCAGGTTGGGCGCTCCCATCATCACCGCAATTCCATTTTCATTACAGGCCCTTGCTGCCTCGATGGTCGTCGGGAATTCGGCAAAGGTCACGCCATGTTGCTTGGACGTTAAAACATGCTCTTGGGTCGTGTCGTCATGGCTGGCAAGAACGGCCCCCAGTCGCTTTGCACCTTCCACCGAAGCTTTTTCGTGCGCGATCCCAAAGCGGTCTTTGAGAGTAAGTTGCTCTTTTACGTGCAGAGCGAATTGATCATCACTCATGCCGTGTTTGCCCTGATAATACTCTTTGAGCTTATCCAGATTTCGGAATTGGCGAGCGCCAGGCGTGTGATCCATCAAGCTAACGATCCCGACACGGTCGTCGGCGCTGAAACTATCGAGCTCTTCGATGAGCGTTTCCGAACAGGTTTCCGCACGAAGATGGATATAATGCGAAATACGAAGCGCATCGCGGGACCGCATTTCGAGGATTTCGGTCGCCACTTTGCGCGCATACTGCTTGTATTCACCATACTTCTTGGTCACCGAGCCTACGCGCAACGCGTCGAATACGGTCGTGATCCCGACGCTGCAAAGTTCTGCGTCGTGGGCAACGATGGCCGCCGCATGCGGCCAATCGACTTTGGGGCGCGGCTCGAGATGGCGTTCGAGGTTATCGGTGTGTAATTCGATCAGGCCCGGCAAAATCAGGTCTCCGTCACAATCGACCGCACCATTGGGAACCGAGCGTCCCTCATTTATGTCCACAATTTCGCCATCACGCAGTTTCACACTGCCGATAACCACGGTTTCGGGAAGAACAACGGTCGCATTTGCAAGGATCGTTTCAGTCATTCTTGAGGGTCCTGTCTTGAATCGGATGACGAAGAAGGCTCAAGTCGCATCTGACCGTCACACTCGTGTGACACTTGCGACCTAAACCCCGACTTATGATGAAAATGAAACGCTACGCCGTATATTACGCACCTAGAGCGGGCGAGTTTGCCGAGGCAGCTGCCAGTTGGTTGGGTTGGGACGTCACAAAGGGTTGCGACGTCGATCAACCGAGTTTTGATGGGTTGAACTTGCCGCTGTCGGAATTGACCAAAGCGCCAAGAAAATACGGATTTCATGGCACGATACGTGCGCCTTTCCGAGTGGCCTCCAACGTAAGTGAAACCGAAGTTCGAAGCTGTGTTGCAGAGCTTGCGCGCAACTTGGCCCCTTTGCAGATGGAGGGGCTTAGGTTGGAAGTCCTTCACGGTTTTTTGGCGTTCACCCCCAAAGGAGACCTCACGGAACTGATGACGCTTGGCGCCGCTGTGGTGAAGGGGACGAATGCCCTGAGGGCACCTCTGACAGATGCCGAGCGTGCGAGACGCAACCCTGAAACGCTCTCGCCTCGGCAGATCGAGCTTCTCGATCTTTATGGCTATCCGAGCGTGATGGAGGAATTCAAATTCCACCTCACGCTCAGTGACCATCTGACTGATACTCAAATCGCACCGCTGCAAGCGGTCGCCGAGACCTATTTCTTGCACGTCATGCCTGAGCCGTTTGAGATCGAGGACCTTTGCCTCTTTGGCGAGGATACAGACGGACGCTTTCACCTGATCCACCGCTACGTTCTCACCGGCTGAAGGACAGAAAGAAGACGCTGGATGCCCTCGGCTTCGGTTCCGTCGTTGCACACGACGGTTGCATCGATCCCCTCGGGCAGCGAGAATTGAGCACGCTGTAGCCGTTTTTCGATATCGGAAGCAGTTTCTCGTCCACGCGCAGCGAGCCGTTCTGCAAGCACGGCAGAAGGCGCGGTCACGAGGATCACGCGAAGGTCGGGGAACACCCTTTTGGCTTGCTCCAAGATCGCACGCGATCCGTTGAAAATAACGGCCTGCCCCGTGGTTTGCGTGACGGGGATCCCGTAACTGAGCCCATGTGCCTCCCAGGACAGTGCAAATTCCCCGGCTTTTTTTCGTGCATCGAATTCGCCTTGCGAAACGCCTTCGAAATCCTCACCCCCTGCTTCAGTCGGGCGGGTTATCACGCGCCGCACGACGTGCAGCTCGGGCATCGCCGATTTGGCTCCCGCGATGAGGGTATCTTTGCCCGCGCCGGACGGCCCCACGATTGCGCAGATCATGCCGCGGCCTTGGGCGTAAAGACGGTGACATCGACCTCGCGGTCGCAAACCCGCTCTCGCGCACCTTCATCGTGGAAAATTCCGACAATCGCTGCGCCGCGTGCTTTGGCCTCTTCGATCAAAGTGAGCACCACATCGCGGTTGCGCGCGTCAAGGCTTGCCGTCGGCTCGTCAAGAAGGAGCGCAGGATAGCCATGGACAAAGCCTCGGGCAATATTGACCCGTTGCTGCTCACCACCCGAAAACGTCGTGGGCGAAAGCGACCAAAGCCGCTCAGGAATGTTGAGCATACTAAGCAGGGTCTCTGCGCGGGCATGAGCTTCCCTCTCGGAGCACCCGAGTGCAAGCAATGGCTCGGCGACGACTGTTCGGGTCGGAACACGCGGCACGACCCGCAAGAACTGGCTCACATACCCTAACGTCTCGCGCCGCAAGCGAATGATTTCGCGCGCCGAAGCGGTCGCCACATCGACATCTCCAATACGGATTGAACCAGATGCGGCTAGGTAGTTGCCGTAAATCATCCGCATGAGAGTGGATTTCCCAGCACCGGACTGCCCAGTTAGAGCGACACATTCACCGGGCGCAACCCGCAACGACGCACCTGACATCACAGGAATGACAGCGCTGTTTTGATTATGCAGGGTGAAACTTTTTGAAAGGTTTTCGATCTCGATCATGGTCATACCTGCAGAACAGAAGAGACAAGAAGCTGGGTGTAGGCTGCCTGCGGATCATCAAGCACCTGATCAGTCAGCCCCTGTTCGATAACGCGGCCGTCCTTCATCACCATAAGTCTGTCAGCAAGAAGACGTGCCACAGCGAGATCATGAGTGACGATGATGACCGAAAGCCCCATATCGCGCACAAGCCCCCGCAAAAGATCGAGCAGTCGCGCCTGAACCGAGACATCAAGCCCTCCCGTGGGTTCGTCCATGAAAACCAGTCGCGGCGACGTCACAAGGTTTCGTGCGATTTGAAGCCGCTGCTGCATCCCCCCCGAAAACTGACGCGGGCGATCATCAATACGCTCGCTCGCGATTTCGACACGGCCAAGCCAATCGGTTGCTGTTTCGCGAATATCCCCATAATTTCGGGCGCCAATCGCCATGAGGCGTTCGCCGACATTACCGCCTGCTGAAACGCCCATTCGAAGGCCATCGCGCGGGTTTTGATGCACAAAGGCCCATTCGGTCCGCGACAGGACGCGACGCTCTGGCTCGGGCATGAGGAGCGTATCACGTCCTTGATAAAAAATCCGCCCCTCTTCGACCCGAAGATGGCCAGCGAGACACCCCAGAAGGGTCGATTTGCCTGACCCAGACTCGCCGACGATACCAAGAACCTCGCCGGGCCAGAGCTCGAAATTCACATCCGCGCAGCCAATCCTATGGCCATAGCGTTTTGTCAGACTTTCAACGCGGAAAAGTGGCTGTTGCAGCGCCACATCATGGAGCGTCATGCTGCTTCTCCTTTTTGTGACAGTCGGCCTGTGTGACCTTCTCCCTGTCGCGTCGTGCAGTAATTTGTGTCGGAGCAGACGAACATCCTGTTGCCCTGATCGTCGACGATCACCTCGTCGAGATAGGACACCTCGGAACCGCAAAGATCGCAGGCATGCTCGGCTTTGCTGGGCTCGAACGGATGATCTTCAAAGTCGAGGCTGACAACTTGGGTATAGGGGGGAAGCGCGTAAATCCGCTGCTCGCGCCCTGCCCCGAAAAGCTGGATTGCAGCATTTCCACCGAGCTTGGGGTTGTCGAATTTCGGGATCGGCGAAGGGTCCATCACATAACGCCCTTCGACTTTGACAGGATAGGCGTAAGAGGTCGCGATGGCCCCATGACGCGCAATATCTTCATAGAGCTTGACGTGCATCAGCCCGTATTCTTCTAGCGCATGCATCCGTCTTGTTTCACTCTCTCTCGGCTCGAGAAACCGGAGCGGTTCAGGGATCGGAACCTGATAAACGAGGATTTGACCTTCGGCGAGTGGGACCTCGGGAATACGGTGGCGCGTCTGGATGACCGTCGCTTCGGTTGTGGTTTCAGTCGTCCGCACTTGGGCCGTGCGCTCAAAGAACTTGCGGATCGAGACCGCGTTCGTCGTATCATCCGCCCCTTGGTCGATCACTTTGAGCGTATCTTCGGGTATGAGGCAGGCCGCTGTGACCTGAACCCCGCCAGTTCCCCAACCATAGGGCATCGGCATCTCCCGGCTCGCAAAGGGCACCTGATATCCCGGAATAGCGAGCCCCTTGAGCAAGGCACGGCGGATCATCCGCTTTGTCGCTTCGTCCAGATAGGCAAAGTTATAGGATTGCTCGGTCATTCGGCAGCCTCCTTGACTTGGGCTTGAAGAGCCTCGCGACGCAGTTTGCGAATGAGTTCCAATTCGGATTGGAAATCCACGTAGTGAGGAAGCTTGATGTGTTCGAGAAAGCCCGTCGCTTGAATATTGTCGCAGTGGTAGAGGACAAATTCTGCGTCCTGCGCTGGTGCGCCGACATTCTCTTCGCCAAGCTCTTCCCACCTGAGGGCACGGTCGACGAGGCTCATGGAAATAGCCTTGCGCTCTGATTGCCCCATCACAAGACCATAGCCTCTGGTGAATTGTGGAGGCTCGGACTTGGACCCGGTAAACTGGTTCACGGTCTCGCACTCGGTGAGTTCGATCTCGCCTATTTCAACACTAAACCCAAGTTCTGGAATTTCCATTTCCACGGCACAAGTGCCGATCCTCAATTCTCCAACAAAGGCGTGCGTGCGCCCATATCCGCGCTGGGTCGAATAAGCCATCGAGAGCACGAAACCCTCATCACCTCGCGCCAAAGCCTGAAGGCGTAATGGCCGTGCAGCCGGCATTTCCAGCGGCTCGCGAGTCAAATCGGGCGGCGTGTCGTCATTGACGTCCAATTGCTCCATCAACCCATCGTCATCGAGCAATTGCAGGATATGCGGGGCAAATGCAGACGGCGCTTCAGAGCGCAGAGCCTCTGGGGCTTCACCATCCGCCATCAGTTTGAAATCGAGAAGTCGATGGGTGTAATCGAACGTCGGCCCCAGTATCTGACCGCCAGGAGCATCCTTGAAGGTCGCCGAGATACGACGGATCATATGCATCCGTTTGGTTTCGACCGGCAAGGACGAACCGAAGCGCGGCAAGGTCGTGCGATAGGCACGAATGAGAAAGACCGCTTCGATCAAATCGCCGCGAGACTGTTTGATCGCGAGCGCTGCAAGATCCGGATCAAAAAGCGACCCCTCAGCCATCACGCGGTTCACCGCAAGGCCCAGTTGTTCGCGGATTTGCGCAACGTCGAGCTCGGCTATGGTTCTGTCACCGCGGCGCTCGTCGCCAAGCCAACGATGTGCTGCATCGATTGCGCGCTCACCACCTTTGGTCGCTACATACATTATAGAGCCTCCACTTTCGTGCTGCGTGGAAGAGCAAAGATCTCATTTCTCGCGGCGAAATAACTATCGAACCCCAAGGGGAACATTGCCGCGTTCTGAACAAAGGCGTCGGTCTCGGGAAGAAATGCGGTCTGGCTCGTCTCGATGCCAGGCCCACTCAGCCGCACGGTGTGACGATCGAAATCGTCGCATTCAACGATCAAGCTCGCCGAGCGGTCAGGATACTCTGCCGTTCCGACAGCAAATTGCGAGACGGGCCGCAAATCTTCCCAAATACCAACAGCAAAAGTGGCATCTTCCGCAGCAACGATGGGGGCTGCACAGTGGAAGGCAATCCATTTGCGGACCGCTTCGGTATCGTGACCACGACCCAAGAAGATCGGGGTCGTCTCATCAGCGAGGGTCAGCAAGACTGCGCCGGCCGCTGCCGAGAGCGGCGCTGGTGGAATAGCCCCAGTGATCGTCTGCACCCTGCCGGGGCGCGCCATAGCTTCGAGGCAGGCGCGAAAAGCGCGCGCTCTGTCGTGCGCCGGATCAGCAAAGCCGCCCGAAAGAATTTCTGCTTCGAACATCAGTCTTCCCCTCTTACCATCGTGAAGAACTCGACCTTGGTTGCGGCGGCTTTTTCTGCGCGGGCGGCCTTTTTTTCGGCCTCTTCGGCCCGAAGCGGGGCAAGAACGCGCACCTCGATTTCTTCAAGGCTGGGAGTTTGCATCAAGGCATCGACAACTGCGGCACGCAAAGCGTGGTCCTGATCTCTCCCCTGAACATAGGCATGACCCACGGTCCCATCCGCTAGCTTCAACGCGCAACGCGTCACGGTCATTTCACCCAGATTGAAAGGTGCCCCCGTCGCGCCAATGCGACCTTGGACCATTGTGGTGCCGATCTCTGGGCGGCGCAGCCACTCGTGCGGGGGAAGGTTCGGCATCAAAGCGCGAAGGCGCTGTGGGTGGGCGCGAGCCAGAACGCCCATATAAGATTTGCGGGTTTCTTGGGATAAGGTGGACATCTTGACGATTTGTCTATCTCTCTATACAACTAGACAAATATTGACGGATTCGACGTCCCAGCGCAAATGAAGGTTTCATGACACCCAAAACTCCAGTCTGGCTTTCGATCGCTGAGACGCTGCGCGACGAAATCCGTGATGGACTTTATCCTGCAGGCGGCAAGCTCCCTACAGAGGCACAACTCTCGGCCCGCTTTGGGGTGAACCGCCACACGGTCCGTCATGCGCTAGCGCGGATGAACGAAGACGGCATTACCGTTTCTCGAAGGGGCTCTGGCGTCTTTGTTGCCTCACATCCCCCTGCTGACTACCACCTCGGAAAACGGGTCAGTTTTCACCAAAACATTGCCGCGACGGGTCGTGCCCCCTCACGAGAAGTGCTTCGGATCGAAACCCGCCCCGCCAAGACAGAAGAACGCGAAGCACTTGGCGTCGATCTGGTGCATGTGATTGAGGGAATATCGTTAGGGGACGCGCTCCCGATCTGTCATTTTATCTCGGCCTTGCCCGCGGAACGGTTTGCAGATCTGCCGAAGATCATGAAAGCCGAAACGTCGATCTCGCGTAGCTTGGAGCGACTTGGCGTCCCCACCTATTTTCGACGATCGACGCGCATCACTGCAACAATCGCCAAAGGGCCTCGCGCAGGCCAGCTCAAGGTGAGTGAAGGCGCGCCGCTCCTAAGAACGGAAGCCATCAATGTCGATCAGAATGGCAGTCCTATCGAATATGGTCTGAGTTGGTTTGTCGGAGACCGCGTGGCCTTGACCGTTGGGTCCGAAGACCCTCAGCCGTTATAACGCTCGAGGAACTCTTCTGCTCTCAATCTTCTGAAATCTTCTAGCGCTTCGCGAAGCTTCTCGTGGGGCCACTCCCACCACGCAAGCGCCAAAAGTCGATCCGCGACAGACTGATCAAACCTGAGCCTAACGGGTTGCGCAGGCACCCCTGCGACGATCATGAAAGGTGAAACGTCTTTGGTCACTACGGCGCCAGATGCGACTATCGCGCCAACACCGACGGTGATTTCGGGCTTGATGATCGCGCCATGCCCGATCCAGCAATCGGCACCAAGGCTGCTGCGGCGAGAGGCGCGATGCTCGAAGAAGACGGGATCATCTTCTTCTCCATCAAAGTAATAGGACGAGCGATAGAGAAAATGATGCTGCGCCGCATTCCGGTAGGGATGATCGGTGGGGCCGATCCGCGTAAATGCAGCGATGTTCGCGAACTTTCCGACAGTTGTGTTCGCCACATCGGCAAAACGATCACAATAGGCGTAGTCCTCGAAAGTCGAATTCAGAATTCGGCTGCCTTTGCCGATTTCGACATATGCGCCGAACTTGGATTGGGAGATCTCACAATCGGGATGGATGAAAGGCGTGGAAGCAGAGAGCTTTGGCATTATCAACCTTTGATGAACTTTTTACGGATCAGGCCCGAAAGAGTGTCCATGAGCATCACAGTGAGCACCACGAGGATCATATAGTAACAGACCTCTTCCCAATCCTTCTGGGTTATGATCGCTTGGGTGAGCAAAAGACCGATACCGCCTCCGACGAGCGCGCCTATAACTGTGGCGGAACGCGTATTCGATTCAAAGTAGTAGAGCAGCTGCGAGAGGATCAGCGGAAGCACCTGTGGGATTACCCCGAACCGCATCCGCTGGATCATGTTCGCGCCCGTCGATTGAAGCCCGTCGACCTGTTTGGTGTCGATGTTTTCGAGCGCCTCGGAGAAGGTCTTGCCGAATGTTCCGGTATCCGTGAGCAAGATCGCAAGCGCGCCTGTCATGGGCCCCGGTCCAAAGGCACGAGAGAGGATCACAGTCCAAATCAACCCATCCACACCGCGCAAGAAGTCGAAAAGACGACGGCAAGTAAGACGCATCCAAACCGCAGGGGCAAAATTCGAAGCCGCGATGAATGCGAGGGGAAGTGCAATCATCCCTGCCCCCATGGTCCCGATAAAGGCCATAAGTACCGTCTCACCCATCGCCCAAGCCACATCGCCATGGCGCCACATCTTGTTCGTCCAAAAGCCTTCAACCATCGCCACGAAGTTCGAGCTTTCGGGGCTCACACGCGGCTCCCAGAGCGCGAGGGCGACCAGTTCTCCGAAGGATTTGCCGTAGAACGGGCTCTCGAGCGTAAAGAAGAAAAGTTCCCACCCTGGCTGATACCGAAACACTTCAGTTCGTGCAGGCGTGGTTGAAAACCGCCAATCGCCTTGGTCGATCGAAACGCGATTACGCGAAACGCTCATCCATTCAGGAATATCCTTACCCTCAGGGAGAGTGAGGGCAACAGAGCGTCCCTGAACTTCGGTCGCTATCTCACCGAAATCAGGCACATCGATGAGGGCGTTGTTCTCTCCGATGAAATGAACAGTTGCGCCGCCATAGAGTGAAATTTCCGTATCAGATCCGGCGCTTACCCATTCCGGCCATTGGCCTTGGGGATAGGTTCCTTTGCGCTCACCCTCGATCGATGCCACGACCTCGCCCGACCGGTTATCGCGGGTGACATGGGTCTTGTAGGACCAAAAGTCCCCTAAAAGGATCGCAGCATTCTCGGGTCTGGCGCGCGCGGCGAGGCCCGCGAGATCAAAGGCAAAGAAAACGTAAACGAGATACCCCAAGATTCCAAAAGGCACCGCGATATTTCGCCATTTGCGAAAACGGAAGCTGGCCATAATCGACTGGGTCGTCCCATGCATATCGAAGTTTTCGGCAACAGCGGACATCAGAGCGTCCCTCCTTGGACCAGACGGCGGCGAGCGCGGTCCGATAGATGGTCAACAATCATAATAGTGAGAAAGAGGATCGCGAAAATGGCGACCACCTGGTCGTATTTGCCCTGCCCCCACTGGAGTGCTGTCTTGAGATCGGAGCCAAGGCCCCCAGCCCCAACAAAGCCCAAAATGGCAGAGGCGCGAATATTGATCTCGAAGCGTAGAAGCGCATAGGACGACCAGTTCGGCGCGACCTGAGGCAGAACCCCGAACCAGATGCGCTGGAACCAGTTACCGCCCACCGAAGAAAGCCCTTCGACAGGTTTGAGATCGACGTTTTCCGCCGCTTCGGAAAAGAGCTTGCCCAGCGCACCTGCTGTGTGAAAGGCGATGGCGATCATCGCCGGCACAGGACCGCCGCCCAGAAGATAGATCAGCACGAGCGCAATCACGATTTCGGGCACCGCGCGCATCGTATCCATGATGCGTCTAAAAACAGGCGTGAGACGCGGCCAAAGCGCGAGCCCACGCGTTGACAGAAAAGCGAGAACCATCCCGATCAGCCCGCCGAAGAAAGTCGAGATGGCGGCAATATTAAGGGTCTCGATCAGAGCAGGAACGGCGGCGAAAAAACGGCTCGGCAAGTTCCGCCAATTGGAAAAAGCTTCAGAAAAAATCTCTTTGGGGAAATCAAAGATCCGATGCAGGCCGTCAAGAAAGCCACCAGCGTTGCGTGTTTCGGCAACGGAAAAACCACTGGCAAAAAGCACAAAGAACAAAACGACTAGGATTGTTCCATAGAGGCGGCGGCGGCGGACCAGTTCGATATAGTCTGCTGCGCTCGGGGCGGTTTGAGCCGTCATTCTTCTATCCCATAAAGAAAACCCAAAGGCGGTATGGGGCCGCCTTTGGGTCTGTGCTTGATTAGTTGCCGTTTGCAATCTGCTGACGGCGTACTTCGATGATCGACTCGTAGTAGTCGTGGGCGATCGGAACAAAGCCAGCGGTATCGCCTGCGGCCACGCCATAGGCACAGTCGGGATCAGCCGCCTGAAGACCTTCGACGAGCGAAGTCATGGTTGCCTTAACAGTCTCGGGCAGTGCGTTGCGCACGACAACCGGACCTTCGGGGATCGGCTTGGACATCCAGATCTGGACGAGATTGTTCATGTCGACAAGACCCGCATCAACTGCCTTGCGCAGTGCACCCGAGTTGTAGCCGTCTTCCCAGTTTCCCTGACCGTCGGCCCAGGTCACACCTGCGTCGATGTCGCCGTTGTTTACGGCAACGATGGTTTGCTCGTGACCACCGGTAAAGCGCACTTCACCGAAGTAGTCGCCCGACTCCATAGTGCCGCCAGTGGCTTGGGGAATTTCGACCGAAGGGATCAGATAACCCGAAGTCGAGTTCGGATCGCCGAAGCCGAAGACTTTGCCTTTAACGTCTTCGAGAGTTTTGATGCCGCTGTCGGCGCGCGCGATACCGATCGAGTGATAGACGAAAGAGCCATCGAGGTTGGCTTTGACCAGAACCGGCGAAACGGCTTCGGGATCGGTCAGATAAACCTTTGCATAGCCCGAGGCGCCAAGCCACGCCATATCGATGGTGCCACCAAGGAGGCCCTGGATCACGCCGTCATAGTCAGCCGGCGCGAAGAGCTTGACCGGAACGCCCAGTGCTTCCTCGGCATAGCCCTGAAGGCAGGCATAGGAGTTCATGCGGTCCTGAGCGTTCTCGCCGCCGAGGATACCGATGTTGAATTCGGTGATGTCCTGAGCGGCAGCAGCGCCAGCCAGAACAGTGGTCGCAAGAGCGACGGAAAGGATCTTTTTCATGGTCTTCTCCAAAGGGAAGGTATCATTCGGAATGGCCCAGCCGCATCGCGGCCAATGCCGGTGGGCTACTCAGTCGCTCAGCATCGCGGCTGCGTATTCTCTGTCGGGCGCGAGCGACGACAGTTCAGTCGAAGTCGCGCTTTCGGTAAAGGTTTCGTCTGCCCCATAGATGTCGCGTGCGACACCGAGGGTAAGCTGTTCGGGGGTTCCATCGAACACGATCCGGCCGTCGCGCATCCCGATGACGCGGTCGCAATAGCGACGAGCGGTATCGAGCGTGTGAAGGTTGGCGATTACAAGTCGGCCATCTTCGACGTTGATCCGCTTGAGGGTGTCCATGACGACTTGGGCGTTCATCGGATCAAGCGAGGCGATGGGCTCGTCGGCGAGGATGATTTTGGGGTCCTGCATCAACGCACGTGCAATGGCGACGCGCTGTTGCTGCCCGCCCGATAAAGCTTCGGCACGCTTGGCGGCCTGCTCGGCGATACCGAGACGGTCGAGGATTTCGATCGCCCGCGTAATGTCTTCGGAGGACCAAAGGTTCAGAACACTTGCCAAAGTCGAGCGGCGTCCCAAGAGCCCGTGCAGCACATTGGAGACCACATCAAGTCGCGGAACGAGATTGAACTGCTGGAAGACCATCGCACATTGGCTTTGCCAGTCACGCTTGTCTTTCCCCTTGAGCGAAAGGACATCTACGCCATCGACGAAAATCTCGCCTGCTGTCGCATCGGTCAGGCGGTTCATCATCCGCAGGTAGGTCGATTTACCGGCCCCCGAACGGCCGATGATCCCGACGAATTGCGCGCCTTCGACATCAAAAGAGATATTGTCCACGGCGGCTTTGGTGCCGAACTGCTTTGTAACTTTGCGAACGTTGAGCTTCATGCGGTCCCTCGTTTTTCAAGAGGGGACCTAAGGCTCCTATGTGACAGTGAGTTCTAAGTTATGTGAACTTTTGGAGTCGGTTCTGCTTACTTTTTGTTACAAAGCGAGGCACGCACGGCGGATTACGTCATACTGAACCAACATTTTTCTGTATCAAAGTTGCCAAATCCGCCGTCACGGCGTTGAGTCAAGCATCCCACCCCGACCAGAAGTCATTCCTCCGAACTTGATTTCTCGTCGGAACGTGTTTCCCTGTGCATTCAACTCTTGGCCCCCTCGGCTCGCAGCACATTTTGCTCACAGAACCAAAGTGGCTCGAAAGTCAGGTTGAGTGGTCGGAGGCCAAGCGCCGCTTCCCTTCCGCTTTCGCCATTGAATTGGTTGGCGCTCAATCAAGCGTCTGACGATAGCGCTTCAAGGCAACCCCGACGATCACCAGCATGATCAAGGTAATCGCGGTCAGGTCGCCCGCGATATCTATGAGGTCCGCGCCCTTGAGCATCACTTTGCGGATGAGACGCAAGAAATGCGTGGCGGGGATGACCGACCCGATGGTCTGGGCCCAATTCGGCATCGCGGCAAAGGGGAACATGAACCCCGAAAGAAGGATCGTCGGCAGCAGAGTAAAGAACGAGACCTGCATCGCCTGCATCTGGCTTTTCGCAACGGTCGAGATAAGGAAGCCCAACGCGAGGTTCACCACGATATAGAGATTGAAGCCCACAAAGAAGGCAAACGGCGAGCCGACGAAGGGGACGCCAAAGAGAATGCGGCTGACCACCAGAAAGACGCCCGTCTGCACATAACCGACGAGAACATAGGGCATGATCTTTCCCGTCATCACCTCAAAGGGACGCACGGGCGTGGCGATCAGCGTCTCCATTGTGCCCTTTTCGCGCTCTCGCACGATGGCAACAGCGGTGATCATTACCATGGTAAGAGAGAGAATGACCGCAAGAAGCCCGGGCACGATGTTGACTGAAGTTTTGCCCTCGGGATTGTAGAATTTATGCACCACAACACCAAAGGGAGGCGGTGCAGGCGCGGTATAGGCCAAGGCGCCGCTCATCGTTTGGGAGAGAACAGTATCCACGATCCCCGAGAGCGCTGCGACCGCCCCGCCTGCGGCAGCCGGATCGCTCGCATCTGCTGCCAAGAGGATTTGTGGCCGAAGTCCGCGCACGACGTCCCGTTCGAACCCATCGGGAATGACCACGACAAAACTTGCGGTTCCGTCCCGCAACGCACGCTCGCCCTCTTCGGGGCTTGTCACGACACCTTCGAAATCGAAATAGGTCGAAGTGTCCATGGAAGCCAGGATCGCGCGGCTGACCGGACCTTCGTCTGCCATTTCGACAAGCGTCGGAAGATTGCGGGGATCGGAGTTGATCGCATAGCCAAAGATCAGGAGCTGCATGATAGGCACGCCGATCATCATCACGAAGGTGACCTTGTCGCGGCGCATCTGGATGAACTCTTTGGTTAGCACCGCGAGGAAGCGGGCAAAGGAAAACGGCCAGCTCATTTCGCAGCCCCCAGAAAGTTATCCGTGGCACCGGCCATGAGATAAATGAAGGCTTCTTCCAACTCGGCTTCTTTGAGCATCCACTTGTGCGATTGCTTGGCCCTATAACGGTTTGCCACTGCCTCGAGCGCCTTTTCATCTGTGCCCGAGACATGAAGCACCTGACCAAAGCGAGCCACCTGACCGACGTCAGGCTCGCTCCGAAGCGCCATTTCAAGGTCTCCAATATCGGGTCCGGTGACTTGCCACGTGTGGAGCCCGATCATTTTGGGAATATCCCGAGCCGGACCTGCGATGAGTTTTTTGCCGTATGCGATGTAGGCGATGAAATCGCACTGCACCGCTTCGTCCATGTAATGGGTCGAGACAAGAACGGTCACGCCCTTGGCCGAGAGGCGGCGAATTTCATCCCAGAAATCGCGCCGCGCCTTGGGGTCAACGCCCGCGGTTGGTTCATCAAGAAGGAGGAGCGACGGATCATGGATCATGCAGGCCGCAAGTGCGAGACGCTGCTTCCATCCACCCGAAAGGGTTCCTGCGAGCTGATTGGCGCGATCCGAAAGGCCCAGATCAATAAGCGCCTGTTTCACCCTCTCGCGCCGCGAGGGGACGCGATACATCCGCGCGATGAAATCGAGGTTCTCTCGGATCGTCAAATCCTCGTAGAGCGAGAATTTCTGGGTCATATACCCGACGTTTTCCTTGATCGCCTCTTGCTCGCTCAGGATATCGAGACCGAGGCACTGGCCTGTGCCCCCATCGGGCGTCAAGAGCCCGCACATCATGCGGATCGTTGTGGTTTTGCCAGATCCGTTTGGACCCAGAAAGCCATAGATCGCGCCCTTTGGCACTTCCATGTCAAAATGATCGACCACGGTGCGGTCACCAAAGACTTTGGTCAGGCCCTTGACCGAGATAGCAAACTCTTCGGTCATTCGCGCGCCGTCAGCGTCAATGGTTGGCCCGGAAGGATGCCATCCGCATTCACAAGCTCGGCCTCGGCGCGAAAGACAAGCCGAGCGACCTCGTCTTTGCTGTAAAGAATTGGCGGCGTGAATTGCGGTGAAGACGCGAGCCGCGTCACCCGTGCATAGGTGTCGGGTGCGCAGCCGTTACAACTCACGTCAAAGAGGCTCCCGATCTGGACATTCATCCGATCTGCTTCGCGCACGAAGAAGAGCGCTTTGAGCGTGTCGGGAGGCAGGATCGCAACCACGGGGGCGCCTGCCCCTGCGACTTCGCCGATGTCATAGAATACTTTGTCGACGAGACCGGCCAAGGGCGCGTTAACAGCGCGATCATCCAGCGCGGTCTGCGCCCCATCAAGAACCGCAAGAGCGGCCTCGACACTCGCTTCGGCGGCGATACGCTGCGCGTCGCGAGCGGGAAGCTCCGCGACTTGAAGCTGTGCTTCGAGTTGCGCAATCCGAGCGTTCGCGCTCTCGAGTTTGGCGACATTCGCATCGACGCTGGCTTTCGACGCATTGCCCGTCGCAAAGAGTTGCCGCGTCCGCTCGAGCGTCGTTTCAGCAAGATGTTGATCTGCACGTGCCTGATCAAGATTGGCGCGGATGACGTCGATCTCGGCGCTGCGGCCTCCTGTCTGGAGGTTTTCGAGATTTGCCTTTGCAACCGCGACTTGGGCCACGGCAGACTTCAGCGCGGCCGTTTGTGCGGCGTCCTCAAGACGAAAGAGCGTCGCGCCCTGCGTAATGACCTCGCCTTCTTCGACGGAAAGTTCAGCGATCCGGCCG
>JALRIK010000042.1 GCA_023255435.1 Marivivens sp.
CGTCTTTATCAACACAGGGTTCCTTGACCGCACCGGCCATGAAATCCACACCTCGATGCAGATGGGTCCCGTCATCCCCAAGGCCGAGATGCAAGGGAGCGCTTGGCTCCCTGCCTACGAGGCGGGGAACGTCGATGCGGGGCTTGCCGCCGGTCTGTCGGGCAAGGCGCAAATCGGCAAAGGCATGTGGGCCAAGCCCGATGCGATGGCCGAGATGCTTAAGGTCAAGATCGGCCACCCCAAAGCCGGTGCGAATACCGCTTGGGTTCCCTCGCCAACTGCAGCAACACTGCATGCGACGCATTACCATCAGGTGAATGTCCCCGCGCTTCAGGCAGACCTCAAATCCCGCGAAAAGGCCTCCAAAGCTGCGCTTCTGACACCGCCGATCATGTTCGGGCGCAATCTCTCGGGCGAAGAAGTCCAGCGAGAGCTCGACAATGCCTGTCAGTCCATCTTGGGCTATGTCGTGCGTTGGGTCGATCAGGGTATCGGCTGTTCCAAGGTGCCGGACATCAACGATGTCGCCTTGATGGAGGACCGCGCCACGCTCCGCATTTCGTCGCAGTATCTGGCGAACTGGATGCTTCACGGCATTTGCACAGCAGACGACATCGACGCGAGCCTTCGCCGCATGGCACCGAAAGTGGATGCGCAAAACGCGGGCGATGCCGCCTATGTTCCGATGGCCCCGTCGTTCGACGGGATCGCTTTCCATGCGGCACGTGACCTTATTTTCAAGGGCATCGAACAGCCTTCGGGGTATACCGAACCGCTTCTTCATGCGGCCCGCCGCAAAGCCAAGGCTGCATGATCCAGCAATGAACCAGAGGCGCGTAGGGGAAATCTCTATGCGCCTTTTGGTTGAAAATATTCAAACTACAACTGCTCTGGGTTATTCCGATCCAGGCAAGTCTATACCTTCTCCCCTTACGTCCAAACGCGTTGACGCAAGAAATCGCTTTGCGGGACGCGTTCTGTGTGGCATTTGCCACTTCACACTTAGGACGGGACAATCGTTCAACCTGATGCAGAAGGGTTCCGGCTTTTGCGCAAGATCGGGTAAGGGATGAACGGGACAAGACGAGGCTACAGGATGAACGACCGCGCAAGCGCGATGGAGCAGGCAACAAAATCGGCTCAGGAATGGGTAAGAGATCTGGCGAAATACCGTGATCCCTGTGTCCGGCGGTCCACGTTCGAACTCGCTGTGACGGTTGTTCCGTTTCTTGCCCTCTGGGGCCTTGCTTGGGCGGCTCTCTCGGTCAGCTATTGGCTTGCCTTTGCGATCGCCGCTGTAAACTCGGCCTTTCTCGTGCGTTTGTTCTGTATCCAGCACGACTGTGGTCACGCTTCTTTCTACAACAATCGCAAGGTGCAAGATTGGGTCGGTCGATGTCTTGGTGTTCTGACCCTGACCCCCTATGCCGTTTGGAAGCGCACGCACGCACTCCATCACGCCCAACACGGTAACCTCGATATGCGCGGAATCGGCGATGTGATGACCCTCACAGTCGAGGAATATCGCGCACGCGGCTGGTTTGGTCGTCTCCAGTATCGCCTTTATCGCAATCCGCTGGTGCTCTTTGTACTGGGTCCGATCTATTTGTTCATCCTCCAGAACCGTATTCCGCTCGGGCTGATGAAGTCTTGGCAATACTGGTGGTCCGCGATGGGCACCAACCTGATGATTGCGCTGATCATCGGCACTTTGATCTGGTTCGGCGGACTTGCCCCCGTATTGTTGATCTATCTTCCGACCTCGGTTCTTGCAGGCGCAATCGGCATTTGGCTCTTTTACGTGCAGCATCAGTTCGAGACGACCCATTGGTCCACAAGCGAAGAGTGGCAGCTCCACGAAGCCGCTTTGAACGGCTCTTCGCATTATGTGCTGCCCCGCCCGCTCAACTGGCTTTCGGCGAACATCGGTATCCACCATGTCCACCACCTCTACAGCCGCATCCCCTTCTATCGCCTTCCCGAAGTGCTTCGCGACCATATCGAGTTGGCCGAAGCCCAGCGTCTGACCTTTATGGACAGCCTGCGTTCGGTGAATATCCACCTTTGGGACGAGAAGCTTGGGCGCCTTATGTCGTTCCGCGAGGCGCGTCGTCTTTACGGCTAAACCGAACCATATGTGATTTGCCTTCCAGCTCTGATTCCGTCATAATGTTCGACGTAGGCAGCGCCTTGGAGACACCGATAATCGGGCACAGGGCAACATAGGCAGGTTCTTTTGATGCGGTTTCTCATCGCTTTTGCAGCTATTTTTGTGCTCACGTCTTGTGGCGGGGGCGGCGCCCGCGTGTCCGGCCCCATTTCCGAAGCCTGTATGGATGCAGGGCGCTCTGCCGCGAATCCTTCGACCTGTTCTTGTATTCAGGTCGCAGCGAACAGAACCCTGAGCAATTCCGAACAAAAACGCGCAGCGGATTTCTTCAAAGACCCGCAAAAGGCGCAGGATGCCCGCTCTTCAACAAGTTCCTTCTGGAAGCGCTATCGCGATTTCGCGAGCACGGCAGAAGCGATGTGCAAAGCCTAAAGCTGATCGACCAGCCCTCGGGCACATCGCATAATCAGATCAAGCGCTCCGTCAAAGTCCCTTGAGTAATAGGGATCGGGAATCGCCGTTTCCGAAGTGTTGCAAAAATCTGTAAAGAGCCGAACCTCGGTTTGGGCGTTTTCGGGTCTCTGACGTTCGATATTGGCAAGATTTTCCGCGTCCATCGCGATAATCAGATCAAACTTCCAAAAATCATCTGGCTGAAACTGCCGTGCGCGGAGCGCTGACATATCGAGACCCCGACGACGCGCGGCCGCTTGCATCGGGCCATAGGGCGGCTCACCCAGATGCCACGCCCCCGTGCCCGCGCTATCCAAAGCGAGATGTGGCGCAAGCGCTCGAACGGCGGCCTCTGCCGCTGGGCTGCGACAGATGTTTCCAAGACAGACAAACAGGATAGCTCTGGTCATTTGGGGGCCTTGAGTGTGCCCGCAAGGCCGATCGTCACCGCGCCAAGGCCGACGATCATCATGAATGCCGTCTCGAGTGAAAAGACCTCGGCAACGAAACCGATCACGGGTGGCCCCATCAACAGCCCCCCATAGGCAAGGGTCGCGACCCCCGCTATGGCCCGTCCTGTGCTGATCCCAGGTTGCTGTCCAGCACGGGTGAATGCGAGCGGCACAATCAGGGCATAGGCAATCCCCATAAGGCCGAATGCAAAGATAGCGAGCGTGATATCCTGAGCCGTGATCAGCAGGATACCGGCAAGCACCGCGACGGTGCCTGACCCTCGCGCAACAAGCACGGCGCCAAAGCGTGCGACGATGAACTGTCCCAAGAGACGCACGACAACCATCATGATGTTGAATGCGGTGAACCCGAGAGCCGCTTGGGCTTCGCTCGCGCCCTTTGCTTCACGCAGAAAGATGGCGGACCAATCCCCCATCGCCCCTTCACCAATCGCGGAAGACATTGAGAAAAGCCCCACCAAGAGCAGGGTGCCACGCGGAAAGACAAACAACGGCCCACGAGAAGCTGTCGACTTTTCCGAGTCCCAGCCGATGAACGAAAACGGCAATAAAAGAACCAAAGCCAGCCCTGCACCGATTAGAAAATGTTGGAAAAGCGACAGACCGACATTCACCGCGAGGAACGCACTCGCAGCCCCAAGACCCGCGCCGAGCGAGAACATCGCATGAAACGACGACATCACCGATCGCTTCATGTGCTTTTCGACTTCGGCGGCCCAGGCATTCATACAAACGTCGACCATGCCGTGAAACACACCGAAGATCGCGAAAACAACAGCCATCTGCCAGACGTTCCCGACGATTGGCAAGGCAAGGAAAAAGACAAAATACCCGATCATCAACCAAAGCGATGCTTTGGCAGCGCCGAATGTGTCCGACAGCAAACTGGCAAAGGAAAAGGAAGCGATGGCCCCAAGTCCCATGCACAACAGCAATTGGCCGAGAACGTCATGGGACGCGTTCACTCCATCCGCCAAAGCGGGAATGCGCGTCGACCAAATACCGGTGAAAAGGCCGCAAAGCATAAACATTGCGGCAACTGCGCGCCAAGGCGTTCGAATCTGCATAAGTCGCCCGTTTCGGCCGGGGACTGTGCTTCGCCTCGGGTCGGATAGCAATCCGCAGAATGTGCTGCGGATTGCCGTTTTGGCACTTAATTCTTGCCGTGGTCCATTGAACCATGGCCGTTGGCTTCGGCGTTATTCGCGCGACCAAGGTCAACCGGAATCTCTACATCAAGCGTCAAGCCGCTTTCGAAAACCAAAGTGACAGCAACCATTTTACCGTCAACGAAAGGCTCGTTGAGGCCCATGAACATCACGTGATCCGCACCTCGCATCAGGAGATGCTCGCTCCCTGCGGGGATGGGGAAACCATCCTCGACCTGACGCATCTTGGCAATGCCGTCTTCCATGATGTGGGTGTGCAATTCTACTCGCGCGGCAGCGTCCGATTTAGCGTCAATCAAGCGGTCGTCGGTGTCACCCGTGTTGCTAATGGTAAAGAATGCTGCGCCGGACTTGGCGTTCATCCCTGCTGAGAGAGCATAGGGATCAACGATTTCAATAATGCTTTCAGCAGACGCGGCAGTCGCGAAAAGAGCAGCAGCAACAGCTGCAAAGAAGGTCGGTTTCATAGTATGAACTCCTAGGTGTTTGTTTGATTTTGAATTTGGTTTCAAACACCTAGAGGGGGACCTCGGGCGGCACTGATGCCGCGTTCAACGGATGCCGAGTGCGGACGTTCAACAACAAAGACTTGGGCAATTTCGCGAGGCTCGCGCAGGATCAGCGGATCAAAGAGCGCCAGATCGACAAAAAAACCCGAAACGCAGTCAGGACAGAAATGTGCAGGTCCGACAGGATTGCCGTCTTGGTCGATGTTGACCGAAACGGCGACGCCCCCTTGGCAAAGCACAACCTCGCCGGCCACGGTGCGCAATTCTCCACGAGCGGTCGCCATCTGCTGCGAGGTGAGCAGCAAAATCGCAACCAGAAGGCCCGAGATGAGAGATGCGATCCATTTCATGCCCGACGACATATCATCACTCCTGCGGACTTCAAGTGGACCTGATGCCGCGCAGGAAAACCAAGTGGACAGGCATATGCGCCTATCCCATAAGGCGGATATGCGACCAAACTTGATGCCCCTTCCGATCGACGACGTTTTACCCGAACTGCTGACTCGCTTGCAGGTCGAGACGCGTGCCGTTCTTGTCGCCCCCCCGGGCGCGGGCAAGACGACAAGGGTGCCGCGTGCGCTGTTCGACGCGAATGTGACCAAAGGACGGATCATCGTGCTCGAACCGCGCCGTCTTGCCGCACGCGCTGTTGCCGAACGGATCGCCGAGGAGTTGGGCGAGCCCTGCGGTCAGACCGTTGGCTATCGTATCCGCGGCGAAAGCAAAGTTTCGCCCTCGACGCGCATCGAAATCGTAACCGAGGGTATTCTCACCCGAATGATCCAGTCAGACCCTGAACTGAGCGGTGTCGGGGCTGTGATTTTCGACGAATTCCACGAGCGGTCGCTGAATGCCGACCTCGGGCTTGCACTGACTTGGGAAATCAAACAGGCGCTGCGCGAAGATCTTATCCTTCTTGTGATGTCTGCTACGCTCCATTCGGGACCGGTTGCCGAACTTCTTAATAATGCGCCCGTTGTCTTGGCCGAAGGGAGAAGCTTTCCCGTCGAAACCCGTTTTCTCGACAGACCGATTGGCAAAGACGTCCGTTTCGAGGATGCGATTGCCGACCTAACATTGACGGCAGTTCGGGAAACGGACGGTGGCGTGTTGGTCTTTCTCCCCGGTGAGGGCGAAATCCGCCGTGTCGAAGCGAAGCTCAAGGATCGTATGCCGCAAGGATGCAATCTTCGACCGCTCTTCGGCGCTTTGCCATTTGAAGAGCAACGTGCCGCTATTGAGCCACTCAAGAGCGGTCGCAAGATCGTCCTTGCCACATCTATTGCCGAAACCTCACTGACCATCGAAGACATCAGGGTTGTCATCGATGGAGGACGGACTCGGCGGTCGCGCTATGATCCCTCTTCGGGCATGTCGAGGCTTGTCACCGAAAAAGTCAGCAAAGCCGAAGCCACACAGCGCGCGGGACGCGCAGGACGCGTGGCCGAGGGCACGGCGTATAAACTCTGGACCAAAGGCGAGGATGGAGCGCTGGCACTGTTTCCCCCCTCCGAGATCGAAGCCGCAGACCTTGCGGGCCTTGCTCTCGAAATGGCGGTTTGGGGAACAACGGATCTTCCCTTTTTGACACCGCCCCCCGAAGGCACGTTGCGAGAGGCGACTGAACTTCTCAAATCGCTCGACGCTCTGGATGATCAGGGACGCATCACCGAGCACGGCAGAAGTCTTGCCGCTCTTCCGTTGCACCCCCGTCTTGCACATATGCTGCATCTGAGCGGCAAAGCGGGCGCAATGATCGCCGCAATCCTTGCCGAGCGCGATCCTTTGCGCAATGCGCCGGTCGACCTTGCGCTGCGCGTCAAGGCGCTGAGGGGCAATTACCGCGGTCCGGGGCAACTTCTCGCGCCAGCCGTGGCACGCATCCAGCAAGAGAGCCGCCGCCTTTCCCATGGTCTCAGGGAAAAGCCTGCGCTGTCGCTTGGGGAGATGGTGGCGCTTGCCTACCCTGATCGGATCGCCATGCGGCGCGAGGGGGACGCACCGCGTTTCATCCTCTCGAGTGGTAAGGGCGCGATCCTCGACGCGGGCGATCCTTTTGCAGGGCAAAAATTCCTCGTTGCCACCGATCTTGATGGTGACCCGCGAGAGGCACGCATCAGACAAGCCGCCTTGATCAGCGAAAGCGCGATCCGCGACCTCTTCGCAGACAGGATACACACATCGAAACAATGCGCGTGGTCCAAAAGAGAGCGGCGCGTCATCGCGCAAGAGGTCGAAACTCTCGGGGCGCTCACCCTTTCTGCGCAAAAATGGAGCGCCGCCCCCGAAGAAGAAATCGCCCGCGCTATGCTGGACGGCGTGCGAGAGCTTGGCATTCGTCTTGATGGCGCGGCGCGACGGCTTCGTGCACGGGTCGAGATCCTGCGCCAAGGTGGCGCCGATCTTCCTGCGATGGATGATCAAAGCCTCTTGGACACGCTCGAAGACTGGCTGCTTCCCCACTTAGGTAGGGTCAAGAGCGCCGAAGATTGGAAACGCTTCGATCCCCATGATGCACTCTTGGGGATGCTTGATTGGAACCAACGTCAGCGCTTAGATCAGGATGCCCCTGCGCATTTCACAACGCCTTTGGGGCGCAAGGTGCCTGTGGACTACGACGGGGAAGCGCCCGAGATAACACTTCGCCTTCAGGAGATGTTCGGCGTCACGCGGCACCCGATGATCGGGAGAGAGCCTCTTCGTGTGGTGCTGCTGTCCCCTGGTGGTAAGCCGATCCAGATCACCCGCGATATTCCAGGGTTCTGGGCCTCGTCCTATGAAGATGTCAGAAAGGACATGCGTGGCCGTTACCCCAAGCATCCTTGGCCCGACGATCCGACAGTCGCGGAACCCACACTGCGGGCGAAGCCACGCGGCACATGAAAAAAGGGACGCGATCCGCGTCCCTTTTGCGTGTTTTGATCTGGTGAGGGCTTAGTCCCACCACGGACCATGGCAACCCGCAGGTCCGTCGATACGCTCGAACCCGTGCATACCGAAGAAGTCACGCTGCGCCTGAACGAGATCGGTCGTCCCGCGTCCGCGTGCCATGGAGTCGATCCAAGCCAGCGCCGCCGAAAAGGCAGGAACAGGATGCCCGCCCGTAATCGCGGCGGCTGTCACGCGGCGCAGCGCAGGGAGCGCTTCTTGAAGCCGTTCCGCAAAGGCTGGCGCAAAAACCAACTGCCCAGCAGGGAGCTCGCCGCGGAAGGCCGCAGAAATATCATCAAGCAGCGCCGAACGGATGATGCAACCCGCACGCCAGATCTCGGCGATCCGAGCGAAATCGAGATTCCATTGATACTCGTCCGATGCAGCAGCGAGAATACGGAAACCTTGAGCATAGGCGATGATACGTGCGGCAAGCAGCGCATGCTCGTAGTCCTCGACAGAAAGATCGACCGAAAGTAGCGGCGTCTTGAGGATGCTTTCACCAAGAACGCGGGTCGACTTTTCCGCCGACCAACTGCGAGCGCCGACAGCGGCCTCGATGGCAGAAGCAGATTGACCCAGCTTGAGCGCTTCGATCGCGGTCCAACGGCCTGTGCCCTTTTGACCTGCGCGGTCAACGATCACATCGACGGCGGGGCCACCCGTTTGTTTGTCGACAGCCTGAAGCACGATCCCCGAGATTTCGACGAGATAGGACTTGAGTGCCCCTTTGTCCCAAGTCTCGAACTGCGCACCGATCGCGGCGGGGGTTATACCCTGACCATAACGCATGAGGCCGTAAGCCTCGGCAATCATTTGCATATCGGCATATTCGATGCCGTTGTGAACCGTTTTGACGAAATGGCCTGCACCATCGGGCCCGAGATGATCTGCACAAGGCTCGCCGTTGAACTTGGCCGAGATCGCCTCGATGACGGGGCGGATACCCTCAAACGCAGCGGGGGTGCCGCCGACCATAATAGAGGGGCCGTTGCGCGCGCCCTCTTCACCGCCCGAAACGCCCATCCCGATAAAGGTCAGGCCACGTCCTTCGACCAATGCGGTGCGGCGGCGGGTGTCGTGAAAGTCCGTGTTACCTGCGTCGATGATCGCATCACCGGGTTCAAGAATGGCGCAAAGCTCTTCGATGGCCGTGTCAACGGGACCGCCGGCAGGCACCATGAGGATGATCGCGCGGGGCTTGGGCATTGCACGTGCCATCGCCTCTAGGCTGTCGTGGGCGGAAAGCTTTGCAGCAAGCGGACCGGCTTCTTCTACAAATTCATTGGTGACGGTCGCGGTGCGGTTCGCGACATGGAGCGCAAAGCCATTGTCGAGAATGTTGAGCGCCAGAGCGCTTCCCATGGTGCCAAGGCCATAAAGCCCCAGAGTTGCCAAGTCAGCCATACGAGGATTCCCCTTTTGGAACGTGCAATTTGTATTCAACTGCATGCTGTGATAGGAAAATGCAACTAAACAAAGTAATAAACCGAATTTCCGAGCAGCAGGTCTCCTTAAAAGAGTGGTTAATTTTCTGAAAACGATGTGGAGTGGCGTGCTTGAGCCGCTCGTCCAGCGACCGCCCGCGTTGCAGGTTGCAGCCCTCTGCTATCGCAAGTCCGGTGGCGTGCTCGAAGTTCTGCTGATCACTTCTTCGAACGGAAGATGGATTTTGCCCAAAGGATGGCCCATCGACGGTCTGCTCGGGCATCAGGCCGCGCTGCAAGAAGCCTGGGAAGAAGCAGGTGTGCGCAAGGGCAACGCGGACAAGAAGAGTATCGGTCAATATCTGAGCAGGAAACAGCTCGGCGACGGCGTTGAAGTGCCCTGTCGCACAGTTGTTTATCCCGTAAAGGTCAAAGCGATTGCCGACCAATTCCCCGAAGACGATCGGCGTGAACGTCGTTGGGCCACGTCGGCCATCGCAAGAGATCTGGTCACTGAACCCGGCCTCCTCGATGTTCTGGCAACATTCGAGCATCAGCAAAGCTCGAAGTGACCCTACGTGAAATCGTGGCGTTTTTCGCCCCGTTCCCGCAGTTTTGATTGAATTCAAAGCGCCACCGCGTTAGCGCCATCCTTGTTACGATTCCGTTACAAACAATGTAACAAAATCAAAAGAGGGCCAGATGGCAGATCAAGACCCGAATTATCATTGGAAAACGCTTGACCGTGACCTCGGTCGCATTTCCAGATTGGAAGCTGCAACGCTCTATACTGCGAAACCGATGGTCGGGATGGGCATCGGGCTTGTCTTCATCATCATCGCCGGTCTTGGGGCCGCGTTTCTTTTCGATGGCGGTTCATCGAACTTTATCGTGATCGCAGCCGCGATTTTCGGCGCCTATATGGCAATGAACATCGGCGCGAACGATGTGGCCAACAACATGGGCCCTGCGGTCGGTGCGAACGCCCTCACCATGGGCGGTGCGATCGTGATCGCTGCCCTGTGCGAAAGCGCGGGCGCGCTTCTGGCGGGCGGGGATGTTGTTTCGACCATTTCCAAAGGGATCATCGACCCCCACTCGGTGGAGGAAACCCACATATTCATCTGGGCGATGATGGCGGCTCTGGTGTCCTCTGCGCTTTGGGTGAACCTTGCCACTTGGGTCGGCGCACCTGTATCGACCACCCATTCGGTTGTCGGTGGGGTTATGGGCGCGGGCATCGCAGCGGCGGGCTTTGCTGCCGTGAACTGGCCGACCATGGGCACCATCGCGCTCAGCTGGATCATTTCACCGCTGCTCGGCGGTGCCATTGCGGCAGGTTTTCTTGCCTTCATCAAATGGGCGATCATCTATCGCGATGACAAGATCGAGGCCGCACGCCGCTGGGTTCCCGTTCTCATGGGCATCATGGCCGGCGTTTTCGCGACCTATCTGGCGATGAAAGGCCTTCAAAAGCTGATCAAGGTCGACCTTCTGACCTCGGTCCTTGTGGGCATCGCCATCGGTGGCTTGGTCTACGTGATTTCGGCCCCCTATGTGCGCCGCAAATCCGAAGGTCTCGAGAACCGCAATAAATCACTCAAGGTGCTTTTTGCGCTTCCACTCGTGCTTTCGGCCGCTCTATTGTCCTTTGCACATGGTGCAAACGACGTCGCGAACGCGGTCGGCCCGCTTGCCGCTATTGTTCACGCAGAAGAATTTGGCGAATTCGCAGGCAAGGTAAACATCCCGCTCTGGGTTATGATCATCGGTGCTTTCGGGATTTCCTTCGGTCTTATCCTATTCGGACCCAAACTGATCCGCATGGTGGGAAGCCAAATCACCAAGCTCAACCCTATGCGTGCCTATTGTGTAGCACTCTCGGCAGCGATCACCGTGATCGTGGCAAGCTGGCTCGGGCTTCCCGTGTCATCGACCCACATCGCTGTGGGCGGCGTGTTTGGCGTCGGCTTTTTCCGCGAATGGCACGCAGAGCGCCGCGCGCGAAACTCGAGCAAGAAGCGCCCGCCTGCAAAGCGCATCGCCCCCGAGGAGCGCCGCCGCCGCAAGCTGGTGCGCCGCTCGCACTTTATGACGATCGTCGCGGCATGGGTGATAACGGTTCCCGCAGCGGCTGGCATGTCAGCGGTCATCTTCTTTGTTTTGAACGCCATGTTCGTCTAAAGACGGGATCGACACCAAAAACAAAGGGCGCGGCCAACAAGGCTGCGCCCTTTTCGTTTGCTCCGAAGTGATCGGCGTTACTTTTCCAGACACCAGCGCATAATCGCTTTCTGCGCATGGAGCCGGTTTTCCGCTTCGTCAAATATCACCGAATGAGGGCCGTCCATCACCGAAGACGTTGCTTCGTCATCGCGGTGCGCTGGAAGGCAATGCATGAAGAGCGCATCAGGTTTGGCGGCGGCCATAAGAGCGTCATTCACCTGATAGCCCCGAAGCTGGTTGTGACGGCGCTCTCGGGCAGAGGCGGGATCATGCATTGACACCCACGTATCCGTAACGACGAGATCGGCGCCTTCTACCGCCTTCATCGGGTCGCGCTCGATGGTCACGTTGACACCCTTTGCGCGCGCTTCTTCGATAAAGACCATTTCGGGATCAAGCGGCTGAGGCCCCGTGAAGGTAAAGTCAAAGCCGAACTGGCCCGCTGCATGGATAAACGAAGCCGCCACGTTGTTGCCGTCCCCTGACCAGACGACCTTTTTACCTTTGATCGGACCGCGGTGCTCCTCAAACGTGAGAATATCGGCCATGATCTGGCAGGGGTGCGTGCGGTTGGTCAGACCGTTGATCACGGGCACGGTCGCATATTCCGCCATCTCGAGCAGCGTTTGTTCTTCAAAGGTGCGGATCATAATCAGATCGACATAGCGCGACAGAACGCGGGCCGTGTCGGCAATGGTTTCGCCGTGGCCAAGCTGCATATCGGCGCCCGAGAGCACCATGGTCTGACCGCCCATCTGGCGCACGCCGACGTCAAAGGACACGCGAGTCCGCGTAGAAGGCTTTTCGAAAATGAGCGCGACCATATGGCCTTCGAGGGGGCAATCGTCATCGAGCGTGCCCTTGGGACGCCCCGCGCGTGCTTCTTTGATCGTGCGGGCCGCATCAATCATGCTCCGAAGATCTTCGGGACTTGTGGCGTTGATATCGAGAAAATGTTTCATTTTTTATCTTTCGGCCCAAGGAACGCCCTTGGGCAATGGTATCGGTCGGGATCAGGGTTTGACGGCACGTGCGACGGATTCAAGTCGCGAGATTGCCGCACCGATATCTTCTTCGGTGATGTTCAAGGGCGGCAACAGACGGACAACGTTGTCCCCTGCAGGCACAAGCAGAACTTCGGCTGTATAGCCTGCTTTCACGAAATCAAGGTTGGACACCTCGGGTTTGAGCTTGAGCCCCAGCATAAGACCCGCGCCCCGCACCTCTTCAAAGACATCGGGATGGCTTGCGACCAGACCTTCGAGCGATTGACGAAGCTGCCCCGCTTTGCGGTTCACCTCGGCAAGAAAGGCGTCGTCCGCGACGATATCCATCACCTTGTTGCCCACAGCGCAGGCCAAAGGATTGCCGCCATAGGTCGAGCCATGGGTGCCCGCGGTCATGCCCGATGCGCCGTTCTCGGTGGCAAGAACCGCACCAAGTGGAAAACCACCGCCGATCCCTTTGGCGACCATCATGATATCGGGCGTCACACCCGACCACTCGTGAGCAAAGAGTTTGCCCGTGCGACCCATCCCGCACTGCACCTCATCGAGGATGAGCAAAATGCCGTGTTGGTCACAAAGATCGCGCAGCCCCTTGAGGCACTGATCGGGGAGCGGGCGAATACCGCCTTCGCCCTGAACAGGCTCGACAAGGATGGCGCAGACATCGGGTTTGGCGGCTGCAGCGGTCAGAGCGTCGTGATCGCCCCACTTGAGATGGACAAACCCGGGAAGAAGCGGACCGAAGCCCTTGACCATCTTCTCGGAGCCCGCGGCGGCGATCCCTGCGGACGAACGGCCATGGAACGAGCCGTCAAAAGTGATGATATTCACCCGCTCGGGCTTACCTTTGTCATAGAAATGCTTGCGCGCCATCTTGACGGCAAGCTCACAGCTTTCCGTGCCCGAGTTGGTAAAGAAAACGGTATCGGCAAAGCTCGCTTCGACAAGTTTATCAGCAAGCTTCTGTTGCTGTTCGATGTTGTAGAGGTTCGACACGTGCCATAGCTTGCCCGCCTGCTCGGTGAGAGCCGCCACGAGGTCGGGGTTCGCATGACCCAAGGCGTTGACCGCAATCCCAGCGCCCAAGTCCAGAAAACGTCGCCCATCCGCCTCGATCAGCCAGGAGCCTTCACCTTTGACAAAGTTCAAAGGTGCGCGGTTATAGGTCGGAAGAACGCTGGGGATCATGGAGTAACCCTTTAAAAATAGGAGCCTGATTGGTGCCGCAGAGGCAAAGGCATGTCAACGTGTAAGGGGAAGAGATGAATGCGCACAACGGCACAAGACGCATTTTTTCAGCGTCGACGTCGAATCACAAAGGAAAGCGCAAGTTTCATCATGGGCCGTCGTATAGGCCCTATGGTCTTCTCGCGCTATAGTTTTGTGCTTCAAGCTTTGAGGCGATAGCCCGTACGGAACCAATTCCAGCAAATGCCAAGGACGATCGCGCAGGAGAGCGAAACGATCCAAAGCCCTTGCCATGGGCTGCTATCAGAAACACCGATCATCCCGTAGCGCACGCCGTCGATGATATAGAAGAACGGGTTGATATGGCTGAGCTTGTTGAGGACCGGCGGAAGCGCGTCGATGGAATAAAAGGTGCCCGACAAGAACGAAAGCGGAGTGACAACAAAATTCGAGATGGCCGCAAGCTGGTCGAACTTATTGGCGAACAGGGCTGCAATGATCCCCATACCGCCCATAAAAATCGCGCCCAGAATGACAAAGACCAAGGCCCACTGCGGATGCTCCATTCCGACGCCGAGGAAAAGCCAGACACCGAGCGCAATAACAACCGCTACCAAGAGCCCGCGCGCAACTGCGCCGAAAATATAGCCAAGCACCAGCTCCAGCGGGGAGAGCGGCGGCATCAGGGTGTCCACGATATTACCTTGGACCTTGGCCGAGGTCAGAGAGGAGGACGAGTTGGCAAAGGAGTTCTGGATCACGGTCATCGTCAGAATACCCGGAGCAAGGAAATGCATGAAGGGCATCCCCATAACGTCCCCGCGTTTGGACCCAATCGCGATTGTGAAAATCATCAGGAACAGCCCCGCGTTGATCAGGGGCGCCATGATGGTCTGGGACCAGACATTCATGAACCGCATGATCTCGCGGCGGATCAAAGTATAGAGCCCAAGCCAGTTCACCATCCCGAAACGGCGGACACCCATGCTGGAAATTTCTGACATGTTTGCGCTTCCTTTGTCTTTTGATGATTCGAACGCTTGTATCTGCCGCTATCGTGCTTAGAATAGGCAGCTGACCGATGATATAGGCGGGATAAGCCAAAGGGCACCGTCACTCAAGCGCAAGGAATACGAGATGTCCTGGACCGACGAACGCGTCGAGCTACTCAAGAAGATGTGGGGCGAGGGTCAATCCGCCAGCCAGATCGCAAAAGAGCTGGGTGGCGTCACCCGTAACGCCGTAATCGGTAAGGTGCACCGTCTGGGGCTCTCGAACCGTGCGGGAAGCGGTGCAGCCGCTGCTCCGTCCGCAAAGCCCGCCCCCGCCAAGGAAAAGCCCGCAGTGGCTGCGGCACCCAAGCCCAAGGTCGAGCCAAAGCCCGCCCCGCAGCCCAAGGTCGCCGCAAAGCCCAAAACCGAAGACGACGGTGAGTCCGCACCGATCCCGATGAGTGCTGCGCGCCGTGCGATCATCCCCGCAGGCCAGCCTCTTCCGCCGCAGCCTTCAGCCAATGAAATCAGCCCCGAGGCTCTTGCCAAGGTGAATGAAGTCGAAAAGACCGCCAAGCGTCTTTCGCTGATGGAATTGACCGAGCGCACCTGCAAATGGCCGATCGGCGACCCTGCGACAGATAACTTCTGGTTCTGCGGCCTTCCCTCCCAGCAAGGCAAGCCCTATTGCGAGGCCCATGTCGGCGTTGCGTTCCAGCCGATGAGCGCGCGGCGCGATCGCCGCCGCTGAACTCAAAAGAAACGGGGCGGCTTTGGCCGCCCTTTTCAGTTTTCGCTGACCTTTTCAGACCATGCCTTCAAGGGTTGGATCGCAGCCCAGAGCGCTTCACCCTGCGGGGTCATCGCATATTCCACGCGCGGCGGGACTTCACTGAATGAGGTGCGACTCACCAATCCGTCTGCGGTCATCTCTGCGAGTGCGGAGGACAGCATTTTGTCGGATACGGACCCGAGCGCGTAGCGGATATCTCCAAAACGGCAAGACCCGCGCGCAAGCTCCATCAGGATACGCGGTTTCCATTTTTTCGCGATGGTCGCCAAAGCGAGCTCGTAGGGACACTCGCTCTTGCGGGACTTATAAACAAAATCGGCCATGCTTACTTATCTGTAAGCATGGCCGCTGTGTAAATATATACCGATGCTTAGGCGCGTTCGGAATATTCCATCGTGTCAGTATTGACGATGATCGCTTCACCGGTGCCAATGAACGGCGGAACAGTGATGCGCACACCGTTATCAAGGATCGCAGGCTTATAGCTGTTTGCAGCGGTTTGACCTTTTACGACCGGCTCGGTCTCGGCGATGACGCAAGTGACCTTCTGCGGCAGAGACACGCCGAGCGGCTCTTCGCCATAGTATTCTACGGTCGCGGTCATACCGTCCTGAAGGAACGGACGACGATCCCCCAGAAGTTCGGCGTCGATTTCGACCTGTTCATAGGTTTCGGTGTCCATGAACACGAGACGGCCATCGGTCTCGTAAAGGAACTGTTGGTCCTTCTGATCAAGACGAACGCGCTCGACTTTGTCTTCTGAACGGAAACGTTCGTTGAGCTTGCGACCGTCGCGGATGTTCTTGAGTTCGACCTGAGCAAATGCACCGCCCTTACCGGGTTTCACATGGCTCACTTTTACGGCAGCCCACAGACCACCTTCGTGATCGAGAATGTTGCCGGGCTTGATTTCGTTACCGTTGATTTTGGGCATTGGACCACTTCACGCAATTGTGTCAAAAACTTGTCGATCGGTTGAACGATCCTACATATGGCGTCGTCTATCGGTTTTCTTTCGCAAAATATAGCAAGAGAGCCGACCAACCTATGCACGTAGCGCATGGCTGCCATTCCAAATGAGGACCCCCGAATCGGATCAAAATAGGCATATTGCCCCTCACGCCATGACTACAAGAGCAAAAACAAAAAAGGATACGGAATGACCGATTTCGTTGACGGCACCGCGTTTAACAATGAGCAAGGTAACCGCGCTCGCAAACTGTTTGCAGCGGTTGTTCTCGCAGCTCTCGATGACGCGATTGCTGACGACAAAAAATACGGCAACGGCCCTGAGCAAATCGCTCGCTGGGCACGTTCGCGCGATGGCCGCGAGGTTCTCTCGTGTGCGGGCATCGACCCGAACGAACGCGTTGTCAAAGGCCTGATGGAATTCGTGAGCAAGGGCGTGCGCACGTCTGTCGCACTCTCGCGCGAAGAAAGCGAACGCCGTCACGCTGCCGAAATGGAAGCTGCATAAGCTTTTATAAGTCTGCCTTTGTGCAAAAAAACGCGGCCCACTGCTCGGGCCGCGTTTTTTATTTTCCGCGCAGCTTTCCCATGCTCCGCTTTCCGGATGCGCGATGTCGCCCAAAGACTGGAAATAGCGAACCCTCATGATACATCGGGGGCAAAGGAGCATCTGATGACCAAAGCTATCATGATTCAAGGCGCCGGCTCGAACGTCGGGAAATCCATGCTTGTAGCAGGCATTGCGCGCGCTTTGGTCAAGCGCGGCCTCAGAGTCGCTCCCTTCAAGCCTCAGAACATGTCCAACAACGCCGCCGTTACCGTCGATGGCGGCGAGATCGGGCGCGCGCAGGCGCTTCAGGCTCTTGCAGCGGGGCTTGACCCCGTTGTGGATATGAACCCTGTGCTTCTCAAACCCGAAACCGACATCGGCGCTTCGGTCATCGTCCAAGGCAAACGGGTCGCAACGCTCAAGGCCCGCGACTATGGAAAGATGAAGGCAACCTTGATGCCGGCTGTTATCGAGAGCTTTCAGAGATTGGCCGAAAACGTCGACATCATCGTGATCGAAGGCGCGGGAAGCCCTGCCGAAGTCAATCTTCGCGCAGGTGATATTGCGAACATGGGCTTTGCCGAAGCTGCGGATGTGCCTGTCATCCTGATCGGAGACATCGATCGAGGCGGCGTGATTGCGCAACTCGTGGGAACTCACACCGTCCTCCCGCCCGAAGATTGCAGTCGGATCGTCGGGTTCGGCGTCAACAAATTCCGCGGGGATACGAGCCTTTTTCACGACGGGATGGACTTTATCCATGACCGCACCGGATGGGCGCCGCTCGGGATTATTCCGTGGTTTGCGGATGCATGGAAGCTCCCTGCAGAAGACGTGATGGATGTCGCCTCTCGTCCCGGAGGACCGATCAAGATCGTGGTTCCCCGTCTCCCCCGAATTGCGAATTTCGATGATCTTGACCCGCTTTCCGCCGAACCCGATGTCAGTGTCGAAATCATAGAGGCGGGCCGCCCGCTCCCGCTTGATGCCGATCTGATCCTGATCCCGGGAAGCAAATCGACAATCGCCGATCTTGCACATTTCAGGGCGCAGGGATGGGAGATCGACCTTTTGGCGCATATCAGGCGTGGCGGTCGCGTATTGGGGATTTGTGGCGGCTATCAGATGCTTGGCCGCAAGATCATAGATGCCGAGGGCATCGAAGGCACCCCTTGCGAGGTTGATGGCCTTGGACTGCTCGATGTGACAACCGAAATGAAGCCCTTCAAGCGACTAGCGCTGACAAGCGGCACGCATATCGCTTCGGGCGAAGCGCTCTCGGGCTATGAAATCCATATTGGCGTGACCGACGGGCCGGATCGGGCGCGGCCTTGGCTCCAGATCGACCAACGCGACGAAGGCGCTCAGAGCGCCGATGGAAAAGTCAGAGGATGTTATATCCACGGACTTTTTGCCGCCGACGGGTTCCGTCGCACCATGCTCGCCGAGCTGGGCGCACCAGCGTCAGAGGTGAACTACAGCCAAGGTGTCGAAGACGCGCTCGATGCGCTTGCCGCACATATGGAAGCACATTTCGACATCGACAGGCTCTTGGAGCTTGCGGGGGAAATCAGTTGAAATCTTCGCTCGCTAGTATGCGGTAAATCTCGCGGCGGACCAATTTGCGCACGTTCCGCGTAATCCGCTCGCCCAAAGCCCCCTGAAGTTCCTGACGGATGACCTCGGCAACGAGTTTGCGCAGCGCTTCTTCATCGATGATATTCTCGTCATCCATGTAGGCGGCAAGATCTTCATCCAGCTCGGCGCTAAAGGCCTGGTCGGCGGCATCGGGCTGATAGGACGAACCGTGATCGAAACTTGCCGTTTCAAACGTCAGCTCATCTCCGTCGTCATCATAGTCTTCGCTGACGTCTTCCCATTCATGCGAATGCTCGACCGCTGCCTCGAGATCAGCAATCACCTCTTCAAGTGAGGGCTTTTGCTCTTCGGTCTGCGTGTCCTCGACGTGGTTTTCCTCGGCGCGATCGTCCTCGGACCCATGTTCGGGCTGCTCAAAGGAATGCTCTTCTTGCAAAGCGTCAAGAGGCTCGGACTCGGACGAAGGCTCTTCGTAATGGGATTGCTCTTCCTCGGCCTCCCATTCGGTCGCGGGTTCGGGGGCTTGAACAGGCTCGACCACACGCAAAGCGGGGGTCAGCACGAACTTCGAAGGAACATCGTTCGAAGATGCCTGTTCAGCTGCTTGCTCTTTAACCGGCGCAGGTGTCTGGCCCCATTCACCGTCTGAAACCAGACGACGAATCGACGTCAGAACGTCTTCGATTTCGACATTGCTTACTGGGTCGGACATTGTTTTTCCTGCTTGGCCTCGGAGTGAAGTCTAACCCGAGACGGGCCGTCAGACAACAACTCCAAGGCCAAGCAGTTAACGAAAGCTGTGGATTACTTTCCAAGAGCTTCAAGAACGCGATCAAGCGCCTTGCCCTGCTCCGAGTAAGAAGTCGGAGCATTTTGCACGAGATTGTAATAGGTTAAGGGGTCATAGGTCTGAACGTTGAGCTTCAGCTGCTCGGCGGTCAAAAGGCCCATCGCCTGAAGAATCGCATAGCTGGCCAGCACTTCGTTGGCACGCGCATCAAGCGCGTTGGCACGCGCATCGAGCAAATCCTGCTCGGCATTCAACACCTCGAGCGTGGTGCGCGAGCCCAAACGGGCTTCCTCGCGGACACCATCATAGGCGCTTTGCTGTGCCTCGATTGCCCGCGAATAGGCATCACTTGCCGCACGCGCCACCGAGTAATTCGCATAGGCATTACCCACAGCCTCTTGCACAGACAGGGTCGCGAGATGGAGCTGAGCGCGCGCATTGTCGCGCCGCGCCATGGCTTGACGAATGACGCTGGCCGAAGCGCCGCCGTTATAGACGGGACCGCTTGCAGTCAGACCGACATCTGCCGCGCTCCCCCAAGTGCCGCCGGATTCGACAAACCCGACACTCCCCGAGAGCCGAAGCGTCGGCTTGGTGGATGCCTGAGCACGGGTAATGGCCATTTCTGCTGCCATTACCGCATGTTGCGCCTGAATGATTGCAGGATGGTTGCGCACGGCAAAGGCTTTGGCCTCTTCGACGCTATAGGTCACAGGCGCAGGGCGCACCGCCGCGGGGCTCGACGGAGATCGCCCGATTGCAACGCGAAACGCCTCGATTGCGCGGGCAAGGTCGCCTTGCGCAACGGCAAGAAGGCTGCGCGCAGAGGCAAGACGTGCCTCGCTGAGCGCCACATCGGTTTTCGTGATTTCACCGACGTCGAAACGGTCCTGCGCTGCGCGGAATTCTTGGGTCAGGACACGCACGTTAGCTTCGCGCAGTGCAACAAACTCTCGACCCGTTACAACGTCGAGATAGGCACCGACCGCGCCCAGCAACACCTGTTGCTCTACATTGACCAAGGACTGCCTCGTTGCGAGAACGGTTTCTTTCTGGATATCAAGGCCGATCTCGTTCGCACCAAAGTCGAAAAGCGTATAGCTCCCCGTAAGGCCGATCTGTGTGGTTTTGCGTTTGAGATCGTCGATTGCGCCCGAGAAGCCCGTCGTCGCCGTCCAATTGATCACGGGACGCAGCGAGGCCATCGCTTGTGCGACATCTTCATCGGCCGCCCGAAGAACCGCTCGGTTCTGTTCGAGCAAACCGCTGCTGTTGTAGGCACTGGCAAGCGCGTCGGCGAGAGTTTCAGCCTTCGCAAGCGGGGCGGCAAACGCCATGGCCACCGCAGCGGCGAACGTCATCATCGATTTGCGCATTCAATCTTCCCTCGAATGAATTTGTCCCTTTGGGACATATACGTTGCCCCGCGGGTTTTCCGTCACTCGCAGGGAAGCAATACTTAGAGCGCGAAAGCACGTTCCTTGGCAAAACCTTCAAGCACGGGCGCACCCGCGTTAAAAGCATCACGCCAGTTGATCTTGCCGTCGAGCTTGTAACCGATCCGCACGACACCAAGAGCACCTTCGGCGAACAGAGCACCGATGCGACCGCCCTCTTTCAGCTGAGATATGATCGCGTCGGGCATAGTTTCAACGGCACCTTCGAGAATAATCACATCATAGGGCCCGGACTTTGCCGAACCGTTAACAAGCTGACCCGTCATGACGGCGGCATTGTCGATACCTTGTTCGGAAAGAGTGGTCTGGGCATCGTTCGCCATGGTTTCATCGGATTCGACGGCGACGACGAATTCGGCAATCTTGGCCAGAACGGCCGTCGAATATCCAAGCCCGCATCCCAGATCGAGAACGACTTCGTTCGGCTTGACGTTCAACGCGTCGAGCATTTTGGCGAAGGTGCGGGGCTCGAGCACGACACGCGTCGCCGACAGATCGATATTTTCACCGATATAAGCGGCTTCGCGCTTGTTCGAAGGCACGAAAAGCTCGCGCTTGACGTCAAGCATCGCGTCGATGATCGGGAACTTTGTCACATCAGACGGACGGACTTGAGTATCGACCATCATGATCCGGCGGGAAGTATAGTCTACCACGAGCGTAACTCTTTCGTTCATTAGCCTGCGAGCGTCATGCCACAAGTCGTCGCGAGGGACAATAACCCAAAGGCCACGGTTTTCGCCAATCAACCGCTTGCAGACCCCTAAAATCCGCGCTATCTGACCTCCACCACTGGCGGCGAGTTGGCGGAGTGGTGACGCAGCGGATTGCAAATCCGTGTACAGGAGTTCGATTCTCCTACTCGCCTCCAATAAAATCAATCACTTAGCTGATTTTTACACCCCAAAATAGCGATACACACTTGATACACACTATACACACCACAAACTGAGTGTGTTTGCTGTGTTGAACAGAGCGTTTTGAGCCTCGGCTGAGTCGGCGGCAGTTTGAGCCCGTTTTGAACTCAATTGCTGTGTGCCACACACAAAAGCTCAAGATTTTTCTGATACTAAATCTGCAGAGTTTTCCTAAGCCCGTGTGAGCTGTATGCTGTGCTCATGTCACAGGATGCCCAAACCATCCGCATCAGCGAATACGTGCGCTTGGACAAGCGACAACGCAGCGCCAAATGGCAGGCGCGCGTCAAACTGGCTGACGGTTCGTGGCACCGCTTCTCGACAAAAACTGAAGACGTCAATCGCGCAACTGATATTGCGATGAAGTTCTTCTACACCGCTGAGGATCGCGCCAAGAACAACCTGCCCCAGAGCACTCGCAAGTTTAAGCGTGTGGCCGAGTTTGCGCGGGATCGCATGCAGGAAGAGTTAGATGCGGGCGGCGGGCACATAGTGTTCAAAGACTACATCACCGCCATCGACAAATACCTTGTGCCCTATTTTGGCGGCCATGATGTCTCCAGCATTGATGCCAAGGGACTGGTAGATTTTGGCAAGTGGCGCACGGAAAAGCTG
>JALRIK010000043.1 GCA_023255435.1 Marivivens sp.
ACGAAGTGATCGCGATGATTTCATCGTTGGTAAACCCGTGGCGCATCGCCTGAGCGATGGTGCGCAGACGGTCAGGCGTCGCCTTGCCAAGAGCGGCAGACACTGCAGCCTTGTCTGGTGCGCCCGGAATTTTCACTTCGTCAAAACCAGTCAGGCCAGTTTCCATCGAAGCGAGGGCTTTCTGGACCGACTCGTGGAAGGTCCGGCCAATCGCCATCGCCTCGCCCACGGATTTCATCGCGGTGGTGAGGTAGGGTTCAGAGCCCGGGAACTTCTCAAATGCGAAGCGCGGGATTTTGGTGACGACATAGTCGATGGTCGGCTCGAACGATGCCGGCGTGACCTTGGTGATGTCGTTGTCCAATTCGTCGAGCGTGTAACCCACAGCCAGTTTCGCCGCGATTTTAGCAATCGGGAAACCTGTTGCCTTGGAGGCCAGAGCCGAAGAACGCGATACGCGCGGGTTCATTTCGATAACGACCATACGGCCGTCTTTGGGGTTCACGGCCCATTGAACGTTCGAACCACCTGTCTCAACGCCGATCTCGCGCAGAACCGCGATCGAGGCAGAGCGCATGATCTGGTATTCTTTGTCGGTCAGGGTCAGGGCAGGAGCCACAGTGATCGAGTCGCCTGTGTGCACGCCCATCGGGTCCACGTTTTCGATCGAGCATACGATGATGGCGTTATCCGCTTTGTCGCGGACCACTTCCATTTCGTATTCTTTCCAGCCCAAGAGCGACTCATCGACAAGGATCTGACCGACGGGCGAGGCATCCATACCCGTGCGGCAGTAGTATTCATATTCTTCGCGGTTGTAAGCCACACCGCCACCCGTGCCGCCGAGCGTAAAGGCAGGGCGGATAATCGCGGGAAGGCCGATTTCTTCAAGCGCTTCGAGCGCAAGAGCGACACCTGCCTTGAGGTCCTTTTTGCCTTTGGCGTCTTTCGGAGCAGTGACGATGGTGGCCTTGGGGTTCTCGATCCCGAGACGGTCCATGGCTTCGCGGAAGAGTTTGCGGTCTTCGGCCATTTCGATGGCCTCGCGCTTGGCGCCGATCATTTCGACGTTGAACTTCTCAAGCACGCCCATGTCGGCAAGAGCGAGCGAGGTGTTGAGACCTGTTTGGCCGCCCATCGTGGGCAGGAGGGCATCGGGGCGCTCTTTCTCGATGATCTTGGCGACCACTTCGGGGGTGATCGGTTCGATATAGGTGGCATCGGCCAGACCGGGGTCGGTCATGATCGTTGCGGGGTTCGAGTTCACCAGAATGACGCGGTAGCCTTCTTCGCGAAGCGCTTTACAGGCTTGGGCGCCCGAATAGTCGAATTCGCAGGCTTGCCCGATGACAATGGGTCCGGCTCCGATGATCATGATCGACTTGATGTCGGTTCTCTTCGGCATGGTTCTATCCCTCGTATCGGTATGTGGCAGGCATGGGTCGTGAACGCGAGACTCGGTCATCTTGCGCCGCACAAATTGTCGTGGGTTATAGGGATGGAGAAGCGCGGCGCAAGGCCTGATCCACGCTTTTACGCGGAAAATCCGAGCATCCTTTCGGTCAGGCGTCGGTGCAAGAGGCAAAAGGACGTTTTGGACCCAACTTTTGCGCGTTTGGACCCTGTAACCTCGGGTGTTGCAGGATTATGTAGGCGGCGCATCGAGAAGGAGCACCTTTGAAACTTCGTTTTGACTTCGGGCCTGCCGAGGCTCCCGTGACATTTCACGGCGCTCTTAAAGTGATTGAAGCGCACAGCGCGCGAGAGGTCGAACCCGCTCTTGCCGCGATGGAAGAGGCGCGCCGCGTGGGGCTCTGGCTTGGAGGATACGCAAGCTACGAGGCGGGCTATGCGCTCGAGCCGCGTCTGTTGCCGCTTATGCCTTTGGAACGGCGTGTGCCGCTCTTGCGCTTTGGCGTGTTCGAGCGCTGGTCAGAGGCGGCCAAACTCCCTACCGCGGGCGGCACGATCACCGATGTCCAACCGCGCTGGGATGCAAGTCAATACAAAGCTGCCTTCGAGAAATTGCGCGGCTACATCGGGGCAGGCGACATTTACCAAGCCAACCTGACCTTTCCCATCGATGCGGTTGCAAAAGGCGGCGCCGAGGCTCTTTATGCGTCTCTGACCGAGCGGCAGCCCGTGGGCTATGGCGCTCTGATCCAATGCGATGACTTTGATATCCTTTGCCGCTCGCCCGAGTTGTTTTTCCGTGTCGATGCGAATGGACTTGTCGCAACGCGCCCGATGAAGGGCACGATGCCGCGCGGACAAACCAAAGCGGAGGACACTGCGAACAAGGCGTTTTTGCAGGACGACGCAAAGAACCGTGCCGAAAACCTCATGATTGTGGATTTGCTGCGCAACGATCTGAGCCGTATTTGCGAGCTTGGAAGTGTGCGCGTGCCCGAGCTTTTCCGCGTCGAAACCTATGAGACTGTGCACCAGATGACCTCGCTCGTGACGGGGCAAAGTGCGAGCGGCACAACGATTCCACAGATTTTTACGGCGCTCTTCCCGTGTGGTTCGATTACGGGTGCGCCCAAGCTCAGAGCGATGGAGATCATTCGCGAGCTCGAACCATGGGCACGCGATGTCTATTGCGGCTCGCTCGGATGGATTGCACCCGACGGGCGCGCGGCCTTCAATGTGGCGATCCGCACGCTGCTGCTTCAGGGCGAGCGGGCAACTTTGAACGTCGGCGGCGGCGTCGTTTGGGACAGCACCGCTTCGGCAGAATACGAGGAGGCCCTATGGAAAGCCCGTTTCGCGACGCTCTCCCCGAAGATACCCGCCTGATCGAAACCTTGGGCTGGTCGCCCGAGGGGGGATATCGGCACCTGGCGCTTCATCTGGCGCGTCTCGAGCAAAGCGCCATGCGTCTGGGCTTTCCCTTTGACTTGGCTGCATTCCGCGCTGCGCTGGGTCACGACGGCGAGGAGCCGCAGCGCGTGCGCCTGACGCTCGATGCGCGGGGTATTATCGAAGTGACGCGCAGCGCGCTTCCGTCTTCGCCCGCGCTTTGGCGTGTCGCACTGCATCCCCAAAGGCTCGATCCAGATGATCCTTGGCTCGGGGTCAAGACGACCCAGCGTGCACTCTATGACAAAGCCCGCCAAGACTTGCCCGAGGGCATCGACGAATGGCTTTTCCTCAATACCCGAGACGAGCTTTGCGAGGGCACGATCACCAATCTCTTCGTGATCCGAGAGGACGGGGAGAGGGTGACGCCGCCACTTACCTCGGGGGTTCTTCCCGGGGTCTTACGGGCAAGTCTTTTGATCGACGGTTGGAAAGAGGCTGTTCTCTGCCGCCATGATCTGGCAAAAGCGCGTGAAATCTACATGGGAAACGCAGTTCGTGGTCTGATTAGGGCCGAACTTGCGCCCTTTGCTTGACAACGCCGCGCCAACCTTGTGTATCGGCCACTGACCGCGCCTAACCCATAGGAAACGACTCCATGCACGCCTATCGCACCCATACTTGCGCCCAATTGACCAAAGCGAACGTCGGCGAGACCGTCCGTCTGTCCGGCTGGGTTCACCGCGTGCGCGACCACGGCGGTATCCTCTTTATCGACCTTCGCGACACCTATGGCGTGACGCAAGTTCTGTGCGATCCCGACTCGGCGGCGTTTGCCGCAGTGGAAAAGGTGCGCTCCGAATGGTGTATCCGCATCGACGGCGAGGTGAAGGCGCGTGACCCCGAGCTGGTGAACCCCAAGCTTCCCACGGGCGAGATCGAAGTTTTTATCCGCGACATCGAAGTTCTGGGCGAAGCCAAAGAACTCCCGCTCATGGTATTTGGTGATCAGGAATATCCCGAGGAAACCCGTCTGCGCTATCGTTACCTCGACCTGCGCCGCGAAGCGATGCAGTCGAACATGAAGCTGCGTTCGGACGTCGTTGCCTCGATGCGCAAACGGATGTGGGACCAGAACTTCCGCGAATTCCAGACGCCGATCATCACGGCGTCGTCCCCCGAAGGCGCTCGCGACTTCCTCGTGCCCTCGCGCCTCCATCCGGGCAAGTTCTATGCCCTTCCGCAAGCACCGCAGCAGTTCAAGCAGCTGATCATGGTGTCGGGCTACGACCGTTATTTCCAGATCGCGCCTTGCTTCCGTGACGAAGACCCGCGCGCCGACCGTTCGCCCACCGACTTCTATCAGCTCGACCTCGAGATGTCCTTCGTGACCCAGCAAGACGTGTTCGACACCATCGCGCCCGTTCTCGCAGGCGTCTTCGAAGAATTCGGCGGCGGCAAGAAAGTCGATGCGCCCTCCGAATGGCCGCAGATTTCCTATCGCGACTCTGCGCTCTGGTATGGCACCGACAAGCCCGACCTTCGCAACCCGATCAAGATGCAGGTCGTTTCCGAGCATTTCGCGGGTTCGGGTTTTGCGATTTTCGCCAAACTGCTCGAGCAGGAAGGCACCGAAATCCGCGCGATCCCCGCACCGACCGGCGGCAGCCGCAAGTTCTGTGATCGTATGAACGCTTTCGCCCAAAAAGAGGGTCTGCCCGGCATGGGCTATATCTTCTGGCGTGATGGCGAGAACGGTGAAATGGAGGCCGCTGGCCCGCTCGCCAAGAACATCGGCCCCGAGCGCACCGAAGCGATCCGTCAGCAGCTTGGTCTTGGTGTGGGCGATGCGGCCTTCTTCCTCGGCGGCAAACCTGCTGCTTTTGAAAAGGTCGCAGGCAAGGCCCGCACCGTCATCGGTGACGAACTCGGCCTGACCGAAACTGACCGCTTTGCCTTTGCCTGGATCGTGGACTTCCCGATCTATGCGCGTGACGAAGAAACGGGCAAGATCGACTTCGAACACAACCCCTTCTCGATGCCGCAAGGCGGAATGGATGCGCTCTTGGGCGATCCGCTTTCGGTCAAGGGCTTCCAGTATGACCTCGCCTGCAACGGCTACGAACTTGTCTCGGGTGCGATCCGTAACCACAAGCCCGAGATCATGTTTAAGGCCTTCGAAATTGCGGGCTATGGCAAAGAAGAAGTCGAAAAGCGTTTTGGCGGCATGGTCAACGCGTTCCAGTATGGCGCACCGCCCCACGGTGGCTGTGCTGCGGGGATCGACCGTATCGTCATGCTTCTTGCCGACGAGCAGAACATCCGCGAAGTCATCATGTTCCCGATGAACCAGCGTGCAGAAGACCTCATGATGGGCGCACCGAGCGAGCCGATGAACGAGCAACTGCGCGAACTTCGTCTCCGCGTGCTTCCGCCCGAAGCGTAAATCGTCGCCATCCTGAAACAAAGGGCCGGTTGCAGGGATTGCAGCCGGCCTTTTGTTTTGCGCGATGTCCCGAATTCTGATCCGTCCCACTTATTCGTGTGTGGCGAAGGGGGCAAATATCGGTATGGTTTTGGAAAAAGAACCTGACTGACGGAGAAGGTGTCCCGTGGCTATCGGTGATCCTGAAATGGCTGCGATCCGTTTTGGTTTGGGGCTTGGTCCCTTGGCCGAATGGGATGTGCGCCCCGATGACATGCTGTTGCGGCTGGTCGGGCGGGACGCGGCGGCGGAGCGTTGGCCCATCCCGACCTTTTCCGAGGCGCGGCCAACGCTTGCCGAACAGTTCCAGACCACGCTCGATATGAATGCCGCCCGCGATGCCGCCGATGAGGCGCGGATTGCCGAGCTGAACGCCCTTCGCCAGACCTATGCCGAGGATATGTCGACCCTCTATTGGGAGAGCTTTCGCAACACGCTGGCACGCGCGAGCCTCTCTCGGGACGGGTTTCGCGAAAGGCTTGTCGAATTCTGGGCCAATCATTTCACAGTGCGATCGGAAAACAGCCGCACCCGCCATCTTGTCACCCCCTTTGTCGAAGAAGCCATTCGCCCGCGTCTGACGGGGCGTTTTGCCGATATGCTCTGGGCGGTAACGATCCACCCGATGATGCTCCTTTATCTGGATCAGGTCTCTTCCATCGGGCCGAACAGCCGCGTTGGACGGGCCTCGCGCAGGGGGCTGAACGAAAACCTTGCCCGCGAGCTTCTCGAGTTGCACACGATGGGACCCGAAGGGCCTTATCTCCAAGAGGACGTGCGCGAGCTGGCCGAGTTGCTCACTGGGCTGAATTTCCGTGCGGATCGGGGGTTTGTCTTTGAAACCCTGCGTGTGGAGCCAGGGTCCGAAACGGTGCTGGGACAGGTTTATCCCGCCACGGCGGATCTTGAAAACGTGCTCGCGGTGATCATGGACCTTGCCCATCATCCCGCAACGGCGCGCCACGTCAGCCGCAAACTCGCCACCTATTTCATCAGCGACACACCGCCTCAGGCGATCATCGACCAGATGGCGACGCGCTTTGACGAGACGGGCGGGGATCTTCTTGCGGTCTATGAAGCGATGCTCACTCATCCTCTGGCATGGGAGGCGCCGCGCCAGAAGGTTAAAACGCCATTCGGGTTTGTCCCCTCGGCGCTGCGCGGTCTTGGCATTGGAGAAGCATTTTTCGACGGGGCTCCCCGCGGTGTTCTCCGCATGGGGTTCGAGAGGCAGTTGACCGTGATGGGGCAGGACTGGCAGCGCCCTGTCGGTCCTGATGGATTTGCAACGCTTGCACATGAATGGGTCACGCCGCAGGGGATGGCGGGGCGGATCAACTGGGCGATGACGGTGCCGCAGACGCTTGTTGATGATCTTCCCGATCCGCGTAGCTTTGTGGATGTCGCACTTGGTCAGGGTGCAACCGAGCCTGTGCGTTTTGCGGCGCGCGCTGCCGAAACGCGGGCCGAAGGGATCGGCCTTGTTCTCGCCTCTGCCGCCTTTCAAAGGAGATGACGATGCGTAGACGCGATTTCCTTGTTGGATGTTCTGCCGCTGCTGCGCCCTTTTTCACGCCTGTCGTCATGGCCGAGGGGCCATGGGAGGCGCGGATCGTGGTCATCATCCTGCGCGGGGCGATGGATGGTCTTGATGTGGTTCGTCCCATAGGCGACCCCGATTACGGCTGGCTGAGGCCGACGCTTTCGCAGCAAGAGGGCGAGATCCCGCTTGGAGAATTTTGGGCGATGCATCAGGCGCTTGCTCCGCTGCGCCCGCTTTGGGATCGGGGTCAGCTTGGATTTGCGCATGCGGTGTCCACCCCCTATCGGGATCGCCGGAGCCATTTTGACGGGCAAGACATGCTCGAAGCGGGCGGCAACGATCTTGTCGGGCGGCCACGTGGAGGATGGCTCAACCGGCTTGTTTCCGCTGTGCCGAACGCCACAAGCCGCACGGCCTTTGCCATAGGTCGCGAAGAGATGCTCATCCTTGATGGAGAGGCTCCTGTCTCGAGCTGGTCGCCCGAGGCAGGGCTGTCGCTTTCGCCGCAGGCGCGCAGGCTCTTGGCGCGGGTTTACGAAGGCGATCCACTCTTCGAGCAGGCAAGCGCCGATGCCATCGCCATTGCCGATCAGGTCTCTCTTGGAAGCGGCGAAAGCGCGATGGTGGAGGGCGTGAACAGCGGCACGGAACACGCGGGTCTGGCCCGATTTGCGGCAGAGCGTCTTCGGGAAGAGACGCGCATCGCGAGTTTCTCCTTGTCGGGGTGGGACACCCATAACGGTCAGTCCCGCGACATGGGCCGCGCCTTGGGGCGGCTTTGTGATACAATCCTGACGCTGAGGGCGGAACTTGGCCCGCTTTGGGATAAGACGGCCGTGATGTGCCTCACTGAATTCGGCCGCACCGCTGCCGAGAACGGGAGCCGCGGCACAGACCACGGGACGGGCGGGGCGATGATCTATGCAGGCGGTGCTCTCAAGGGCGGGCAGGTGATCACCGATTGGCCGGGCCTGAGCGAGGCGGATCTCTATGCGGGGCGCGACCTTATGCCGACGCGCGATGTGCGTGCCTATGCGGGGTGGATGCTGCGGCAACTGACGGGGTTGCCCACGTCGGTGATCGAGAGCACGCTTTTCCCCGATCTGGACCTTGGGGCCGATCCGAAAATCGTGCTCTAGAGAGTGCGCGCATTCAAAAGACGCTGGTGCACCTCAGCGGCAAGACGGCTGAGCGGGGGTGCGATCGGTTGCTGCGAGGCCCGGGCAACAGTCAGCTCGGCCACGATCCGCGAAAGCGCAGGGTCCTTAGTGCTAATGGCGATGCTGCCGACGAACTGTGCAAGATAGTCGATCTGTCCGCCCGATTTGGCGTCGATCAATGCATCTGCGACGAGGGCAAGATCATCATGAAGCGCAATCGGATCGGGCTGGACCTGTTCGTCGCTGAGGGCGCGCGGTCCTTGGGGACGGCGGTCATAGGGAAGGTGATCGAGGATCGCGATCTGGAACTCGGCCAGAGATGTGATCGGTTTCGACAGAAAACCGTCCGCCCCCGCGGCGATTGCACGATCCTCGCCAAAGCGGTCGCCACTGGTGGCAAGAATGACATCGACGCGCGGGCGCGCCTTGTTCAATTCTTCGATAAGATCCTCACCCGCACCATCGGGCAGCCCCAGATCGACGATCACCACCGACGGTCGATAGACCCGCAAATGTTGGCGCGCGTGCAAGATGGTATCGGCGCGCCGAATGCGTGCCCCCGACTTGAGACACAAAAGGCGCACCGCCTCGCAGGTAAAACGGCTATCCTCAACCAAGAGCACCGTATGACCGAGCAGCGGCAAAGAGGCGGTCGGCTTGCGATTAAGATTTTCGACGATATCCATGATCAACTCCGGTGGCAGAACCCGTTGATCCCAGCTTGCGGTAATTTGGTGAATCAGAGGTTAAAGGCCGCGACGCTTTGCCACGAAAATCGAAGTTGCCAATGCTGCGAGTGCGAAAGATACTTTGCCAAATCATGCACGAGGAGGCATCTCATGATCGGAAGACTTAACCACGTGGCAATTGCTGTGCCTGATCTGGAGGCTGCTTCTGCGCAATACCGCGACGTGCTCGGGGCCAATGTCGGCGCCCCACAGGACGAGCCCGACCACGGTGTAACCGTCGTCTTCATCGAGCTGCCCAACACCAAGATCGAGCTGCTCTACCCCCTCGGAGAAGGTTCGCCGATCCAAGGTTTCCTCGACAAGAACCCGTCGGGCGGCATCCATCACGTTTGTTACGAGGTTGATGATATTCTTGCCGCGCGCGATCAGCTCAAGGCCAAGGGAGCGCGTGTTCTGGGGACAGGAGAGCCGAAGATCGGCGCACATGGCAAGCCTGTGCTCTTCCTTCACCCCAAGGATTTCAACGGAACATTGATCGAGCTTGAGCAGGTTTAACTCTTGCCCTTTGCGCTGGGGCCGCTAGGTCTGGCGCAAACCATGTAAGGACGCACCATGAGCATCACTTCCGCCCTCGTTCTCTTCGCTGTGATTTGGTTCATGGTGTTCTTCATCGTGCTTCCGCTTAGGCTCACGACCCAAGGCGAGGCGGGCGAGATTGTGCCCGGAACCCATGCGTCGGCCCCCGCTGATGCCCAGATCAAGAAGAGAGCCAAGATCACGACCGTGGTGGCCTTTTTCCTTTGGGCGATCATCGCGGGGACGCTTTTGTCGGGTTACTTTTCGGTAAGAGACATCGACTGGTTCCATCGGATGTCCACGCCCGAAGTGAGCCGTTAATCCGATAGCCTGTGAAAAAGGTGCGTAAAGGTCGCGGCCCCAAGCACCGGAACCAGAAGGTTGATCAGAGGAAAACTGAGCGGGACCGCCATCAGGCAGCCCGCAAACCAGATTTCCATGGAATGGGCCTTACGCATCTTGATCGCGCCTTCGCGTCCGAGACGGCGCATGGCGACCATCTGGAAATATTCGCGCCCGAGCAGGTATCCGTTCAGCACGTAAAAGATCGCAAAGCCAAAAAACGGCAGAAGTAGAGAGAGCATCAGCGCAACGATGTTCAAGAGGATCATCGTGCCGAGGAAAGCGAAAGTATCGCTCAAGGCCTCTTTGAAAGGGACGGGCGGCGGCACGGGAAGACCGGGATAGCTCTCGTCCTCGACCGCTTGGGCCACATCATCGAGAAAGAAAGAGGTGATGGCCGAGGCCACAGGCACCATCAGAAAGACCGACAGCCCGATCATCAGGAAAAACCCGCCGACCGAGACGACATTGCGCGTCCAGTCGACTTCGCCGATCAGGGGAAAGCTGATCGTTTCGGGAAAAAACATCTGGATGGCCGACACAAGAAGGAAGGTCATCCCGAAGAGCGCACCAAACGCAAGGCCGATGCCCTTGAGCAAAACGCCGCGAAACCTCGGGTCAGGGAGCTGACCCAAGGCCTTGAAGAAGTCGGTAAAGATCATTCAGAGATCCACTTGGTGATTTTCGCCAGATCGGGGCGCGGGCGCTCGGGGGCGAGGTTGTCGAAGCTTCCAAGGTGGATCACACCCGCTACCGCTTCGCCGTCCTGCTTGTCGAAGAAGGCGCGCGCGCAGGCGTCGTCATGGCTTGCCCAACCCGAAAGCCAATTCGCGCCATAGCCCATCGCATGGGCAGCATTGACCAAGGCAAGGCAAACTGCGCCCGCCGAATAGACCTGTTCGATCTCGGGAATGCCTGTGCCCGCTTTGGGGGTCGAGAGAACGACCACGGCCAATTGGGCGTTGCCGTAGGTGGCGGCCGATTTGGCAACTTTGTCGGGGTCGACGCCAAGCGCTTCGCCGCGCTCGGGCATTTCTTTGGCGATGCGGCTCAGGGCCTCTTTCCCGAGCACGACGAAGCGCCATGGCTCGAGCTTGCCATGATCGGGGGTGCGTGCGGCGGCCGTCAAAATGGTGTTCAACTCTTCGGCGGAAGGCGCGGGCGCTTTCAGGAGTTTTGCCGGCTGCGAGCGGCGGGTCAGAAGGAAATCGAGAACGGCATCATTACGTTTGGACATATGCACTCCTATGGTTGCGACCTATGTAAGGGCTCGCCTGTTTCGGTTCCAGTGTCTTTGGCCCAAATCAAAGAGATGATCGCAGGCGAGAACGGTGCTAAACAGCCGCATGACCGACCTCAAAGCCCATCTCAACGGCGCAACCGAATTCACCGTGCGCGCCACCCCAAAATCAAGCCGGGATCGCATCGTGATCGAGGGGGAAGACATTCGCGTCTATGTCACGACCGTGCCCGAAAACGGCAAAGCCAATGCCGCCATCATCAAGCTGTTGTCCAAGGCGCTCGGCGTTCCGAAAACATCGTTCACATTGGTGAGGGGCGAAACCTCGCGCGATAAGACATTCAGGCTGGACTAAGCCTCGTCCTCGTCGATGAGCTTGAGACGATAGACACCCTCGGGCAGATCAAGCGCGGCTTCTAGATCGCGGACTTGCGTGAACGAGAGCGTGATCGTCATCACCCGATCATGCAAGGGATCGTATTGTTCGATGGTGACGCAGTCGTCAAAAGCGTTGACCGTCACGTCCTCTTTCAGAGGGGTTTCGCCCTCATCCACAAGGGTGACTACGGTGGCGTCAAATTCGTGTTCGATGGTAAACATGAACTCAGCCTAGACCTCTCACTGAGCCTCGGAAAGAGGAAACTGACAACAAAACTTCGTCATCGCACTGGCAGGATTTCCCCAAATCACTAGACTAAGGAAAAAAGGCACGGGTATGCATATTTTCCTATCGCTCATTGGTGTTGTGATTTTTCTGGCAGGCTGCGCGGGACCTGTGCCCGAAGCGCGACTTCCAGCACCGCAAGAGCCTGTGTCCCAAACCGTCGGCCGCGAGAGAGCCCGCGAGATCGTCGAACGCTTCGTCAATGTGGTCGAGCGGGTCGGGCCTGTGGCCGAAGAGGTCTGTATCGCTGCGGGAACAGCGCCGCGCTGTGATTTCCTGATTGCGGTGGATGATCGCCCCGAAGTGCCGCCGAATGCCTTTCAAACCGAGGATCGGAACGGGCGGCCCGTGATTGCCTTTACGCTTGCTCTTTTGGCGGATGTCCAGAACGAGGACGAGCTTGCCTTTGTCATGTCGCACGAGGCGGCCCATCACATCGCGGGCCATTTGTTCCGCCAGCAGCAAAATGCGACCGTGGGGGCTGTCATGCTCGGACAGATCGCTGGTGTTTTTAGCGCAGGGTCCGAGGATCGTATCCGCGAGGCACAGGAAATCGGCGCAGCAGTCGGGGCACGGACCTATTCCAAACGCTACGAGCTCGAGGCCGATGCATTGGGAACGCGTATCAGCATGGCGGCGGGGTTCGATCCAATTCGCGGTTCGCTCTTTTTTACCCGCATTCCCGATCCGGGGGATCGGTTTTTGGGCACGCATCCCGCAAATAGCGAACGCATGGCGGTTGTTAGGGCCGTTGCAGGCGCGAGTTAGGCGAGCTTGATCTAGCGCAAAGCATCGGCGGATGCCGACGGATAACCTCTGATTGAATAGATTGAAGAGGTATCGTCATGCATCCCATGGGTGAAATCCGCAAGCATTTCTGGCTCACGCTCGGAATGGCCAAACAGTGTCATGCGGATCTGGGACGTGCCTTGGCTCAGGGGGAATTATCCCAGACGGAATATGCCGACCTCGTTACGGCCTGTCGTGGCTGTGATGCGCCACATGCCTGCGCCGATTGGCTCAAGGCCGCGGAAGAGCACGCGACGCCGCCGGAGTATTGTGTCAACCGACGGCGCTTTACTGAATTGGCGGATTAGTTTTGCAGACTGCTTAGAAGCGAGGCCGCAGCGCGCATATCCCCGCCAGCCAGATCGGAGAGTGATTGGCCTGCAACGGGCGAGTAGCCTTGCTCGCTCAGAGCCGCCATGAGCGTTCCCGAATCCTCGCCCAAGAGCATGGCAAGGTTTTCGATCGGTGCAGATGTGACCATCCGCACCGCAACAAGATCGGGGCGGCCTTCGGCACCATCGGGTCTGCTGACTGGGATGAAAGACAACGCCAGCAGCGCTACCGACGTTCCCATTACTGCGAGCGCAACAGGTCGCTTGAAATAGCCCGTCATTGCGCGCCAGTTCAGCGCGACGTGAAGCGCGACCGCTGCAATCATCATCAGTCCGATCCATTCATGGATCACTTTGTTCAGTCCCGTGTTGGCATGGAAGAACATCAGAACCCCCGTCACTCCGATGATCACAAAGGTTCCGATGGTAAGGGGCGTTGCAAATTTTCTCAGGTTTTTCATTTCGTCACTCGTTGCTTGGTGCAACTGATACGGACAGACGGGCAATTTCCGTCGCGAAAGTATCCCCGTTGTCGGAAATCGGACTTATCCCGCCCCTAAAGAAGTGTTTATGTCAGAGAAATGTAGATATAGCCCCGCCGAGCGCGTAGTTATTCGCTCCCGGAGTATAAAATACACCACCTTTGAGCCGTTAATTTCGTCAAAGGAGAACCAATATGACCATTCAGGCACCTATGACGATTGACGTTGAAAACGTTGCGATGCCGGTTTGTTCAAGGGCTGCTTTGAACAAACTGCCAAGCAGAAAGCTTGCCGAAGTATTACACGAGCAAAAAGCATGCCAGGATTGTAACTGGAAGTATCGACCCGATGCATGGCTCGACGGCTCTTCCGATACGGGAATTCGCACGAATTGCGCATTGGCTTCGGTGTGGCTGCGATTGCTGCGCGTCTGAGACTTGCGCTTTTGCGGGCCGATATTACTGTGCCCTCATGAAGATCCTCGACAATATTATCTCGGACCGCGGGTCAAAATATTCTGTATCTGGCGCACCCTGTCATTCCGCCGAGGACGCCAAAGAATTTATCAAAGAGCTTTGCAAGACCAAGAAGTTTGCCAAGGCAACGCATAATACATGGGCGGTTCTTCTTGCGGAGGGGCCTCTCAAGAATGACGATGGCGAGAGCGGCGCAGGCATGGTGATTGTCCGCATGCTCGAACGCGAAGAGCTTTTTGGACATATTATCTGTGTCACCCGTTGGTTTGGGGGCAAACATCTCGGCGGGGATCGGTTCCGTCACGTGCAGTCTGCCGTCCGCGCCTATCTCGACGCGATCAAATAGCCCGATTGCGCTAGATCAAAGCAGAAGGTCCGATTTGCGATGACACATGTCTCATAGCTTTGAAGGGGAGAGAGACATGTTTGGACTTCGCAAATTCGAGCCGCACTTCGATTTGATGCATAAGATGGCAGACACGGTGGATGTGTCGCTGGAAAAAGTGCTCGAGGCAGGCGACAGCGGCGCGCAACGCCTTCGCTCGGCCATGATGCGCTGCGCGTTCTGTGAGGATGTGAATGGCTGTCAAAAATTCCTCGAGGACAACAAGGACGGCGCGCCCGAACCGATGGCCACCTGTCCGAACAAAAACTTCTTGATGGGTCTCAAGGACTAGAGCCGCTCGTAGAGCACGAAGTCCCCTTTTTCGAGCGTCGGACGATAGGACTGCGCGAGCATTTCGTGCAGCACATCCGCGCGCGGCACTTCGAGATACCAGAGCGGCTCTTTGGGCATCAGAACGAAACGCGGCTTGCTGGCGACCGCTTTCTCGAACGCTTGGGGCGGTGCGAGACCTTTGTCGACGACGACTGTTTCGATATTGTCGCGAATGATGTTCGATGGATGCACGGCGAAGAACACCATAGGGGGTTGCGCGAGGTAGAAATAGATCAATTGCCCCGCCAAAACGAGAACCTCATCGTCCTCAGTGCGTTGGTCTTTAATATACTCTGCAATGGATCTGATCGGGAAATTACGCTCGAGCTCTGATGGTCCTACCAAAAGCGCGACGGTAAACGACGGCAACGTTCGGATCGCTAACCCAACTAGCGCAATAAGCGCGTAAATTTTGTGCCATTTAAGTGGAGCTGTCGGTAAAGACACTGCGGCCCCGATGGCGAGAAATGGTGCAAGCTGGAGAAGGTGGTGCCATGTGAAATTTCCGCTCAAAGCCATGCCGAGCCAGACCGAGATCGCAGTCGATGCGATTAGCCCACCCTCGGTTTTGAGGTCGGGTATCATTTTGGCAAGCTGAGTCCACAGGCCACGCGCGTGCTTCGCGATCGGGAAAAGCAGGAATGATCCCCACAGATCGGGAAAGGCAACACTCGCGACGGGGATCGCAAGCAATACGAGAATGCCGTTGAGGAGAAAACTGCGCTGTCCGCCCGCATTATTTAGCACGACATCGACATTGGTGATCCAGAAGAGATCAAGTTCCCCGTTGATCCAATAAAGCCAGCTCACGGCACCCAGCGGAATTATCCCGCCGATGACATAGGCGAATACGCCCAAGCGTTGCGGCATAACGGAATTGGGCCGAAAAAGCCCGGATGCAATGAGTATTCCGTAAAAGATTACTGTTGTCGCAAGGTTCGTGCGAGTCAAGGTTGCGAGAGAAATGAGAAATCCAACAAGGAAAATTCCGAAGAGCGAGTGTCGAAATGCGAGGAGAACAAAGACAGAGGCCAAGAGAAATGCCAGCTCTACCGTCTCGGTCATGGCCGGTTGAACTGGAAATGCAGCAGCAGCGAAAATATAGAGAAAACCCGCGATCCATGCATTCCGTTGGCAACTGAGTCTTGCGGTGAGTAAGGTCACGAAGAGCGCCGTGATTGCTACTCCAACCAAGCCGACTCCCCGCGCTGTGACAATGCTCTCGCCAAAGACGCGCATTGCTCCACCCATTATGAGGAAGAATAGCGGTGGTTTGATGTCCCACATCTCGACATAGGGCAAATGGCCTCGGGCGACGCTCCCCGCCAAAACGATAAACGTGCTTTCGTCCCAGTCTAGGATTTCTTGTGTGATCGAACCCCAACGGGTTACGAACGAAAAAAGAAGCATAATCCCGAGGACCGTTGGCCAGGTAAGACGAGGAAGATTCACGAAAGCTCCTTGGGCGAAATAGTCTAGTGGTAAGTATCCAAGACTTTACAATATTGAAACTGGATTTGTCGCCCGAGCTGTCATAGCTGTGCGCTATGAAGGTTTCTTTTATAAATCGTGAAGTCGCGGTCTTTGGTGTGGTCGGCGTTGCTGCAACGGTCGCGCATTATGTCATAGCAAACTTCGTGAATTCAGCTTTCGGGATCAGCATCTTCTGGTGCAATCTGATCGGCTTTCTGTGCGCGTTCTCGGTGTCCTATTTCGGGCACTATCACCTGAGCTTTCGGTCTGATGCACCGCATCTCAAGGCTTTGCCCAAGTTCGGCTTTACCGCGCTTCTCGGGTTTCTGGTGAACAATGCGGTTCTGGTGGTCCTCGTCTGGGGTGCGGGCCAAGAGCGTATTTGGTTTATCGCGATTGCCATGGTTTTTTCGGCGGGAACGGTTTTTACTGTCTCCAAATTCTGGTCCTTTGCGAACCATGGAGCGCCTAAGGCATGACGTCGATCACGATCCTTATCCCCTGTTACAACGAGGCCAAGGGCATTCCTGCGCTGGCCGCGGCGCTCAATGCTGAGCTGCCCAAGATCGAACAGGACCTTGACGTAGAGCTTTCGCTGCTCTTTGTCGATGACGGAAGCAAGGACGAAACGGTCAACGTTCTCAAGGCAACCGATTTCGACGCTCCGACGCGGCTCATCGTTCTGAGCCGCAATTTCGGCAAAGAGGCTGCGCTGAGTGCAGGGCTCGATGCCCATTGGTCGGATGCGGTGATCATGATGGATGCGGATCTTCAACATCCCATCGCGCTCATTCCCGATATGATCCGCAAGTGGCGCGAGGGCTATGACGTTGTCTATGCCTTCAAGAGCAGCCGCGACCAAGAGGGGCTTGCCACGCGGCTTTTGTCCAAAGCGTTCTATCGTCTGGTCAATTACGGCTCGCGCACCGAGCTGCCCAAGAATGCAGGCGATTACCGCTTGCTTGACCGCCGTGTGGTCGCGGCCATCGGCAAGCTTCCCGAAGCCCAGCGTTTTATGAAGGGTCTTTATACATGGGTCGGGTTTCGGCAGATCGGTATTCCCATGACAGTGGCCGAGCGCTCGACAGGGCGCACCAGCTTTTCGCCGATCCGTTTATTGGGGTTGGCTGTAGATGGGCTGACCTCGTTTTCGATTGCGCCCATCCGGATCATGTCGATTGCGGGGCTTCTTATCGCCACGCTTAGCTTTCTCTATATGGCGTGGATCATTCTTCAGCGTTTGTTCTTCGAGGCGCCCTTCAACGGGTTTGCGTCTCTTGCGGTGCTGATCGCCTTTTTCGGGGGGACGACGGTTCTAGGGCTCGGGGTGGTCGGCGAATATGTCGCCAAGGCGCTACTCGAAGCAAAGCGCCGCCCGATCTATGTCGTGGCCGACGAGATCGAATTGAGTGATGGTTAACCTGCCCGCGCGAAGGCACCTTTGTCATGAGAAATTTTCTTGAGCGTCTGAAATACCGCACGATCTGGAGCTGGCATGGTGTCAAGAACGCTTGGGTCAACGAGCATTCGTTCCGCACTTGGGTTTGGGCCAATCTGGTTTCGGGCGGATTGGCGCTTTGGCTTCTGGAAGGGACGGCGCTGGCGCTCATCCTTGTCATGGGCATACTGGTTCTGGCCGCCGAGCTGATGAATACGGCCATCGAGCGCACGGTCGATCTTGTCACCGAGGAGCAGCACCCACTGGCCAAACAGGCCAAAGATGCAGGGTCCGCCGCAGTTGCCGTCACCGCCGTTGCGGCTGGCGTCGCTTGGGTCGTCGTGCTCTTCGGTTAAAGCGACGACCTGCCGAAGGCAGATCAAAATATCAGTGAAACTAGAAAGAGGCGGGGCCGATTCTTGGTCACGCCATGATATTACCACAATTTCACGGCAAATATGTGGGAATACTTATAAGATATAGCACTTCCCGACCGTTTACCGAGTTGCTCCCTTTGGGGGCTTATTACCGTTCAAAAGCGTTTTACCTCGTCTTCGTCTTACGACCGCGATGAACCTCGCTCCGAGATGAGAGAAATGCTCCAGTTTGGGGCAAGTCATGAGCCAAGTCTCGTTTACAATCGAAAAGGCAGGGACGGTCGGTTCAACGATCGGCCATAGCCATTTCGAAGTAAACGCGCTTTTCACCCGTGATTTCCTTGATCCGGGCGGTCCGTTCGACCGCATGATCAAACAGATGAACTGGAGCGAATTGCGGTTTCCGGGTGGCACAGTCACCGAAGAGCTCTTCGCCCCGGGCTCGAACCTGAGCGCTCGCTTTCTCGATATCTACAAACCTTCGGGACTTTCGGATAGCGGTGAAGACAGGATCGTAACCATTCCTGCCGCTTTCGATTATTCGTGGTCGAACGGTATGGATATCAACATCACCACGCCGTCCACCAACTATTTCACCGACACGGTGGGCCCCGATGGACTTCGCTCGGCGAGTCCATTTGGAAGCTATAGCATTCTCGATTCAATCGATGAGATGATGCGCGGCGCCTATGGCCCGATCAACATCGAGAAAATCGAACTGGGCAACGAGTTCTGGTATCACAACGACCACCTGAGCGCCGCGGAATACGGCCATTTTGCCAACCATATCGCCTTTGGCCTTCAGACGATGTTCGACATCTACCGTGATGAGCTGGGGGATCCGTCAAGTTTCGAAGAACCAAGGATCTCGGTCCAAAGCGCACCCGGCTGGCTTCCCGACACTGCTGACGAGATTTTCAACGAATTGTCGCTTGCCGCCCGCGAAGCGATCGACTCCGTCTCGACCCACAACTACCCCCAAGATTACAACGCGGCAGGCGCACGAGCCAAGCACTTTGACCAGCTCGACAGATGGACCGAACTTGAGGGGATCAAGCCCGATCTCGAGTATTATGTCTCCGAGTGGAACATCCAGACCGACAGCGAAGATCTAGGCCTTCGCCAAAGCTCCGCCATGCTTGAAACCTTTGGGTATATGATCGAACGCGGGGTCGATCATGCGGCGGTCTGGGGCACGCAGTATACGACGCTCAACGACAAACTGGCCAAGATGACCGAGGACCCCTCGGCGCCAGGAGGCTATAGCTACACGCTCACGCCTGCGGGCGAGATTTACCGTATGATGTCGCTCAATCTCAGGGGGCTGAACTACTATGATCTCAACACGCCTCTCGAATTTCGCGATGCTCTTACGGTCAAGCTCGAGGATCGGACAGCGGATCAAAAAGACCAGCTGGTCATGCATGCCTTTGGTAATGACGACCGCAAAGTGGTCTTTATCTCATCGCGCAGTGACGCAGAGATCGACGTGACGATCGACCCGACACCGCTGGTGGGGGGATATCATCATCTTTGGGCAGAGCTGCTTGGAGTCATCGACGATCCCACCACCACCAAAGACGAGGCCAACGTCGACAGCCCGCACGCACGTCCCTATATCGAGACGTTCAATGCGACCGAGCTTCTGACCGCCCAAGGGCTTTCCTTCCATCTCGACCCGTTCGAGGTCATCCGTCTCGAATTCACCAATGGCGCCATCGGTGTGACGATGCAGGGGCACGACCAGCAGGTCGATCCAGTCGCCGACTATGACGATGATTTGCGCGGCTCGAACTATGATGATCAGATTTCGGGCTATTACGGCAATGACATGCTTCGCGGCAACGCGGGCAACGACAAGCTTTATGGCGGCGAGGGTAACGATTACCTTGGCGGCTGGACGGGCAATGATCTTCTGGACGGGGGCGAGGGCGACGACACGCTCGTCGGCGGGGACGGCAACGACATCCTCATCTCGGGGAGCGGGACCGATACGCTTTCGGGCGACAGCGGCACGGACCACTACGTCGTCGACGTCCACAGTCTTGCCACTCTGACCGACTTTGACCCGATGACGGGCGAAACGCTCAGCTTTCTCGATGCCTATGGCAGCAGCGCCGACGTCATGGCGCTCACCACCACCGATCAGGGTGATCTTGTCGTCAACCATGACGAAGGCGGGATCACGCGACTAGTCGGTTTGGGCGGACGCGAGGTCGAGTTCGAAGCCTCGCTTGCCGACGCTATGGACACATCGCCCACCGACGAGATTGTTGCGATCCTGAATGCAGTGCCGCCCGATGGCTCTATCCCGCTTGACCCTATTGATCCGGGCACGTCAGAGCCTCTTCCGGGGGGCTTGTCCCACCTTCAGATTGAACAGTTCCTGACCGCAAATAGCGCTCAGGAGATCGAAAGCTTCATGCAGGGCCTGAGCGTCGAGGAAAAAGTTGGCTTGGTCGATGTTCTGCACGTCAATGCCTTTGCCTATGCTGTCCCGCCCGAGACATGGCAGACCTTTCTGAACAACCTCCCGCACGAGGCGATCGACCTTTTCTTTGACGAGCTGTCGCCGCAGATGTATGACATTCGACTGCTCTCGGTTGCGGCGGGTTTCGCGCTTGGCGAATATGACACCACGCTGACCCTCAACGCCTATGCCCAAGCCCAACTCATAGCAGGGGCGAGCGATGATGCCGTGACCGAGCTTTACCTCGCGCTCGATCCGGACATGCGCGACGCAGCCTATGACGTTTATATGGCGAACAACCCAAGCTCGAATGCTCAGGACTTTCTGGATGTCCTCGGTCTGAACCGCGAGGACGTGAGCAATCTTGAAACAGAGCGGGCGCTGGGGCTGAGCAAACCGCTGTGGTTCCATCAAACGTCGCCCCGCGCGCTCGACAAATATCTCGAAGAGCATCCCGAACTCGAGGATGACGACGAAACCACCATAACCGTCGAGGGTGGCTGCTTTATCGCGACCTGCGTCTACGAGAATTTCGACCACCCGAATGTGGTCTATCTCAGGCTCTTTCGCGATCTGGAACTGGCCCGCTACGGGTTTGGTCGAAGGTTTATCGCCTTTTATTATGCCAAGGGTCCGATCCTTGCCCGCCGCCTTGCACCCCATCCGCGCGCCAAAGCTATGATACGGGCGCTACTTGGTAGCTTCATCACGCTTCGGGAATGGATGCGCTAGCCGCTGATTTGCGCGGATACTACGACCAAAGGAGGGGCGATCTGTTGATCTGGCTCAATTCTTGGTTGCGGGCCGAGGGGTAATCTTCCTCCGACACCACAGGAGGTTCACATGCGTCCCATCACCCATCTTATCGCACTCGGATTCATCGCGCTCGGCTCGCAACTGGCCGCCGAGAGCTTCGAGCAGATCAAAATCGAAGCGGGCGAAAAGCTCTTTACCGCCGAATGCCGCCGCTGCCATGCCCCTGACGCCAGCGACCCAAGCTATGGCCCCATGCTCGACCATGTGGTCGGACGCGCCGCAGGATCGGTCGAAGGCTTTGACTATTCCGAAGCCCTCGCCTCCTCAGGCATCGTCTGGACCCAAGCCGCGCTCCGCGCATGGATGGAAGACAACGACGGCTTTATGCCCGGCACCAAAATGCGCCACGTCGGCATCGAAGACCGCACCGTGCAGGATTTCATTCTGGCGTATCTGGAGAGTATTTCGGGGTGAGGGGATTAGCACGGTCGTCGGATTTGCATTTCTCTCGCAATCGGGAATATCGGTAAGAATTACCGGCTCAGTTGCGACTTCTTCGCCATGCCCATGCATCGCGAACAATCAATTTGTTTGAGCGAGCATGTTTTGACGAGGATAAACGCTTATTAACTTCTTGCTGTTAGTTAAGCGATCGACACCCGAACATGCGGCGATTTGAGGTTAATATCTTGGAGCTAAAACAACTGATTTGTATGAGCGCGACTACTCGAGTGGTCCAACTTGACGATACAGTGTTTATGTATATACAATAACCATGCTGATGATCGTATGGGACGAAGCTAAACGCCGAATAAACCTTGCAAAGCACGGGTTGGATTTTGCCGATTTGAATGAGGAGTTCTTCCTCTCTTCGTTTGTGTTGCCGGCAAAAAACGGCCGCCATATGGCGATTGGTCAACTTTCAGATGGCACGATTGCTGTAGTCTTCGCGACATTGGGGGTCGAGGGGGTTTCGGTGATCTCCATGCGCCCTGCTAGTCGCAAAGAAAGGG
>JALRIK010000044.1:0-8402 GCA_023255435.1 Marivivens sp.
CTTCTGCGACCATTGGGTGGTCGTCCACGATTACGACACGGATCGTCATGCCTTGTCCTTTGCTCTGTTGTCGGGCGCGAGCATATGGCTCAAGGGGACCAACGCTTCAATGGTCGTCCCGCCGCTTGGTTCACTTTTGACCTTGAGCGTGCCGCCGAGTTGTTCGAGCCGCTCTTGCATGTTGCGCATTCCAAGCCCCCCCGTGGCCTTGGCGGGTTGGGGCCATTCCATGCCTTTGCCGTTGTCTGATATCCGCATCAAAGCCCCGTTGCGCGTGCCGCGAAGGCTGATATTGATCGCTGTGGCTTCGGAATGGCGGTCGATATTGGTGAGTGCTTCCTGCGCAATGCGGTAGAGTGCGATACGACCCTCGCGGTCGAGACGTCCGCGAAACACCACCGTTTCAAAGTCTGATTTGATCCCCGTGCGGCTTTCGAATTCTTCGATCAACGCTTGGATAGCAGGACCAAGCCCAAGGTCATCGAGAACGCCGGGGCGCAGGTCGCGACTGATCCTGCGGACCTCCTGAATGGCGCTGCCGAGGCTCGAGATGCCCTTATCAAGGCTCTCGCTGGCGCGTTCATCACCCAAGGAAAGGCGGCGGCGTGCCAATTCCAACGCATAGCGCACGCCCACGAGCATTTGCGAAATGGAATCGTGCAGTTCGCGCGCTACGCGGCCGCGTTCCTCTTCTTGTGTGTCGACGATCCGTTGGGTGAGCTGTTTGAGCTTGGCGTCCGTCACCCGTCTTTCGCGCAGGTTCAGGAACAAACCCGATCCGAAGACCGCAAGGAGCGCAGCGGTGGCAATCGTGAGAATATAGAACGACGTGCGGGTGATGCGCCCTGCGATTTCGGCTTCGGCGCTGGCGATTTGGGTTTTGATGTCGTTCAGAAAGACACCCGTGCCTACAACCCAGCCCCATTCCTGAAGCCCGTTGACATAGACCACCATCTCGCCCATCTCGCCTGTGACGGGGCGGGGCCATTTGAAGGAATGGTATCCGCCGCCACTCTGCGCGATTTCGATGAGCTTTTGCGTGATCTCCGGAGCTTCGTCGGAGCGAAAGCCCAGTCGGTTGCGCCCCATGAGCCCGCTGGTGCGAGAGGCCACGAGGTTCTGGCCGTCATAGTCGAACACAAAGAAGTAACTGTCCTGATCCACGAGCATCGCAGCAAGAAGGCGCGTCACCTCGAGTTTGGCGCGGCTGTCACTCGTGGCCTTGCGGGCATAGAAGTTCTCGAAGGCCGAGCGCGCAATCGAGACATAGTTGGAAAGCTCGTCACGCTTGGCATTGAGGATCTGCGCTTCAAGCGCACGGACCTCGCGCGCGGCGAGAATATTCGACTGGTTGGCTACAACGCCCGCGATCACCGCAACCGCGATGATCAATGGCAATACCGCCAACAGTGTGAACTGTTGGGCAAAGGGCATGCCGTAGCGGAGTCGCAAGTGTGAGAGGCGGGAAAACATGCTGATTCGATAGGGGGATTCGTGGGTTTGTCCTAGGGAAACCATCAAGGATCACAAAATTACTTCGAATTTTGCTCCTTTCAAATCAACGTTTTTGGTTAGTTTTCCTGACAAATGTGGGTCACTACGTAGTAATAGGTATTTTCAGATTGCGAATTGAACAGCTAGCGTGGGGCACTAGTTCGAAGCGTCTCTACGTAAAGTAGGGATCAATCCAAATGGGAGGAAACCATGGATCGTCGTTCTTTTCTGAGAACATCTGCACTCGGCGGCACCGCTGCCGCTGCTACTGGCCTTGCCGCTCCGGCAATCGCTCAGGGCACTCGCACGCTCACGCTCGTGACTTCGGTTCCGGATGGCTTTGCCGTCTTTGATGACGCTGCAGTAAAATTCGTTGAACTCGTCAATGCGATGGCCGACGGCGAGATCGTGATCGAGAAAAAGGCCGCAGGCCAGCTCGTCGGCGCATTCGAAGTGTTCGACGCCGTAAGCTCGGGTCAGGCCGATATGTATCACTCGGCAGACTACTACTTCGGTGGTCAGCATCCCGGCTACTATTACTTCACCGCTGTGCCCTTTGGTGCAACCGGCGGCGAGATGATTTCCTGGTATCAGCATGGCGGCGGCAAAGAGCTGCATGACGAGCTAGGCCAGATCTTCGGTCTCAAGTCGTTCCTGTGCGGCAACACCGGCCACCAGCCCGGCGGTTGGTTCCGCAAGGAAATCAACTCGGCAGCCGACCTTCAGGGTCTCAAGTTCCGTATGCCCGGCATCGGCGGTCTCGCTCTCGGTCGCACCGGCGCTTCGGTCCAGAACGTTCCGGGTGGTGAAATCTATCAGGCGCTCGCTTCGGGCGCGATCGACGGCGCAGAGTGGATCGGCCCGTTCGCCGACGAACGTCTCGGCTTCCAGGAAGTCTGTGAGTTCTACTACACTGGCGGCTTCCACGAGCCGGGTTCGGCGCTTGCTTGTGCTGTGAACCGCGATGTCTTTGAATCGCTGACCCCGTCGCAGCAGAAGATCATCGAAACCGCAGCTATGGCTACGCACCACTGGTCGCTGTCGCAGTCTGACGCCAACAACGGTGCTGCTCTCGAGCGTCTTCGTCAGTCGGGCGTCAAGATCATGGAATTCCCCGATGACGTTTGGGATGCCTTCGGTAAGGCCTCCAAAGAAGCGCTCGACGAATTCATGGGTGACGAGCTATTTGCGCGCATCCGTGCGTCGTTCGAAGCATCGGTCGCATCGACCTATGACTGGACCAGCATCTCGGACGGCGTGTTCCAGCGCCAGCGTGCCCGCGTCAACGCAGGCTAATCCGCAGACACTCTCGTCAAAATGGGCCCTTCCGGTTATCCGGAGGGGCTTGACCTGCAATAGGGAGCGCCTTTTGCGCTCCGTCCGTTATTGGGGTGAGGATAACAATGGACGAAACGACCCAGTGCAGCGGCTTTTTCGCCGCGAGCGAAGAGGGGGGCGTCAGCTGTCTCGACCAATTCGAGGCCTCGGGTGCTCTTCAGTGGTTCTTCGGTAATCTTCTCGAAGCTTTCTACAATCTGTTCTACGCGTTTACGCATGTCTCGAGCTGGCTCGATTGGGTCACGTGGGAAAATACCACCGAAGACAAGCAATCCTTGTTGCGTTTCGTCTATTATGGTGCATCCGAAGAGTTCTTTTTCGTGATGCTGGTGCTCTTGCTGATCGTCTCTGTGATCGGCTTTTTGCACAACGGTTTCATGTGGGGCATCGTGCGCGGGCTCGAGACCTTTGCCAATTCGGTCGGCCGCACCATGGCTTGGGCCGGTCTTGCGATGGTGCTCATCCAGATCATGATCATCTTCCTCCAGCGTGTTTTTGCCGTGAGCCAGATCACCATCGGGTTCGGCATGGCTTTTACCTTCGATGTGAGCTGGTGGTCGGAAAGTCTCAAGTTCTACAACGCGTTGATCGTCGCTCTTTGTGCGACCTACACCTTTGTTCAGGGCGGACACGTGCGCGTCGATCTTGTCTATTCGTCGGTCAAATACCGCACCAAAAAGACCATCGACATGGTGGGAAGCCTCGTGTTCATGCTGCCTTCCGCGCTGATCGTCTGGATCTATGCATGGTTCTTCTTCTGGCGCCACATGATGGTACCCAATATCTCGGCCTCCGACACGCTTGAAAAGGTGATCCGCAAGGCTCCCGCCGTGCGCTGGAACATCGAAACCATCGGGTTCAGCCCGAACGGCTTTAACGCCTATTTCCTCTTCAAGCTTTTGATGCTGACCTACACGGCCATGGTGATGCTTCACGCTGTCGCGTTCTTCTATCGCTCCTATCTCGAGCGCAAAGAGGGCGAGGCCGCCGAGGGCAAATTCCATGACAAAGACGTTCTTGGCGATGAACAAGCCGAGCTCGTCGCCGAAATCCACTAAGGGGATAGCAAGATGTTTCTAGGACTTGATGGCGTCGAAATCGGTATCATTATCGTATTTCTGACGCTCTTTGGTGCGATCCTGTCCGGCTTCCCCGTCGCTTTTGCGATCGGTGGTGCGGCTGTGATCTCTTTTGCGGCGATTGCCGCGCTCGACAGCGCGGGATTGCTGATCCATCAGGCCATCGACACGTCGTCCGAGGCCTATCGGGCCCTGACGAGCACGGGGGTCAAACCCGACGCGATCTCGGTCTTCACCTATCCTGATCTGCCGAGGGTCGGCAAAGCCGTCTTTGAACAGGGCTGGGAAGTGGCGATGGACCGCAACGTGTCGTTCATCGTGAACCGCATGAATGAGCGCGTCTTTGCAGGCCAGTCGATCGAGACCCTGCTTGCCGTGATCATGTTCGTGATGATGGGCATCATGCTCGAGCGCTCGCGTATTGCGGACGAGCTTCTGACCAAGATGGCGAACGTCTTCGGCCCGCTTCCGGGTGGTCTTGCCGTGTCCATCGTGGTTGTGGGGGCGTTCCTTGCCGCATCGACGGGGATCGTGGGCGCTACTGTTGTGACCATGGGTCTTCTGGCTCTGCCGACGATGCTCAAGAATAACTATTCGCCTGAACTGGCGACAGGTGTGATTGCAGCTTCGGGCACGCTCGGTCAGATTATTCCGCCGTCGATCGTCATCGTTCTCTTGGGCACCCTGGCGGGCGATCTCTACTCCGCCGCTCAGGAAGACCGCGCCGTTCTTGCGGGCTGCACCGATGCTCTGACCTATCTGGGCGAGCCCGCGGTTGTCTCGGTCGGCACCCTGTTTCAGGCGGCGCTGCTTCCGGGCGTATTGCTTGCGGTTCTCTATGCGGTCTATGCCTTCGGCTTCGCACTTCTCAACCCGTCCAAGGCGCCTGCAGTGCAGTTGGTCGCAAGCGGCAAGGTTCTGCGCACCCGCAACGAGGCTCTGACTTGGTTCCTCGGGGTTCCTGCGGCTCTTGTGCTTGCGGTCGTTGTTGCAGGTCAGCTGAACATCGTTGGGTCGCAAACCATCATCGTCGACACCTATTCGGATGCTTCCGAAGCTGCGAGCCTTCGCACCAATGTGTCGTCCGAATGTCAGGCTTCGATGATCGAGCTTCATGGTCAGGAAGCTTGGGATGAAGCGGTTGCGCAGCAACAAGCGATCGAGGCCAACGGCGGCGCTCAGGAAGCCCGACTTCTCAGCGAAGAAGAGCGCGCTGCCGAATTCGAGCGTCAGCTTGGCGCTGCGCCGATCATCGGCACGGGTCTTGCGATCCTCATGCTTGCGGCAAGCCTTGCTCTAGCAGTTGCGCGCGGCGTGAACCCCGGTCTTGATGCGCGTCCTTTGGTCATCGGTGCGATCGGTGTCGGTCTCATTGCGGTGATCGACATTGCCTTTATCAGCCCCGTCACCACCGCAGGACAAACCGTCCTTTGGATCGCGCTTCCACTCTTCCTCGTCTATATCGGCGTGAAAGAGGCGGCCTTCCGCATGAGCCAGAACGATATCATCAAGGTGGTCTTCCCGCCTCTCGTTCTGATCGTTGCGGTTCTTGGCTCGATCCTTGGCGGTGTGACCAACCCGACGCCCGCTGCGGCGCTCGGTGCGGGCGGCGCGATCCTACTTGCTGCGGGCCGTGTGCTCATCAACAATGGTCGTTCCGCCAAAATGGTCATCTATACGGCCATTGCCATTGGCTTAATGCTGATTGTCGGGATCAACTTCGACATGCGCTTTGCCGAAGGCGGGATGAGCTTCGAGAACCTGATCGCGTTCATTGTTGCTTTTGGCGCGTTCCTGTTCTCGATGTTCGGCTTCTTCTGGAGCTGCTACGTTCTGTTCAAATATGGTGTCCTGTCGCCTGTGGTCCGCGAAACGGCCAAAGTGACCTCAATGGTCTTCACCATCCTGATCGGCTCGCAGCTTTTGAACCTCGTGCTGATCTCGTTCGGCGGCGAGCATTATATCCAGGACTTCCTGCGCAGCTTCTCGAATGAATGGACAGCGTTCCTCATCGTGATGCTCGTGCTCTTTGTCCTCGGGTTCGTGCTCGACTTCCTTGAGATCATCTACATTGTGATCCCGATCGTCGGTCCCGTGATCTATGGCGGCTCGTTCGATCCCAAGTGGGTGACGATCATGGTTGCGGTGAACTTGCAGACCTCGTTCCTCACGCCGCCTTTCGGCTTCGCGCTCTTCTATCTGCGTGGCGTGGCGCCCAAAGAGGTCACGACAGGTCACATCTATCGCGGGATCATTCCGTTCGTGTTGATCCAGATGGGCGGGCTTTTGCTTCTGGCACTTGCACCTTCCATCGTGACCATTGTGCCGTCTCTCCTAAACTAGAAGAGCGGTGCATCTGAAAACAAACGGCGCCCCAAGGGGCGCCGTTTTTGCATTGGAGGAGGGCCGTTCTAGAGCCGCGTGTCGGGGATAGAGAGCCGCGCGACCTGTTCGGCGATGGGCTGGACCGTCAATGGATCGGTCGTAATCTCATAAGCCTTGGGATCTTCCATCGGCTCCCACGCGCCATTGACGAACACCTCAAGCGCATTGAACTTGGATTTATAGCCCATCTTGGGGCTATTAGGCACCCAGTAGCCCAGATAGACATAGGGAAGACCCAGATCTTGGGCGAGCTCGATATGCGCCAGAATGATATAGGTCCCGAGCGAATATTTGGTCATATCGGGATCGAAGAACGAATAGACCATGCTCAATCCGTCATCGAGCACATCGGTCAGGCAGACCGCCTTGAGCATTTCGGTCTCGCGCTCTGCTTGGGGATCAGAAAACTCGATCAAACGGGTCTTGATCGGGGTTTCCTCGACCATGGCCGCGAACTCGAAAATATCCATTTCCGCCATCCCGCCGGTCGCGTGCCGACTGTCGAGATAGCGTCGGAAGAGGGCGAACTGTTCTTCGGTGGCCCAAGGCGAGGTCGAGCGATGCTTGAGATGCGCGTTGCGCTTGAGCACCCGCTTCTGGCTCTTGCTGGGGGTGAAGTCCGCAATGCGGATGCGGGCCGAAAGACAGGCGCAGCAATCCGAACAGGACGGGCGATAAAGCACGTTCTGGGACCGACGAAAGCCTTGTTTCGAAAGCGCATTGTTCAGAAGCTCGGCGTTCTCGCCCTGAAGCGCCGTAAAAAGCTTGCGCTCTTTTCGGTCGTCCAGATAGGGGCAGTCCTGCGGCGCTGTGACGTAGAACTGGGGCGTGAGCGGGAGCGAGTGACGCATTTCAGTAGGGATACTTCAAAACAAGACAACGAATATGCGCGAGACTACCAAGCCTGCGCATACTCGCCAATACCCTTATGGTTACGGGTCAGAGAGGGCGGTTTATAGCCGCTGTTCCCATAAAATGGTCTGTAAGACCTTGTTTACGCTCGGTCAGGAGCATCAACACGATGGAAACGAGCTGAAGCGGTGCGACCATGACCGAAACGGTATAGCCCAGCGTGTGCATCAGCGCCTCTTGGGAAGAGAGCTTTTCACCATGGCCGTTGCGGATTTCGATCGAAAAGAGACGCATGCCCCAAGTCGCCGAACCGCTTGCCAGAGTGAACCAGCGATAGAGAAACCCCACGACCATTGCGAAAAAGGCAAAGAAGAACACCGCCGTAAACGCTGTGAGTGGGACGAGGATCACGGCAAGAATCCCGATCAAAGCAAAGTCGACGCACCAGGCCAAGGCCCGCTTGAGCACAACCGAGCGATAGAACTCGGGGTGGGTGCGCGGGTCGGGAAGGGTGTGATAGGCGGACATAGTCGTGAGGTCTCCGTGTGCAAGGTGGCCCTGTGGGGAGGACACAGGGCCGAGGTTGGGATCAAGCGTCCTGATGGACGTCTTTGGATGCTTTCTTGGCGCGCTCGTCCATGAACTGGTCGAATTCCGACTTGTCCTTGGCTTCACGAAGACGCTCGAGGAAGGCTTCGAAGTTGGTCTGCTCTTCTTCGAGGCGGCGCAGCGTTTCGGCCTTGTAGGCGTCAAAAGCGCTGTTGCCCGACGAGCGGAAGGTGCTCATGGCGGCGCGGCGGGAGTGTTTCATAGACTTGCAGGATGTGCTGAACATGCGTTTGCTCCAGATCATATAAAAGAGAAGGGCGAGGCCGACGGGCCAGACGAAGATAAAGCCAAGAACCATTGCGGCGATCCATGCGCCATGGCCTTTGCTGTCAAGCCAAGCCTCGGACCGTTGAAACCAACCCATAACGGGCTGGGTGCGGGCGGGGGTGAATGCGGTGCTGTCGCTCATTTGGTGCTCCTTTTTGGGGTTATGTGAATGCCTTTTACATTACCCAATATCGGAAGCAGGCCCCCTCGCTTCAAGACCATATGTGAAAGATTTTAACATTTTTCCGCATAGGGCGAGTAAGGCAATTGTTTTTCTTGGAAAAAATTTGGACTTACTCGGTGAAATCGGCCCGTTTTGCGCCCGAAATTCGCTCAAGATCGACTGCGTTTATGGGGAAAATATGTCTCGGCGTGCCT
>JALRIK010000044.1:8428-20995 GCA_023255435.1 Marivivens sp.
GGCAAAGCCCGTCTGATTGCGGATCAAGGTCGCATCGGCCTTGCCCAAGGGCTCGCCCGCGACCTTGGAGGCTTTGGCGGGGTCCACCTGATTGTTGCCCGCCGTGACAAAGAGGATTGCTTCGCCGCTGGTCTCGCCTTGGAAAATGATCGACTTGGCGATCTGGTCAACGAGACAGCCTGCAGCTTCGGCCGCCTGAAGCGCGGTGCGGGTTTCCGCGCCCATTTCGACGGGCAAGGCGTCGATCCCAGCGTCATGGAGGGCCTTGGTCACGCGTTTGAGACTTTTGCTCATGATCTTCTCTGATATTTCGATGGCTTGGCCCCAGTGGTGCCAATTGACCCGCCTAAATTCAAGGCGCAATCTCCGCGCATGAGCTTCGAATCCCGCATCACCCGCATTCCCCGTCCCTATGAACCCGAGCGCGCCGATGATGCTGCCGCTTTGTTTACGGGACTTTCCGCTAACACCGCCCAACTTGTTGCGGGGACAGGGGGCTCCAGTCCCTATCTCCTCGGACTGATGCAGAAAGAGGCGGATTGGCTTGCCGACGCCTTCCACGACCCTGAAGCTGCGCTGGATGCTGCCTTGGCAGCGGTGCGCGCTCTCGAGGCCGACGCTTTGGCCGTCGAGCTTCGCCGCGCCAAACGGCGGATCGCGGCTTTGACCGCGCTTGCCGATCTTGGCGGTGTCTGGCCGCTTGAAAAGGTGACGGGCGCTTTGTCGGACTTTGCAGCAGCGGCGGTTGATGTCTGTCTGCGCCGACTTGTGGCGGCCGAAATCAATCGCGGCAAAATCCCCAGTCTCGGGATCGAGGACGCAGAGGTTGCAGGCGGGATGATTGCGCTTGCTATGGGCAAGATGGGGGCGGGCGAGCTCAACTATTCGTCCGACATCGACCTTATCATGCTCTTTGACGAGAGCCGCTTCGACGAGGACAGCTATTTCGACGCGCGCGCCGCCTTCATCCGTGTCACGCGCAAGATGACCTCAATCCTCTCGGATGTGACGGCTGATGGTTATGTGTTCCGCACGGATCTTCGGCTCCGTCCCGATGCGAGCGTGACGCCTGTGTGTCTCTCGACGCTTGCAGCCGAGCATTATTACGAAAGCGTGGGCCGCACGTGGGAGCGCGCAGCCTATATCAAGGCGAACCCCTGCGCGGGCGATATCAAAGCGGGCGCGGCTTTCCTTGAAACGCTTCGTCCCTTTGTCTGGCGTAAGCATCTCGATTTTGCGGCCATTCAGGATGCCCATGATATGCGGCTCAAGATCCGCGATCACAAAGGGCTGCATGGGCCGCTGGTCCTTGAAGGACATAATATGAAGCTCGGTCGCGGCGGTATTCGCGAGATCGAGTTCTTCACCCAAACACGACAGCTCATCGCGGGGGGGCGCAATCCTGCGCTTCGCGTGCGGCAAACGCGCGAGGGGCTACAAGAACTGGCGCGGGCTGAGTGGATCCCGCAAGAGGTCGCCGATACGCTTTATGAGCATTACGTTTTCCATCGAACGGTCGAACACCGCGTCCAGATGATCAACGATCAACAGACTCATGCGCTCCCCACGACGCCCGAGGGGTTCGAACGGTTGGCGGCGCTCATGGGATACGAGACAGAGGCACTTCGGGCCGAGCTTGTGCAACGCATCGAAGAGGTCCACACCCTCACCGAAGGGTTTTTTGCCCCCGGAGAGGCCAAGCCTGTCGACGATTTCGGTGCAGAAATCGTGCAGCGCTGGATGGATTATCCCGCCTTTCGCTCGGACCGTGCGGTCGAAATTTTCAAGCGGCTACGGCCCGAAATCCTTTCGCGATTGAAAGAGGCGGCAAAGCCCGACGAAGCGCTTTTGCAGTTCGACGCATTTCTCAAGGGGCTTCCTGCGGGGGTGCAGCTCTTTTCGCTATTCGAGGCGAACCCGCAGCTCAATCAGTTGATCGTGGATATCTGCGCCACAGCCCCCGCACTTGCGCAGTATCTTTCGCGGAACGCCGATGTGTTCGACATGGTCATCTCGGGTGGGTTCTTTAGCGAATGGCCTGGGGCTGAAAAGCTTACCAAGCGGCTTGAACGGGCAATGAGCGAGGCGCGCGATTACGAAGACAAGTTGAACATGGCCCGCCGCTTTATGAAGGAGTGGCACTTCCGCGTCGGGGTCCATCATCTGCGCGGTTTGATCACCGCTGTCGAGGCAGGACGAGAATATGCCGATCTGGCCGAGGCAGTGATTGCAGGGCTTTGGCCGCTCGTTCTTGAGGATTTCAGCGCCAAACACGGCACCCCGCCGGGGCGCGGCGCTGTCGTGCTCGGGATGGGATCGCTCGGGGCGGCGCGGCTCAATTCCGCCTCTGATCTTGATCTGATCATGATCTATGACGCGGAAGGTGTGGAAAGCTCGGAAGGACGTCGTCCTTTGGCGACGCGTGCCTATTATGCGCGGCTGACACAAGCTTTGGTGACGGCTGTGACCGTGCCCATGTCGGACGGACGGCTTTACGAGGTGGACATGCGTCTTCGTCCCTCGGGGCGGCAGGGGCCTGTCGCCACGTCTTTCACTGCGTTTCAGGATTACCAACGGAACGAGGCATGGACATGGGAGCATCTTGCACTCACCCGTGCGCGGCCTGTGGCGGGGAATATGGAGCTTGGGGCCGAGGTCGAGGCATTCCGCCGTGTGCTTTTGGCCGAGAAGTCCAAAGGCGGATCGGTTCTTGCCGATGTGAGTGAAATGCGAAGCCGGATTGCAGCCGCCAAAGCACCCCAAGGGGACTGGGACGCGAAAATCGGGGCAGGGCGCTTGCAGGATGTGGAACTCCTCGCCCAGACCGCAGCACTTCGGGCGGGCAGCGATGCACGACTTGTCTCCGAGCAAATCGCAGCCGGTGTCGCGTCTGGTTGGTTCAATGCCGCAGATGAAGCGGCGCTTTGTCGTGCAGCGGCGCTCTTCTGGCAACTGCAGGCGTCGGCGCGATTGCTGACAGGCGGCGTTTTAAAGCCCGAAGACCTTGGCGAAGGCGGACGGCGGTTTATCTTGCGTGAGACAGGTTATGAAAACATCGAAGCGCTCAGGCAGGCAATGGCCGAGGCAGCACAAGAGGCGGACGCGGTGGTCACGCGTCTGCTTGGATAAAGGATTTTTGATCATGGCTCAGCCAAAAGACCCGAACGATCCCAAGGGCCTCATCCGAGAGTCCTTTCGCATCGAGGGGATCACCATCGAAGAGTGCCGCACGATCTTTCTCGATTGGGCGCTTTCCGTGCCGACGTCGGACACCACGCCCGTGATCCGTGCGCTTCTGGAGCGCTACGAGGGGGAGCCAGCCGATCACCCGATGAAGTCGGTGCTCAATGCCGCACTTGAGGGGCCGCTAGCCCCCAAACGTCGCGGAGGGCGTGCGGCGCGGATGAACGGTTAGGACGTCGCGCCGTCTGCGGCCCGCTGAAGGGTCGCGATGTCGAATTTTACCATTTGCAGAAAGGCTGCTCCTACTGCGGGGGCGGTCTTTGGGTCAGACATCCATTGCGAAAGAGCTTTGGGCAGGATTTGCCAGCTTAACCCGAAGCGATCCGCAAGCCAGCCGCAGCGCATTTCCTCGCCGCCTTCGCCCAAGGCGGCCCAGAGCGTGTCGATCTCCTCTTGGGTTTCGACATAGACCTGAATAGAGACAGCGGGCGAAAGCTTGTAATGCGGGCCGCCGTTCATCATCGTATAGCGCTGACCCAAAAGCTCCATTTCAACGATAAAGGCTTTGTCGCTGCCGACTTGGCGCGTGATGTTCAGGATGCGGGAATCCTTGAACAGCGAGGTGTAGAGCATCGCCGCTTCTTCGGCGGTGTCGTCATACCAAAGGCAGGTGGTTGCGGTCGGAGCAGTCATCTCGGTCTCCCCAATGGAATGACGCGAGTGTTGGACTGCTCCGATTCAATTGCAAGCGTTATCTCTTGAGCGCAGCCGCTTCGCGGGCAAGTGCTTCGATGCCGTCCCAGTCGCCTGCATCGACGAGGTCCGAGGGTGCAACCCAAGAGCCGCCACAGCAGAGCACGTTCGAAAGCGAGAGGTAATCGTTCACGTTCTTGATCGAAATGCCGCCCGTCGGGCAGAATTTGACCTGCGGCAACGGTGCGCCGATGGCCTTGAGCGCGGGCGCGCCGCCGTTGGCTTCGGCAGGGAAGAATTTCTGAACGGTATAGCCGCGTTCGAGAAGGCGCATCACTTCGGACGAGGTCGCAGCCCCAGGAAGAAGCGGCAGATCGTTTGCCTCGCAGGCATCCAAGAGACGATCCGTCGCACCCGGAGAGACGCCGAATGTCGCGCCCGCTTTCTTGGCGTTTTCGACGTCTTGCGTGGTCAAAAGCGTGCCGGCGCCGACCGCGCCGCCCGCGACTTTCGCCATTTCCGAAATGGCTTCGAGCGCGCAGGGCGTGCGCAGCGTGACTTCGAGAGCAGGAAGACCGCCCTTGACCAATGCACGCGCCAGACCTTCGGCCTGGGCGGCGTCTTTGATCACCAAGACGGGGACGACCGGTGCAAGATCACAGATTTTGCGCGCGAGTTCGGAGGCGTGTTCAGGGGTCATTTCATATCCTTTGGTGGGTGTGTCAGAGACGGGTTTTGTCTCTGACAAAGGTATTTATGGCGTTTCGGGCGCCGAAGTTCAAACCACGACCGCTGCGCCGTTCGAAGACAGGCCGACGTTCTGGCGGAACACTTCGAACAGTTCGCGTCCGACGCCGTTGCCGTTGCCGCTCATATCGGCAACCGCTTCGGTGCGGGTCGACAGGTCAACGCCGATCACGTCGATCGTTCCTTTGGTGGCATCGAGACGGATCACGTCACCGTCCTGAATAAAGGCGAGCGGGCCACCGTTCGCAGCCTCGGGCGAGACGTGGATCGCGGCGGGCACTTTGCCCGAAGCGCCCGACATACGGCCATCGGTCACAAGGGCGACCTTGAGGCCGCGATCCTGAAGAACCGCAAGGGTAGGGGTAAGCGAATGCAACTCGGGCATACCGTTTGCCTTTGGTCCTTGGAAGCGGACGACGACGACGGTGTCTTCGGTGAATTCCCCGCGCTGGAAGGCGGCTTTGACCGAATGCTGGTCGTTGAACACGCGGGCTTTTGCCTCGACGATGTGGCGCTCTTCGGCGACTGCGGAGGTTTTGATCACGCCGACACCGAGGTTGCCCTTGAGACGGGTCAAACCGCCGTGTTTGTTGAACGGGTTCGCGGCAGGGCGCAGGATTTTGTCGTTGAGCGACGTTTTGGTGCCCTCGACATAGGAGACGCGGCCATCCTTAAGCTGTGGCTCTTGGGTATAGCGCTCAAGGCCGTCACCCGCGACCGTGCTTACGTCATCGTGCAGAAGACCTGCGTTGAGCAACTCGCCGATCATATAGCCCAGACCGCCCGCCGCGTGGAAATGGTTCACATCGGCAAGACCGTTGGGATAGACCTTGGCCATCAGCGGGACGGCTTCTGAAAGATCGTGGAAGTCTTCGAGATCGAGGATCACGCCCGCAGCGCGCGCCATGGCGGGCAAATGCAGCACGAGGTTGGTCGAGCCGCCCGTTGCCATGAGCCCGACGATCCCGTTCACAAAGGCACGTTCGTCGAGGATCTCGCTCACAGGGCGATAATCGTTGCCGAGCGCGGTGATCGCGGCGGCGCGTTCCACGCCTGCGACGGTCAAAGCGTCCCGCAGTGGCGTGTTGGGGTTCACAAAGGATGCCCCCGGAAGATGCAGCCCCATGAACTCCATGAGCATCTGGTTGGTGTTTGCAGTGCCATAGAACGTGCAGGTGCCCGGACCATGATAAGAGGCCATTTCCGCCTTCATCAATTCTTCGCGCCCGACTTCGCCCGTTGCGAACTGTTGGCGCACCTTGGCCTTTTGGTCGTTCGGAATGCCCGAGGTCATCGGTCCCGCAGGAAGGAAAATGCCGGGGATATAGCCGAAAGTGGCCGCAGCAATGATCAGACCCGGAACGATTTTGTCGCAAACCCCGAGATAGATCGCGCTGTCATAGACGTTGTGCGAGAGCGAAACGCCCGCAGCCAGCGCGATGACATCACGCGAAAAGAGCGAAAGCTCCATGCCCGTTTGTCCTTGTGTCACACCGTCGCACATTGCGGGCACGCCGCCCGCGACCTGTGCCGTCGCACCGAGTTTGCGTGCGGTTTCGCGGATAAGCTCGGGATAGCGCTCATAGGGCTGGTGGGCCGAGAGCATGTCGTTATAGGCGGTCACGATCCCGATATTGGGCGCGCGCTCGGCAATCAGAGCATCTTTGTCCTGACCCATGGCGGCATAGGCATGAGCCTGGTTTCCACAGGTAAGGTGCGCACGACGCGGGCCTTCGGCTGCCGAGCGCGACATCAGGTCCAGATAACGACCCCGCGATTGCTCACTGCGCGCGCGGATGCGATCGGTGACGGCTGCGATGATCGGGTTGAGGGCCATTTTCGTCTCCTTGTTCGAGTCGCGCTCTCGTAACATGGATAGTTAGCGCTAACAACGGATACTTTTGTATGCCGAATGGAAATGTCAGGCGCTATCGGGCGCATTTTGTCGCGGGGCCAAGAAAGTTACCAAATCCTTAAAAGAGCACGTCCTCGACATATTCTCGCCCAAAAGGAGAGGGAAATTCGGATCAATCCAAAGAAACAAGGGACGGGGTTCCCCCCGACATTAAGATGAACATTATTCGGCTTATTCTTGTACTTTGCGTAACGAGTTTTTCCGCTGCCTGCTCGATGGACGGCGGTGTTGCATCGCGGAACGAACCGTTGGAAACCGGATTTGCAAAGGCCGGTGCCTTCGTCCGCGATTACAAAGTGACCGACATCAGGGTTTCGGTGCCCGAGGACCTTATCGTCTCCGAGGCCAACTCCTATTTCCCGCGTGCCGATATTGTCTGGCGCGGGGATGCATTCGGCAACCGTCACCAGCAGCTTAGTGCTTTGTTCGAACAGGCTGCTGCACGTGGTGCCGAACGCATGAATGGCGCAGTCCCTGTTGTCGTGGACGTCGAACTTGCCCGTTTTCATGGCGTGACCGAAAAGACGCGGTTCTCGATCGGTGGCGACTATGACATCCAGTATGTGATGACCGTGCGCAACGCTGTGACGGGCGAAGTGATCGAGCCGTCGAAGCTGGTGAAATACAAACTCGACGCCCCCGGCGGTGATGCCGCGATGGCGCTTGAACATGCGGGCCAGACCGAAAAAGTCCGCGTTCTCGCCTTTATGACCCAGAAATTTATCCAAGACCTGAGCTCTCCCGCACTTGGTGCCTAAGGCTCGCAAAAGTTCTTTCAGACATTTTAGAAACCAGCTAGGAGGAGGGCATGATGTCCTCCTCTTATTCTGTTGTCCGTCTCTCGCCCAAAGCCGATGCCCGTGCCATCCGTCACGGCTTTCCTTGGGTTTATTCCAACGAACTGGTGCTCGATCGCCGGACCAAGGCGCTTGCCTCGGGCTCGCTTGCGGTTCTCGAGGATGCCGAGCGGCGTCCGATGGGGATCGTTGCGGTCAATCCCGCCTCCAAGATCACCTGCCGCATGCTGGATCGCGATCCCGAAGCGGTGATCGATCAGGCATGGTTTGCAGCAAGATTGCGGGTTGCTCTGGCGCATCGCGCGCGGCTGTTCGAGCATCCGTTCTATCGGCTTGTCCATGCCGAGGCTGACGGGCTCCCTGGAGTGGTGATCGACCGTTTCGGCGATGTGGCCGTTGTGCAGCCGAACGCAGCTTGGGCCGATGCCTTGCTTGCGCCGATGGTTGCCGCTTTGGCCGAAGTGACGGGAGTGACGACGGTCATTATGAACGGGTCGGGCCGAGCGCGCACGCTCGAGGGGCTTGAGGAAAAGACCGAAGTTGTATTGGGCGCTGCGCCCACAGCGCCGCTCGAAGTGCCGATGAACGGCGCAATTTACATGGCCGATGTTATGGGCGGGCAAAAGACGGGGCTCTTTTACGACCAGCGTCCGAACCACGCCTTTGCCGCGCAACTCTCGCGCGGGGCAAAGGTTCTCGATGTCTTTTCGCATGTTGGCGGATTTTCCCTTGCCGCTTTGGCGGGGGGCGCCACGTCTGCTGTGGCGGTTGACGGATCTGCCGCCGCGCTCGAACTTGCCGAAGCGGGCGCCAAGGCGATGGGCAAGGGCGATGCCTTTACCACCCGCAAGGGCGATGCCTTCGACGTGCTCACCGCGCTGGCCGAAGAGGGCGAGACCTTTGATGTGGTGATTTGTGATCCGCCCGCTTTTGCGCCCTCGAAACAATCGCTGGAAGCAGGTCTTCGGGCCTATGAGCGGGTCGCAAAGCTTGCCGCGCCCCTGGTGCGCGAGGGCGGATATCTCGGGCTGTGTTCCTGTTCCCATGCTGCCGATTTGACCAAGTTCCGCAATGCCTCGGCGCGCGGGATCGGCAAGGGCGGTCGGCGCGGGCAGATCGTCTACACGGGCTTTGCGGGAGCGGACCATCCGCTCATGCCGCATCTGGCCGAAAGCGGATACCTCAAGGCGGTGTTCTTCCGCCTATGACCAAGCGGCGCATGCTCCTTGACGCTTGCGTCCTTTTTCCGACCGTCATGCGCGAAGTGCTCCTAGCGGTCGCGGATGAGGGGCTCTATGAGCCGAGATGGAGCCCGCGTATCCTTGAGGAATGGGCGCGGGCGACGGTCAAACTTGGCGATGGGGCTGAAGCCATTGCCCGCGGCGAGATCGTGCAGCTCGGGCTGCGCTTTCCCTCGGCCAGTATCCGAATCCGCGAAGGGATCGAAGGACGGCTCTGGCTTCCCGATCCTGCGGATGTGCATGTGCTCGCTGCTGCGATATCCGGCTCTTGCGATGCGATCGTCACGATGAATGTATCGGATTTTCCGCTCAATCTCTTGCGCGACGAGGGGATCGAGCGAGTGGACCCTGACGGGTTTCTCTATGGCCTTTGGCTAGATGCGCCAGAGTCGGTGGAACGGGCCTGCGCCCGCGTGTCTGCAGAAGCAGAGCGGCTTTCGGGGATGCCTTGGGAGATGCGCAAGCTTATGAAAAAGGCGCGGCTTCCAAGATTGGGCAAGGCATTGGCTTAACCTTGCCACTTTGCGGCATTGCGCTCGATGGCGTGAATGCGGGCTTGGGTTTTGGGGTGACTGAGAAGCCAAGCGGGGCTATTTCCGCCTGCGCCCCCAGTCAGGCGATCCAGTTTACGAAACAGCGAGATTTGCGGCTCGGTCCCGATCCCCGCCTTGATCAGAAGGGCGCTGGCATAGGCGTCCGCCTCGTATTCATCGCCGCGCGAAAGCCGCGCCATCAGGAGCGACATCGCGGCATTCGCCAGAAACGGTCCGATGCCGGGAAGAATTCGTCCAAGAAACATCGCAAGCGCGGTGCGCAAGGCGTTTTGGGACGAAAAATCGATCAGGCGTCTGCGGGTATGGCCCAAGGCCACATGCCCCATTTCATGGGCGATCACACTGGCCAGTTCTGTGTCGCTGATCTCGCCGCTGTGGTATTTGTCGAGGAATCCGCGCGTGAGGTAAATCTTGCCGTCGGGCGCAGCGAGGCCATTCACCTGCGGCACATTATAGACAAAGACCCTGATGCGGGGCAGATCAAGCGCCTTGGCCAGTTTTTGAAGGATCGGAAGCAGAGAAGGATCGGCAAGCTCGACTGACTGTTCCGCTAAATGCTTTTTCGTGCGATGGGCCGAGAAAAGATAGAGGCCGACCCCGTAAAGAAGCGCAAGAAGGATCGGTGTATAACGCAGCATTTCCTAAGCCCTCCGACGTTTCGCGTGACGATGCATGGCGTGGATCAGGTAAAGCCCGATGCCGACCGTAATGGCACTTGCCGCAATGAGGCCGCTGGTATCGGCGGCAATCTGTGCCACAAGGTCGATATTTGCTGCAAAGATATATCCAAGGCTCGTATAAATGACGACCCAGACGAGTTCACCTGAAACACCCCAGAGGGTGAAGCGGTGCCACTCGTAATGGGTCGCGCCGCTTACGAAATTCGCATAAGGCCCAAGTGGACTGACGAGCCAACGGGACAGGAATATCCCCGGCCCGCCATAGCGCTCGGTCAGACGCTTTGCCCGCGAGATCAGTTTGGCACGTCCGCGGTGGCGCAGCATATAGGGCGATAGTCGGCCCGATCCCATGCGCGCCAGAATGAACCCTGTCTGGTCGCCGAGAACTGCGCCACCCAAAGCCGCGCCTGCGGTCGCCCAAAGGATAAGATCCCCCGAAGCCGCAAAGGCCCCCGCAGTCATCATCGCCAAAGAGGCGGGAACGGGCAGGGCGAGGCAGCTGAGAAAAGTCGTCAGAAACAAAAGCGAGTAGCCATAGGTCGTCAGATTGAGAAGGAGCCAATCCGTCATCTGGGTTATCGCTTTTCGCGGCTCGAGGATGTGGCCAAAAAGTCCTGGACTTCGAGAATGACCTGCGCGACGGGCACGCCGCGCTCTTTCGCGATGTCTTCAAGCGTTGTGCGTTTCTTGGGTCTTTCGGTGATGCCGATGGCCGCGCCGAGCTCTTTTGGGTCCACCTTCCAGCTATGTGCGATATACATCGGCGTCATCCAGACCTGCGGATCGACGTTGCGCGATTGCGGGTCTTTCCAGTTCCGCGCATCGCTGAGCACGTCAAAGGCAAAGAACATGGTCGCGCTGAGCGCCACGACAAAGGCGAGCGACAGGTATTTGTGATGCCGGATGAAAGAAATGAGATGGCGCATGTCTCTTAGATTGTTCCCATGGATCCGCCCGTCAATAGCGGGCTTTGCCGATTTCACCGCGCAAGGAGCTTAAACCCGCGTTCGAGCCCCTCGAGTGTCATCGGCACCATGCGTTCTGGACCAAAGATCGTGCGGATCATGCCGATCGAGTGCGTGTATCTCCAGTGCTCTTCCTGAACGGGGTTGATCCAGAGCGTTTGCGGCCAGTGTTCAATCGCGCGTCTGAGCCAGACCTCGCCGGTTTCTTCGTTCCAATGTTCGTTTGCGCCGCCCTGATAAGCAATTTCATAGGGCGACATGGAGGCGTCACCGACAAAAATGCACTTGTAGTCGGGGCCATAGGTGCGCAGGACCTCCCACGTCGGGGTCTGCGCGTTCCAGCGACGCGCATTGTCGCGCCACACACCTTCGTAGAGGCAGTTGTGGAAGTAGAAGTGTTCGAGGTGCTTGAACTCGGCCCTTGCGGCGGAAAAGAGTTCTTCGAGGACGCGGATATGCGGGTCCATAGAGCCGCCGACATCAAAGAACAAAAGCACTTTGACCGCGTTGCGTCTCTCGGGGCGGGTCTGGACATCAAGATAACCGTGTTTGGCAGTGGACGAGATCGTCTGATCTAGGTCCAGTTCTTCGGCAGCACCCGTACGCGCCCATTTACGCAAACGCTTGAGAGCGACCTTGATATTTCGAGTGCCAAGCTCGCGCGTGTCGTCCAGATTGCGGAATTCTCTTTTATCCCAGACTTTTACGGCGCGTTGGTGACGTGATTTGTCTTGGCCGATGCGCACGCCTTCGGGATTGTAACCATAGGCACCAAAGGGCGATGTGCCTGCGGTGCCGATCCATTTGTTGCCCCCCTGATGGCGCTTTTGCTGTTCCTTCAAACGTTCGCGCAGGGTTTCCATGAGCTTGTCGAAGCCGCCCAACGCCTCGATCTTGGACTTTTCTTCGTCCGAAAGGGTCTTTTCGGCGAGCTTTTCGAGCCAGTCCCGAGGAAGATCCATTGCCTCGATCATCGCTTCGGGCGAGATCGTATCAAGGCCGGAAAAGCTCTTGGAAAAGGCACGGTCGAAACGATCAAGATGACGCTCGTCCTTGACGAGGATCGTGCGGGCCAAAAGGTAGAACCCTTCGGTGTCATAGATCACAAGGTTTTGAGCGAGACCCTCGAGAAAGGTGAGGAACTCGCGCAGCGAAACAGGAACGCCTTCGTCTCTCAGGGTCGAGAAGAAGGGAAGGAACATACCTTAGACCAGATAGCTGCGATCGATAAAGATCATGACGAACAGCCCGATGATCGCAAAAAGCATCCCGTAGACAGCCGCCCATTGCAAAAGATCAAAGGTCTTGCCTCCACGCCGTTTTGCGCGAAAAGCTCCGAAAATCAGTCCGATAAGAAGGCCTGCAAGGGGGAAAATCATGGTCTGATCCTTTTGCCCCTAGCGCGGGCTCAGGGACGAGACCTCTGCCAGACGGGCACTTACTTTCTGTTCTGAACCAAATCCGTAACGCGCCCAAGCCAGACTGTCCAGACGCACCGTCTGCGCCTCGGCGTCGCGGCCAAGCAGTCGTAGTGCTTCGGACTTGAACATCAAAAGCGTGGCGAGAAGAGCGGCGTTTTCATTCTCGGCAGCAATCGGGATCGCCTCGTCCACGATGGAGAGCGTTCCATAGCCGTCCCCCGAGGAAAGGCTAAAGGCGGCAAGCTGCACGGCGACATGTGCCGTCTGGAGACGCGTTTCGGGCGACTCGCGATAGGCACGGTCGGCGGCGCGGAAGGCGCCAAGTGCTAGCGTCGGGTCAGAGCCGACGTTCAGGCGACCATAGGCAAAAA
>JALRIK010000045.1 GCA_023255435.1 Marivivens sp.
GAACCTTTTGGATCGAGTCGTAAAGCGTCCCCGCATCCCCACCGGGGAAGTCGGCACGTGCCGAGCCGCCATCAGGCATGAAAAGTGTGTCGCCCACAAATCCCGCGTTGCCGATAACATGGGTCATGCAGGCAGGGGTGTGACCGGGGGTGTGCATGGCAAAGGCCTGCATGTTGCCGATCATATAGGTGTCGCCATCCTCGAACAGCGCGTCAAACTGCGAGCCGTCACGCTGGAACTCGGTGCCTTCGTTAAAGACTTTGCCGAAAACGTCCTGAACGATGGTGATGTTCTTGCCGATGCCGATCTTGCCGCCCAGCTTGTTCTGGATATAGGGCGCAGCCGAAAGGTGGTCGGCATGCACGTGGGTTTCGATGAGCCACTCGAGCTTGAGCCCGTTGGTTTCGATATAGTTGATCAGCTCGTCTGCGTGTTCATAGGTGATGCGGCCAGCGGCGTAATCGATGTCCATAACCGAGTCGATGATCGCACAAGAGGTGCTGCTCGGGTCCTTGACGATATAGCTGATGGTCCAGGTGGCGGGATCGAAGAAGGCTTTGACTTCGGGAATGAGGTCCATGTTGACGGGGTAGTTGGTCATGTCGGTCTCCTAGGTTCTCAACGAGGCCATCCATCGGGAATCGGCGTCGATACATTTTGAATTTGAAATGTATATGGTGCCTATTATCGGCTCTGTCAACATCTTCATATGCAAAGTTTGAAATGTGTAAACAGAAATGATGTCGCGGGCGTAATGAAAGGACCTTAACCCGATCTTTGCGGGGGTGGTGGGATTTTTGCCCGCGCTATCCGAAAGGGCAACGGAAGGGGTAGGTTTGCCGGCACACTAAGCGCCCCGTGGCATGGGTGCATTCAACTTTGGGTTAGATTTTTGACCCGACCAGAGCGCGGCGGCAATGATTCTGGTTTTGGAACGGTGTCACCATCCTGAATTTAACGGAGGTGATTTCAGTCGCCATTAGGGCGTTTCGGGGCGCGGAATGACGCAATGTTCGCGGCTCCCATCGCAAATCTTCGTTTTATATATGCGTTAGTTTGGTCTAAAATTATCGAAAGTATAGTTCATCACAAGGGCCGGCCCCATGCGTAAGATGTCGATCAAAGCCTATGTCAAACACACCGGGTTTCACTTCTTCCAGTTGCAATTGCGCAGCTCGATCAAGCCGACCATTCGCGTGATGAACTATGATATGCGTCCGAACACCGGAAAACGCCCCTTTGAAGTGGGGCTTGTCGATGTTTCTGTAATCGCAGACGCGCTAGCTAACCCGAAGATCCGGTATGGCGCGCGCGTCCGCTCAGAGCCCTACGCCGTCAAGTAATCACATTGGGGGCGGTGCGCCCCGTGTGGGCCCGAATGCCCGCGATCTCTTCGGCTGCGGCGATGATCGGGGCAAGCGCCTCTTGGGCGTCGCGATCCATACGCGCCGGATCTGTTTCAAGGTCTTCAAGGTAAACACGCACCGTGGCCCCCACGGTTCCCGTGCCCGAGAGACGGAATACAACCCGTCCCCCTGAACTAAAGCCGATCCTGATCCCTTGGCCCGCTGAATGTGATCCGTCGACGGGATCGTCGTAGGCGAATTCATCGGCGCTGCTGACGGTCAGAGGTCCGAAGGTTTTACCCACCAGCGTGCTGAATTGGGCGCGAAGCCCGTCCATCATCGTGCCTGCGGCGCTTGCGTCCACGTCTTCATAGTCGTGACGGGAGTAGTAGTTGCGCCCGTATTCGGCCCAGTGGTCCTGCATCAACTCTTTGACCGACTTGCGCGTTACGGCAAGAATGTTGAGCCACAAAAGAACGGCCCAAAGCCCGTCTTTTTCCCGCACATGGTCAGAGCCTGTGCCCGCGCTTTCTTCGCCGCAGAGCGTGGCGCGGCCCGCATCGAGAAGATTGCCGAAGAATTTCCAGCCCGTCGGGGTTTCGAAGCATTCGATCCCCTTGGCTGCCGCCACGCGGTCCACTGCGCCAGAGGTCGGCATAGAGCGGGCGACACCTACAAGCCCCTTGGAATAGGCGGGAGCGAGATGGGCGAGGGCGGCCAGAACTGCAAGACTATCCGAGGGGGTCACATATTGGTTGCGACCGACGATCATGTTGCGGTCGCCATCCCCGTCAGAAGCCGCGCCAAAATCGGGAGCGTCTTCTGCAAACATCGCGTCCATGAGGTCCTTGGCCCAGATCGGGTTCGGGTCGGGATGGCCGCCGCCGAAATCGGGAAGGGGTGTTCCGTTTACAACTGTGCCCTTGGCCGCGCCGAGTTTGCCCTCGAGGATCGCGGTTGCATAAGGCCCCGTCACCGCATGCATCGCGTCAAAGCGCATCCGAAAGCCCGAGGCAAAGAGCGCACGGATGGCGCCAAAGTCGAAGAGCTGCTCCATCAAGTCGGCATAATCCGCGACGGGATCGACGATCTCGACCGCCATCGCGCCAAGAGCGCTGGTGCCGATGGTTCCAAGGTCCACGTCCTGAGCATCAAGGATATGATACAGATCGATGGTCTTGGTGCGAGCGAAAATCTTGTCCGTCACGCCTTCGTTCGCGGGGCCGCCATTCGGGCCGTTGTATTTGAGGCCAAAGTCCTCATCCTCGCCCCCGGGATTATGGCTTGCCGAAAGGATGAGCCCGCCATCGGTGCCGCGCTTGCGGATAAGATGCGACGCCGCAGGGGTGGAGAGGATACCGTTCTGGCCCACTATACAGGCCGCAGCACCGTTCGCTTCGGCCATGCGAAGAATGACCTGAATCGCGCGGTCGTTGAAGAACCGTCCATCGCCGCCAACAACAAGCGTTTTGCCCTCGACCCCGCCGATACCGTCAAAGATCGATTGGACATAGTTCTCGAGGTAGTGCGGTCCCATGAACACGCGGGTTTTCTTACGCAAGCCGCTTGTGCCGGGTTTCTGGCCGTCGATGGGCTGGGTCTGAACGCTATGTCTGGTCATGATCAATACTCAACTTTCGGGTTTCAATACGAAGGCGACTACGCTGTTGCCGTGAATAAGCCGCTCGGTCCCAGCGTCTTGGGGCGCAGCGGGTGAGGTATCAAAGCTTCGGCGCCAGATTTTGCCCTTGGGCGGAACGGGAAGGGTGACGCGCTCTTTTTCGCCGGAGTTGAAGACCGCGATGATCGCGCCTTCGCGCGGGGCGTATTCAGGTGTCCCCGAGGCCATGCGGAGTTCGGCGACGAGCAGACGCTGCTTGGGGTCGCTCCAATCCTCGGATTGCATCGGTTCACCGTCGGCGCGGCGCCAAAAGAGATCGGGTGCCCCGTCAATGAGCCGCGAGCGGGAATGGAGGAACCGCTTTTGTCGAAGGATCGGGTGCGCCTTTCGAAAAGCGATCGCCTGTTTGCAAAACGCCAGAAACTCGGTGTCGGGCTCGTCCCAATTGACCCAACCGATTTCGTTGTCCTGACAATAGGCGTTGTTGTTTCCGCCTTGGCTGTTGCCGATTTCATCCCCCGAAAGGATCATCGGCGTGCCTTGGCTGAACATCAAGGTGGCCATCATGTTCCGTCGCCGTTGTGCGCGGATCGCGTTGATCTTTGCGTCATCGGTCGGGCCTTCGACGCCGCAATTGTCCGAACAGTTGTTCGAATGGCCGTCGCGATTGTCCTCGCCGTTCGCCTCGTTGTGCTTTTCGTTGTAGCTGACGGTGTCCATTAGGGTGAAGCCGTCATGGGCGGTGATGAAATTCACAGAAGAGGTGGCGGGGCGTCCGTCGTGGTCGAACCGAAGGGCAGAGCCCGCGACGCGGCTTGCCAGCTTTGTGACCGTGCCTTCATCCCCGCGCCAATAGCGGCGCACCTGATCGCGATACTTGTCGTTCCATTCGTAAAAGGGGGCGGGATAGGCGCCAAGCTGATAGCCGCCGTCGCCGATGTCCCAAGGTTCGGCATAGAGCTTGACCCTGTTGAGCACGGGGTCCTGACGCACGGCGCGAAAGAACGGCCCGTCACGGTCAAAGGCACCGCGCGTGCGCCCCAAGGTCGAGCAAAGATCGAAACGGAACCCGTCCACATGCATCACCTCGACCCAATAGCGCAGGCTGTCCATCACAAGCCGAAGCGTAAAGGGATGATCGAGATTGAGCACGTTGCCACAGCCTGAATCGTTCGCGTAATAGCGCTTGTCATCCATCAGGCGATAATAGCTGGCGTTGTCGAGCCCGCGGAACGACAGTGTCGGCCCCATCTGGTTGCCCTCGGCGGTGTGGTTGTAAACCACGTCGAGGATTACCTCGATGCCTGCCGAGTGAAACCGCGCGACCATTTGCTGGAATTCAGCGATATCGTCATAGGCGAGGTAACGCGGATCGGGGGCAAAGAACCCGTGGGTCATATATCCCCAGTAATTCGTCAGCCCCTTATCGGTCATGAATTTTTCGTTGAGAAAGGCCTGAACAGGCATCAGCTCGATCGAAGTCACACCCAGATTATTAAGGTGATCAAGGATCGGCTCTGACGCCATGCCGAGGAACTTGCCCTTGTTCGGCACATCGTCGCGGCCGGCAGTGAGACCTTTGACGTGGGCCTCATAGAGGATGGTTTCGCTGTCGGGGATATGCAGCTGTGTATCACGCCCCCAGCTAAAGGCCGGGTCGACCACGACGCAGCGCGGCATGAAAGGCGCGGAATTGCGGTTGTCGAAACTCAGATCCGCATCTGCATGACCTGCGACATAGCCGAATACCTCGTCCGAAAGGATCGGGTGCCCTGTGAGCCGCTTGGCATAGGGATCAAGAAGGAGCTTGTGCGGGTTGAAACGGTGTCCGTTCTCTGGCTCATAGGGGCCGCGGGCCCGATAACCATAGCGCTGTCCGGGACGCATGCCGGGGAAATAGCCGTGCCAAATATGCCCCGAGCGTTCGGGCAGGTCGATGTTGAGAACCTCGTTGTCGTCATCATCAAAAAGGCAAAGCGTCATCCGCGTGGCATTTTGCGAGAAGATCGCAAAATTCACCCCATCGCCGTCAAAGGTCGCGCCGAGTTGATAGGGATGTCCTTCCGAAATCGGAATATTGCTGCTCATGATCCGCCCGTAAGCTCCTGATAGAGCGCGGCATAAGACTTGGCAGAGGTTTCCCATCCGACCGCTTGCGCCATCGCGTTTTTCTGCATCTTCTGCCAGACAGGCTTGTCCGCATAAAGGGTGCAAAGCTTGGACAGCGCATTGCGCAGGCTCTCGGTGGTGATCGGTGCGAATTGCAGGCCTGTGGCGACGCCTTTGGACAAAGCAGCAGGCGAGGCATTTATCACCGTATCGGCAAGCCCGCCCGTGAGAGCGACAACGGGGATCGTTCCATAGCGCAGCCCGTAAAGCTGGGTCAAACCGCAGGGTTCAAAGCGCGACGGCACAAGGATCGCATCCCCGCCCGCAATCAAGCGGTGCGAGAGGGCTTCGTCATAGCCTATGTGCACCGCGACATTTGGGTTCGAAGTGGCGGCGCGGAACGACGCTTCGAGCACGGCATCTCCCGTGCCCAGAACGATGAGCTGACCACCCTTGGCGGTCAGCGTGGGGATCGCGTTGAGCAAGAGGTCCAAACCCTTTTGCTCGGTCAGTCGCGAAACCACAACGCAAAGCGGCCCATCTGCATCGGGAAGGCCGAATTCCTCGCGCAGGGCCTTTTTGTTGGCAGCCTTGCCGCTCGGGGTTTTGAACGGTTTGATGTTCGGATCGGTCGCAGGGTCCCAGACATTGAGGTCGATCCCGTTCAATATCCCCGCAAGCTCATTGCGGCGGAACCGCATCACCCCATCAAAGCCCATGCCGAAACTTTCGGTCATCAGCTCCTCGGCATAGGTTTGCGAGACGGTTGTCAGACGGTCCGACCCCATAAGCCCCGCCTTGAGCGCCGAGACGCGGCCCCAGAATTCATATCCGCCCTGGTCGAACCGCTTGGGGTCAAGCCCGAGCGTCTTGATCGCCTCGGGCGGTGCGATGCCGTGAAAGGCGATATTATGGATCGTCAGCACGGTGCGCAGTTTTGGGTCGGCATTCAGACTACGCAGGTATTCGGGGACAAAGCCCGCTTGCCAATCATGCCCGTGGATGATCGCGGGGGACCATCCCCCGATCCCTTCGGTGCCGATTTTGGCCGCGACCCAAGAGAGCGCCGCAAACCGCTGCGGGTTGTCGGGCCAGTCCTTGCCATCGGGGCCGAGGTAGATATTTCCCGGCCGATCAAAGAGATGCGGGGCATCGATCACGTAAAGATCAAGCCCCGCAGCTTGGCCGAAAAGCACTCGCGCCGTGCCACCAAAGAGATCCGCAATTTCAAGCTCGACCTTGGCCTTGCCAAGTGCCTTGAGCACGGCGGGATACCCCGGAAGCAGGGTGCGCATGTCAACGCCCTCGGATCGGAGCGCGCTCGGAAGCGCGCCCGCTACATCAGCCAGCCCTCCCGTTTTCACGAGAGGCGCACATTCCGAAGTGACCGAGAGCACTTTGATCATAGGCTTGCTGCCCTTCTGTCGAGCATGTCTTGGGTGATAAGCGTGGTGCCTTTGTCGGTGACACGGAACCACTTGGCATCTTCGATCGGGTCCTCGCCGACGACAAGGCCTTCGGGAATGACAACGCCGCGATCGATGACCACTTTGCGAAGACGCGCCGAGCGTTGGACTGTCACATAGGGCAGAACCACCGCGTGATCGAGCACGGCGTAGGAATTGGTGTGCACCTCGGTAAAGAGGAGAGAGTTACGCACTTCGGTTCCCGAGATGATACAGCCCCCCGACACCATCGAAGAAATCGCCATCCCGCGGCGGTCCTTTTCATCGTGGATGAATTTGGCAGGCGGCACGCTCTCGGAATAGGTCCAGATCGGCCATTTGCTGTCCCAAAGGTTGAGCTCGGGCGTAAAGCTGGTCAGGTCTATATTCGCCTCCCAGAAGGCATCGACAGTGCCGACGTCCTTCCAATAGGCGGGGGCGCCTTCGTCGCGCACGCAGCTTTCGTCGAAACGGTGCGCCATGGCTTTGCCGTTCTTGACGATCTCGGGGATGAGATCATTGCCAAAGTCATGGCTCGAATTGGGGTCGTCATTGTCCTTGAGGAGAAGCTCGCGCAGGAACTTCCAGTTGAAGACATAGATGCCCATCGAGGCCAGCGCGAGGCTCGGGTCCTCGGGGGTTGCGGGCGGGTCTTTGGGCTTTTCAAGGAAGGATGTGATCCGACCCGTGGCATCGGTTGCCATTACCCCAAAAGCGGTGGCGTCCATACGTGGCACGGTCAGACATCCGATGGTCACATCGGCTTGGGTCTCGACGTGCTGACGGAGCATGATTTCATAGTCCATCTTGTAGATGTGATCGCCCGCAAGGATGATCACATAGTCGACGTCATAGCTGTCGACGATGTCGATGTTCTGGGTGACGGCATCGGCCGTGCCGCGATACCAGCTGTTTTCATCCATCCGTTGCGAGGCGGGGAGAATGTCGAGAAATTCGTTACGCTCGGCACGGAAGAAGTTCCAACCGCGCTGACAATGGCGAATGAGACTGTGCGCTTTGTATTGCGTCGCAACCGCCATTCGGCGAATGCCTGAGTTCATTGCATTCGACAGGGCAAAGTCGATGATGCGGGTCTTGCCGCCGAAATAGACAGCGGGTTTGACGCGGCGGTCGGTGAGTTCCTGTAGGCGGCTTCCTCTTCCGCCAGCAAGGACAAAGGCCATCGAGCGCTGTGTCAGTCTTCTGTTTTCAACCATTCCGTCTCTCCCCCCTTATGGACGCTTGGCGCGGAAAATAACCGTCGCCAGCGGTGGAACTGTGATTTCGATAGAGTAGGGATGCCCGTCACAGGGCACCTCTTGGGCTGTGACGCCGCCGTAATTGCCACGGTTTCCTCCCCCGTAGCAGGCGGCATCGGTGTTAATGAGCTCTTCCCAGTGCCCGAGCGTCGGCACCCCCACGCGGTAGCTGCCGCGCTCGACGGGCGTAAAGTTGCAGACCGTCAGCACAGGCGCGTCCTTTTTGCCGCCCAAGCGCAGGAAGCTAAGGGTCGAGGCTTCGGTGTCGCCTCCGTTCACCCATGCAAAACCGTCATGCTCGCAGTCCTTGATATAAAGCGCGGGTGTTTCGGCATAGAGCCTGTTGAGATCGCGGATGAGGTCTTGCACGCCTTTGTGTGGCGCACGGTGCGAGGCGTCCCAGTCAAGCTGGACGTTGTGGTTCCATTCTTCGGGCTGGGCGAACTCGCATCCCATGAACAAGAGCTTCTTGCCAGGGTGGGTCCACATGAACCCGTAATAGGCACGAAGGTTGGCAAACTGCTCCCATATATTGCCTGGCATCTTGTGGAGCATCGAGCCTTTGCCATGCACCACTTCGTCATGGCTGATCGGAAGGATGAAGTTCTCCGAAAACGCATAGCTGATGCCGTGGGTCATCTGGTGGTGATGGTGTTTGCGATAGATCGGATCGCGCTCCATGTAGGAGAGCGTGTCGTTCATCCAGCCCATGTTCCATTTGTAGCCGAAGCCAAGACCGCCGTTGTGCACCGCGCCCGTGACCTGCGGGAAAGAGGTGCTCTCCTCGGCGACGGTCATGATGCCTTGGTGCGCGCCATAGCTCTCGACGTTCATCGCCTGAAGAAAGCCGATGGCCTCGTAGTTCTCGCGTCCACCGTCCTTGTTGGGAACCCATTCGCCTTCTTTGCGGGAATAGTCGCGATAGAGCATCGAGGCGACCGCATCCACACGGATGCCGTCGACATGGTATTCTTCAAGCCAATAGAGCGCGTTGGCCACGAGATAATTCTTCACCTCGGTGCGGCCGTAGTTATAGATCAAGGTGTTCCAGTCCTGATGGAACCCTTCGCGCGGGTCGGCATGTTCATAGAGCGCGGTGCCGTCAAAGCGGCCAAGCCCATGCGCGTCGGCAGGGAAATGTCCCGGAACCCAATCGAGCAGAACTCCGAGGCCCGCATCATGGGCCGCGTTGACCAGATCGCGGAATTCATGGGGCGGACCAAAGCGGGTGGTGGGTGCATACATTCCCACAGGTTGATAGCCCCAAGAGCCGTCAAACGGGAATTCCGACACAGGCAGAAACTCGATATGCGTAAATCCGAGGTCTTTGACATAGCCCACCAATTCGACGGCGAGCTCTTTGTAGGAGAGCGGTAGTCCACCCTCGTCATAGCGGCGGCGCCATGAACCTAGATGCACCTCATAGATCGAAATCGGTTTGTCGCGCCGATTGGCAGCCTCGCGGCGCTTCATCCATGCTTTGTCCGACCAGCCGTAACCTTTGATGTCGCGCACGATGCTTGCCTGTTCGGGCGGATGCTGCGCGCCGAAACCGACTGGATCGGCCTTGAAGTGTGTGGCCCCATCGGCACCGAGGATACGGTATTTATAGGCGTCGCCTTCGCCGACATCGGGGAGGAAAATTTCCCAAACGCCCGTGTGCCCCACACGGCGCATCTGTGCGCGGGCCGGGTGCCAGTTGTTGAAGGTTCCGACCACGGAAACGGCGCGGGCATTCGGAGCCCAGACCGCGAAATGCGTGCCCTTGGTTTTCTCGTGTGTGGTGACATGCGCGCCAAGCGCTTCCCAAAGCCGTTTGTGCGTGCCTTCGCCGATGAGATAGGCGTCGACATCCGTCAACACAGGCCCAAATCCATAAGGATCGACAAAGCTCCAGCTATGACCCTCGGCGGTCTGCGCGATCAAAGTCACTTTGCCTTTGGGGATTTCAGCGCAAAAGACCGCGCCCTTGATCCGCTCCAGAGTGATTTTGCTTCTGCCCACTTTGGCCGAAACCTCGGCTGCATCGGGAAGACAAAGGGTCAGCCATCGCTTGCCCTCTGCCTCGTGGCAGCCCAGCACGTCAAAGGGCGCGTCATGTTCTCCCGCATTCAGTCGGTCGATGTCGGAGTGGCTCAGATGTGGAGGCGGTTTCACTTCGGTCATAATCCTTGATCTTACGTCGCGATTCCGCCTTCACAAGCGAATTGAGTGTTCTAGGGGCGGGGTGTTCCATCCAGAGTGATGTCACAGGGCAAAGCAGCCTCCAGAATGCGCTGGGCATTGGGGATGTCGTTGCCTTCGGCACGGCGCACGGCGGCTGTGCGCGACAGGTTGTGGTCGAGCCAACGCTGGATGAGCCGTGCGCGCAATTCGGGCAGTGGAACGTCCCAGCGCACCGTAAGATCCCAAAGACCTGCAAGCTCGCGCCACGGGTCTTCGTCGAACATAAGGTAATTGCCTTCTGCGATGATCACCTCGGCATCTTGCGGAACCGCGATGGCCCCCGCGATCGAGATGTCGCGATCGCGGTCGAATTTCGGCGCATAGACTAGTTTGCCTTCGCGCACGCGGCGGACAAGCTCGATATATCCAGGCGCATCAAAGGTCTCGGGGGCGCCTTTGCGGGCCAAGAGTCCCATTTCGGAAATCACCGCGTTATCAAGGTGGAACCCGTCCATCGGAAGAGGAAAGGCCTTGACCTTGTTGAGGTGAAGCCTGCGGACCAGTTCGGCGGTGAGCGTTGATTTTCCACTTGCGGGTGCCCCGCAGATCGCCACCACCACACGCGCACGCGTTGCACGCAGCTCATCGATGCGTTCGATGAGGTCATTAACCTGAGCCGTCAAGTTGATCATATGCACCTTATAGGAATCGTTTGCGCTAACAGAAGCCTGTCCAACGGCTTATAAGGCGGTTTTTTCATCCGTGAACACTTTTTTTCGGTGCATGAGGACCCCAATTCATGCACGATGCCTCGCAAAAGGGTCTTGTGCCATAAGAGTGCATTATCCAAAGGTGTCGCCACCTCGAAGACGAAAGACAACAGAAACAAGGAAGTGAGCCGAGATGGCAGGGCACGAAGCGGACACCAAACCAGCAGACACCGGCGTCTTTCGTGGCTCCAATCAAAGCGGGTTGCGCGATCATAACGAACGGCTCGTGCTTTCTGTGATCCAGCGTTTCGGCGCTATGCCGGGGGTCGAGATTGCGCGGTTCCTCGGAATTTCCTCGCAAACAGTGTCGGTGATTTTGCGGGGATTGGAATCGGACGGTCTTCTCAAGCGTGGCGACCCCCAGCGCGGCAAGGTCGGCAAACCCTCGATCCCGATGGAAATCGATCCTGATGGCGTTTATTCGGTGGGGCTCAAGATCGGCAGACGGTCTGCGGATCTCGTTCTTGTCGATCTGATCGGCATGGTCAGACAACAGCTACAGATCACCTATCGCTATCCGATGCCGAACACGCTTCTCGATTTCGTGCGCAATGGACTTGATACCTTTCGCAGCGCGATGACCGAAGATCAGGTCGCACGTATCTCGGGGATTGGTGTCGCCAAACCTTTCGAGATTTGGAACTGGTACGAAACCATCGGGGCACCGGAGGCCGATCTTCAGATCTGGCGCAACTTCGATTTCGAGGCCGAGATTTCCGCCTTTTCCGGTCTTCCCGTATTTGCCGAGAACGACGCCACTGCTGCGTGCCGCGCAGAAAACATCTATGGGCGAGGCCGTGAGTTCCGTGACTTTGCCTATTTCTACGTCGGAGCCTTTATCGGGGGCGGAGTGGTTCTTAACCATTCGGTCTTTGAAGGTGTGCACGGGAATGCGGGCGCATTCGGTTCGCTCCCTGTCTTTGGCGCGAAGAGCGGGGGAGGGCAGCTCATTGATGCGGCTTCGCTATACCTGCTTGAAAGCGACCTTGCTTCCAGCGGCATCGATCCCTTGCGGATCTGGAACACGCCGCAAGACTGGTCAGAATTCGGCGAGAATGTGGATCGCTGGATCGACCAAGCCGCGCTCCATCTCGCAAGGGCGGCGCTGACCGTTTGTGCGGTGATCGACTTCGAAGCCGTTTTGATCGACGGAGCGTTCCCTGTTGATGTGCGAAACCGCCTTGTGGACAAGGTAGATGCGCTTTTGCCGACGCTTGACATGCGCGGGCTGGTGCGCCCCAAGATCGCGGCGGGCGTGATGGGGCGCAACGCCCGTGCGTTGGGGGCAGCATCTGCGCCCGTCTTTGCGCATTACTTGATCAATACGCACGGAGGCATGACATCGGTCTGATGCTGAACACTGCAAGGAATGTCTGGCGTGTCTTCAACAGAAGCGATTTCGACCTGATTGCCGCCTCTGTTGCTTTTTGGGGGGTGTTTTCGATCTTTCCCGCGGCCGCAGCCTTTATCGCGGTCTTCGGCCTTGTCGCGGACCCGTCGGCGGTCAAGGCGCAGCTCGTCCTCTTGCAAGGGGTGATCCCCGAGGATGTCTATCTCCTTTTCGAAGCCCAACTTGATCGGCTCTTGGCCACGGGGCGCTCTGCGCTCGGATGGGCAACGGTGCTTTCCGTGGTCCTCGCGCTCTGGGCCTCGCGTTCAGGGGTTTCGGCTTTGCTCGTTGGGGTGAACGCGATTTACGACGCGCCCAAGCGCTCGTTCTTCGGTCAGCTTGCCATCGCACTTGGCATGACGGTCGCTTTACTTGCTGTCGGTGTCGTATCGCTCTTTAGCGTGGTGATCGCACCGGTAATCCTCGCCTTTGTGCCTGCGGTGCGTGAATGGGCGTGGCTTCTGGCGGGTCTGAGATGGGCAGCGGCGCTTTTCGTGATCTTTGCCGCCGTAAGCCTTTTTTACCATTTCGGGCCGAATGTGCGCCGCTCCCAACGTCCGCCGTTCATCACGATCGGGGCCTTTGTTGCGATGACCTGTTGGTTCATCTCGTCCTACGGGCTGTCATATTACATCGCCAATTTCGGCAATTATAATCAGGTTTACGGCTCGATTGGTGCCTTTATAGCACTCATGCTCTGGCTCTATGTTTCCGCGTTTTTCATCATATTGGGGGCTGCGATCAACAACGTGCTATATCTAGAGGGGCGCGGCGAGGATTTGTTGAGAACTAGCCTTTAGTCTACATAATTGCCCGTTCGGGGTAAAAAATGCTAGAAATACGGCCGCCGTTTCGATAAAAAGAAAGCAATTACAGGCTAGAACCGCAAAGAACGGTCAGCCGGCATGAGGCGGAGTAGTAGTATGTCAGCGATTGAATTCGTTGTTCGCGACCTTGCGGGCAATATCCAGCGTGGCACGGTAAGTGGTCAGGTTGGTTCATCTGTTATTGTCGGGTCTGGCGATGACGTTTCCCTAAACCTCGATCCGAGCATGGTGTTGTCCTATGGTCGTCAGGGGCAGGCTCTCGAAGTTGTTCTGATCGATGGTCGGATCGTCGTGGTCGAGGGGTTCTTTTCACCCAATGGCACTTCGGAGAACGAGCTCTTCCTCTCGGCGAACGGCGAGATGGTGCGGGCGGATCTGGTCGCACTCGATAACGGTGTGCTTTATGCCGATTACGTGCCGCAAGATCCCTTTGGCAAATGGAGCCCTGATGACGCTCTCTTCTTCGTGGGAGAGCCTGAGGTCCAGCTTGCCGGCTATCAGGAAGTGGTCACAACGGGTGATGATGTCGAAGCAGGCATGTTCGCGGCCCCCATTCTGGGCGGTATCGCGGGGCTTGGCGCGGGTGTAGGAGCGGGCGCGCTTGCCACTGGTGCGGCGGTTGTTGGCGGCGCAGTTGTTGTCGATAAAGTCACGGGCGGCGGTTCGACCACGACCACCACCACGGGTGGGGGAGGCGGTGAGGCGACCGGTTCCAACCAGACCGTCAAAATCACCCAAGGCACCGAGTCCCAAAACCACGTGGTGAACGGCACTGATTATCAGGACGGTGTCACGATTTCGGGCACGGGCACCTCGGGCGCCACTATCGAAGTCACCGTGGGCGGCAAGACGGAAACCACCACCGTCGGGGGCGACGGCAAATGGACGGTGGTCTTTGATCCCAATGATGTCCAGTCGGGCACTTATGAAACTGAAGTCAAAGTCACCTCGACCCTTAACGGCGAGACGATCACCGCTACCGACACCCTTGTTGTCGATACGCAGACCAGCGTGTCCATCACTGGTCAAACGGGTGGCGCGGATGGTATTGTGAACGCGACCGAAGCAGGGGGCGGCCTTACCCTCAGCGGTGCGGCTGAAGCAGGTTCCACCGTTATGGTGACTGTGGGCGGTGTCGCTTATGAGGCCGAGGTGAACGGTTCGACCTGGACGCTCCATCTTCCCTCGACCGCAGTTCAGAGCGGTGAATACGATCTTGCCGTTTCGGTCCATTCCACCGATGCCTATGGCAACACCGCAGAGGCATCGACGGTTGTTCATATCGATACGACCACCTTTGTCACTGTGAATACAGGCGGGATCGGCGGCAACGGCATTCTCAACCATGACGAATGGCAGCACGGTTTCAATGTCGGCGGCACGGCCCAGCCCTTTGCAACCGTTGATGTCTCTTTTGGCGGTGTGACCCATACTGTTACTGCGAATGGGTCGGGTGTCTGGTCCTCGCACTTCACGTCGGCCGAAATCCCGACGGGGAGCTATAACGGCACGGTTTCCGCCGTTGCCCGCGATGCAGCAGGGAACACTGCGTCCGCCAGCGGCACCTTTGTGGTGGATACCGCTGTTGATAACTATGCCTTCCAGGCCGCACCTGTTTCAGGCGACGGTGTGATTTCGGGGGGCGAGCTTTCGGGCGGCATGACGCTCACAGGGAGCGTCGAGCCGAACTCCAAGGTCGTTATCAGCTTCAACGGTCACTCTCGCACTGTCATGGCAGACGGCAACGGCAATTGGACGGCGTCTTGGACCCAGAGCGAACTTCCGACAGGCGAGGGCACGCATGCCATCATTGCGGTTGCGACCGATCCCAACGGAAACGTCGAAACTCTCAATTCCTCGGTCTATGTCGATACCTATGTGAACCGTCTCACAGGCGCTGAAAGCGTGACCTCCGACGATACCGTCAACGCAAACGAGCTTGCGAACGGCGTCACCGTCACGGGCACCGTCGAACCGGGATCGCGCGTTTTCGTCAAATATCTCGGCACCGAATATGAAGCGACCGTAAGCCCGAACGGCAACTGGTCGCTGCGGTTCCCGAACGGCACCTTTGCCTCAGGGGATTACACGGCACAGCTCGATATTCGGGCGGTTGATGCCTATAACAACGAGCGCACTTCGCAGCAGTTCTTTGATGTCGATACCGTCGCGCCCGACGCCCCCTATATCGTCAGCGCGAACTTCTATCAGGGCGAACTTGGCGATATCGGTATTCCTGACAACGACACCGCGATCCGCGTCTACGAACTCGACGGGCAGGGCGGTGTGGACCAGCTTGGGGTCACGGCTGTCGATGCGCGCTTCGATACCGTTCAGCTCCAGCTTGACGAAATGATCCCCGATGGTCGCCAACTCGTCGTCACCACGCAGGATGACGCGGGCAACATGAACGCAACGCTCATGGTCTTTGACCAAGCGGATAGCGACCTTGTCGACATTGACGACAGCGGTCTCGACCAGTTCGAGATCAGCGCAATCGACCTTCAGTATGCCACTGGCAGCGAGCTGACATTGGATGAGGCCGACATTGACCGTCTTGCGGGCAACATCGGCAAAATCGTTGTCCATGGCGATGTCGATGATCAGGTGACACTGATCGATGCGACCAAGACAGGCACGACGCAGATCGATAACGAGAACTATGACATCTACACCGTCGGCGACGATGGCGTTCTCATCATCGACGAAGATATCCGCGTCACGTTCTAAAGCCCCGAGGGTGCCGGTTCGCGGCGCCCTCCTTATGAGTGCCATCGTTTCGGAGCAATTGGTGAGACGTCAGAGCAAACACCTTAACACAAGCGTCGCCCTCGCGAGTTGTGTTCTGTTGTCTGCTTGCGTCTCACTGGGCGGAAGTCCGTCCCGCATCGACGGGCAAAATGCATTTGGTTTCAGCTCCTTGGGTGTTGCTCCTCAGACTTCGCTTCAAGATGAAAATGCTCTTGTCGCGGCGCAGGCGCTAGATGTCGATGCGCCTGTGTTCAATGATCTCTTGAACCGCAAATCCGTTCTATCTTCGGGGCCGCTTGCCGATGTTGCAGCCTCGGTTCTTGATGCCAACTCGCGCACTGCCGAAGCGGAATTGCGGGCGGCGCGTCTGCGCTCGGAGGCTGAACAGAAAAACTGGCTTCCGCGGATCGGGCCGAACATCTCCCTTTCGTCCCTCGGCGGCGCTGTTGCAGGGCTCGTGGTCGAACAGTCTCTCTTTGACAATGGCCGTAAAGCGGCCGAGCGCGAGCTTGCGCGCGCCGATGTTCAGGTCGCCGCCGTCGCATTGGCCGAGGACAGCAACGAGCGGGTGCGCCAAGCGCTCGAGCTTTATCTCAAGGCCGAGGCTGCCCGCGCTCGCGCCGAAATCAATGCCGCCTCCATCTCGAAAATGGAGCACTTCGAGTATGTGATGAACGAACGCGTGCGCGGCGGGGTGAGCAACCGCGCCGATCTCTTGCTCGTTCAGCAAAAGCGCAATCAGATGGACAGCGATCTTGCCGCCGATCGCGAGGCTGCGCGCACCGCGCGTGCCGAGCTTGATGCCATGGCTGCGGTTCCCACATCGGGGATCACGGGGCTTTCGGCTGTGACCGCATCGTCCGCGAACGCGGTTCCGCTCTCTGTGCTGCGCGCCGAGGCCGAGGCCGCGCGTTCCGTCGCAAATGCAAAGGCGCAGCGCGGCGGTATCCTTCCGGGGGTGAACCTCACCGCTTCGGTGACCAATCGCGGAAACGATGTCGGCGTCGGGAGCAGCTCGCAAGGGATCGGTTTCGGAACGGGCGCGTCTTTGGCCGCACTGGATGCCAAGGCCGAGGCCGCAGCAGCCAAAGTCGTCCAGGACCGCGAAGCCGCCAATCGCCGGATTGCATCGCTTGATGGCCAGATTGCCTCGATCCTGCGCCAAGCAGGTGAAGCCAAAGAGATCGCGGCGCAAGCTGCTCGTAACTATGACCTCTTTGCCCAGCAACTCGAAGCAGGCCAGCGCGGAGTGCCCGAAGTTGTCAGCGTCTTTGAAACCAAGGTTCGCGCCGAGCGCGAGGCGGTCAATCTCGTCTACGAATTGGCACGGCTCCAGATCGAGCGGGCAGCGCTTTTGGGCACTTTGGTCGATGGAGGCCGTATATGAGCGCACCTGTCGTCTCTTTTGACATCAATGCAGCGCGCGGGGCGAAACCTGCGGCTCAGCCAGCGACCCCGCCAAAAGCGCCGCGCGAGCCGACGCTGATCGAACGTCGTGCCGATATCGCCTCGACCTATGCAGGGCTCTTGGGTGTCGAGGTTCTGCGCTCCGATCTCGTCGAAAAGCTGAGCATGCTGACCAACGGCAATGTGACCCCCGGAGCCTTGGCCAAGGCGCTGGCAGGCTCGGGTCTTGTGTCCTCGGTGCAAACGGTCTCGGGTCCGACCAAGCGGCTCTGGCCCGCCTTGGCCGAAATGACATCGGGCCAGATCGTTCTGGTGCTCGAGCAAACGCGTGATGCGGTGTTCCTCTACGATACCACCCAGACCGACAACCGCGCCGAAGTGCCTCTCAAGGAATTCAAACCCTATTTCACAGGCCAGATCGTTCGTGCGGATGTCGAAGTGAGTGAGCTGACCCGCCGCCACGCCGCAAAAGGCAAAGCGCCGCATTGGTTCTGGGGCGAGGTTCTCAAGTTTCGCCGTCACATTCTTGAAGTGGCCTTGGGTTCGTTCGTTGCCAATCTTCTTGCTGTCGGTGTCGCGCTCTTCTCGCTTCAAGTTTATGACCGCGTGATCCCGCACCAATCCGTTGCCACGCTCTGGGTGCTCGCCATCGGCGCGGGCCTTGCGATGCTCCTCGAAGCTTTCCTTCGCATTGCGCGGGCCCGCCTCATGGATGGAGCAGGGCGCCAGATCGAACTTCGGGTGCAAAAGCTCTTGATCGACAAGATCCTCGGGATGCGGTCCGGCCTTCAGGGTCAGTCGCCCTCGACCGTTTTTGCCGCCGTGCGCGAATTCGGCTCGATCCGTGAATTCTTTACCGCCTCGACCATCGGCACGCTGACAGATTTGCCGTTTATCGTGCTTTTCCTAGCGCTCGTGGCCTCTATCGGCCAGAACATCGTCTGGGTGCTCTTCGTGGGCGGGTTCCTCATGGTTGCGCCATCCTTCGTGATGCAGCGCAAGATGATCAAACTCACCCAGCAGACCCAAGGCGCGAATGCCAAATCCTCGCGGCTTCTTCACGAAGTGATTTACGAGGCCGACACGATCAAGGCCCATCGCGGCGAAGAGCGGTTCCGCCGTCTTTGGGGCGAAATTTCGTCGCTCTCGTCGCTGGCGACTTCCGAGCAGCGCAAGCTGGCCTCGGTTCTCACCTTCTGGAGCCAAGGCGTTCAGCAGGCGACCTATGTTTCGGCGGTTGTCGTCGGGACGTTCATGGTGTTTGCAGGCGATTTTACCGTGGGGTCTATTATCGCGGTCGGTATCCTGACCTCGCGCACGCTTGGACCGCTCACGCAGCTTGCCGCGACTATGGCGCGTTGGTCGAACGTGAAAGCCGCGCTCGACGCACTTGATAAGATTGCTGATGCGCCTCAGGACATGGTGGACGAGCGCACCTATCTGCGCCGCGAAACCATCGAAGGCCATTTCGAGCTTCGTGATCTGGTCTATAAATACGACCCCGAAGGCGACCGCGTGGTCGACATCAACCGTCTTGCCATCGAGCCGGGGCAAAGTATCGCGATCCTCGGGGCGAACGGGTCGGGCAAGTCCACGCTGCTCAAGATCCTTTCGGGAATTTACCAACCGACCTCTGGCCGCGTCATGATCGACGGTGTCGATATGACCCAAGTCATGCCTCGCGATCTGCGCCGCGGGATCGGATACCTGAGCCAAGAAGTCCGACTTTTTGCAGGAACACTGCGGGACAATCTCAATCTCACGCTGCTGGAGCGTGACGACAACCGCCTTTATGAAGCGCTCGATTTCGCTGGTCTCGGCCCATTTGTGCGCAGCCACCCCAAGGGGCTTGATCTTCCGATTTCGGATGCGGGGGCAGGGCTTTCGATTGGTCAGCGGCAGTCTATCGGCTGGGCAAGGCTCTGGCTCCAGAACCCGTCTGTTTGCCTTTTGGACGAGCCGACCGCCGCGCTTGACCAGACGCTTGAGGCGACCCTCGTTTCTCGTCTGAGCCATTGGCTCCAAGGGCGCACGTCGATCATCGCAACGCACCGCGTCCCGATCCTTCAGCTGACTTCGCGGACGATCATTTTGCAAAACGGGCGTATGGCTGTTGACGGCCCGCGCGACGAAGTCCTTGCGCATCTCAAGAACCGAAAGGCGAATGGTTGATGGCGACGGTGGATTACGAACTCGAGGATGAAGTTAAAGGATCGAGCCTGATCATCAAGCTGATCGGTGCTGCCGTGATTATCTTTATCATCTGGGCCAAATTCGCTTGGATCGACGAAATGGTGCGCGCCAACGGTGAAGTGATTTCCTCGGCCCGACCCCAGATCATCCAAAACCTTGAAGGCGGCATTCTGTCCGAAATGCTCGTGAGCGAGGGGGATGTGGTCGAGAAGGGCCAGATCCTTGCCCGTCTTCGCGGCACACAATTCGCGACATCGGCCGAAGACCTTGGCGACCGTATCATCGCCGCTGAAGTGCGCCGCGTGCGGCTCGAAGCCGAGATGGCGGGGGAAGTGGTCTTTGAAATTCGTGCCGACATCGAACAGCACAGCCCCGAGATCGTAGCCTCCGAGCGTTCGCTCCTCATGGCGCGTCAGGCCGACTATAACAGCAAGCTCAATGGCGCGATGACCGTGATGCGCGAAACCGAGCGCGAGCTTGACTCGATGGAAGACCTCTACAAGCGCGAGATCGTTTCGATGTTCGAACTCACCGAAGCGCGCAAAGCGCATTCGGACGCCACCAACCGCTATAACGAGATCGTGACGGGTGCAGAACTCGAGCGTGCAAGCGAGTATTCCGAGACCTTGGCCGAGCTTGCCTCGCTCAAACAAGAATACAGGCTCGCACAGGACCAGCTGAACCGCACGGTGATTACCTCGCCCATGCGCGGCGTGGTCAATAACCTTTCCGTCACCACCATCGGGGGCGTCGTGCGCCCTGGTGAGGAGATTTTCCAGATCATCCCGCTTGATGACGAGTTGTTCGTTGAGGCGCGCGTCAAACCCGAAAACATCGCCAATGTCGTGCGCGGGCAGGCGGCGACGATCAAGCTCACGGCCTATGACTATACGATTTACGGCTCCTTGATCGGCACCGTCGATTTCATTTCCGCCGATACGTTCAAGGACGAGCGCAAGGCCGATGGCGATCCTCATTACCGCGTCACGGTGCGCGTCGATATGGAGAACCTAACCGACCGCCAGCGTTCGATCGAAATCCGTCCCGGTATGCAGGCCTCGGTCGAATTGCACACAGGCCAGAAGACCGTACTGCAATATTTGACCAAACCGCTCTATCGCTCGCGCGAGGCACTGCGAGAGCCATAAGAGCGGTGAAATCGGTCGATTGGGGTGATCTTTGCGACATATTAACGTTTTTGCCTGCACTTTGCGGGCAATTTGCCGTTCAAGAGACCAACGCCCAGATGTCCGCTAAATCACCAATTCGGCGCAGATACGTCCAACTGCCCTTGAACCCCCCTAAGCTCACCACTAAGAATCCCTTAGGAACATTTGAATGACAGACGCTCGCGTCCCCAATCGAGGCAGACCAGATGAGAGATCCGATCGAAACCTATAACAACCTCGTTCCGATGGTGGTCGAGCAGACCGCACGCGGCGAACGTGCGTATGACATTTTCTCGCGCCTCCTCAAGGAACGCATCGTCTTTGTGAACGGTCCGATCCATGACGGCATGAGCCAGCTCATCGTGGCCCAGCTTCTTCATCTCGAAGCCGAGAACCCGAAGAAAGAGATCAGCATGTATATCAACAGCCCCGGCGGCGTTGTGACCGCTGGTCTGTCGATCTATGACACGATGCAGTATATCCGCCCCA
>JALRIK010000046.1 GCA_023255435.1 Marivivens sp.
CCTTCGGTCCCGTACTCAACGTGAGCGGTCGAAATCGTGATGCCGCGAGCTTTCTCTTCCGGTGCGCCGTCGATCTGGTCGTATGCGCGGAAGTCACCAAAGTACTTGGTGATTGCAGCAGTCAGAGTGGTCTTGCCGTGGTCAACGTGGCCAATCGTGCCGATGTTGACGTGCGGTTTGGAACGTTCAAACTTTTCCTTAGCCATTTCGCAGGCGCCTCATGCATTCGGGGGCCACTTTTGGCCCGTTTCAAAACATCGCGGGCGATGTATTGGCATTTCCCTCGGAAATCAAGCGTCAGTTGGCTGTTTCTTCGGTATTTGCTGTAGCCTGTCGATCCAGCGGGTTGCCGACGATGATCGTATCGTCTTCGGGAAGCACTTCATTTTCGCCGCCGAACCACTCGGCGTTTTCGCGCATCACCCGCTCGATCGCCTTGGCCGCGTTGAAAGCAAGACCTTCTAGCTGCTGCTCTCGGCTCTTGGTCAGCCCCGACCCGACCAAGGGAATAGAGCAGCAAGGCTCGAAAACAGTAAGCTGGATCGGCTCAGGATTGAGTTGTTTCTGGGTGGCGTCTTCGAAGAAAACGACTGTGAACATCAAAACGGATTGAGGTGCATAAACGACGGGAATGCCCGGCTGCGCCAGAACATAGGCCTGAACCGTTGTGCCGATGTGGAAATAGGCGTTTCCATCGAACCGCTGGCTGCCCAGACGGTCATCCACCGCCTGTTTGATCGCCTCTTTCCATTCCTCGTTGGATGCTTCTCGCGAGAAAGGTCCTTTTTGAGGTTCTTTCGAAACAACAATGTTGTGACCCAAAAGAAAGTTTCCAAGCGGCTTGGGGGCCTTTGCGAGGTCGTCCCGGAACCCACCGCAGGCCGTCAGCGCAGCAAGGGAAAGGATAGCAACAGCTGTCTTGAACATGAAACGTCCTCAAATAAGATGAATACCATCGTTAAAAGACCGAAGGGCGGCACGCAACCGCCGCCGCCCATCAATCAGGATGTGAACTTGTTGTCGCGCGGAAATCCGCGTGGGGCCATTCGTCCAGTCCCCGCCCGTTTGCCCAACCACTCTTCAAGTTGGGTTTCGGTTCGGGTGCGCCCCGCCGGATCGAGCCAGCTCAGGCCATCCGCCAAGTTGAACGTCGTGGCGTCGGAAAGACCGCCGTCCTTGTATTTCTGGAGACGGACACCCTTGCCCCGGTTCATTTCAGGAAGCTCGGCGATATCGAAAACGAGCACTTTGCGGTTCTCGCCGACGACAGCTACATGATCACCCACCACGGGTTTTACGACCTGAGTCACAACGCCGTCTTTTACATTCAGGACCTGTTTGCCTGTCCGCGTCTGGGCAAGGACTTCTTCTTCGGCGACAAGGAAACCATCCCCCGCAGAGGAGGCGACAAGCAACTTGCGTCCTGCCCGATGGGCAAAGATGTCGACGATCTCGGCCTCGTTCGACAGGTCGATCATAAGGCGGAGAGGTTCGCCCATACCGCGCCCACCGGGAAGGCTTGCCGCGCTTAGCGTATAGAAACGCCCGTTTGCACCGACCACAATAAGGCGATCGGTGGTTTCGGCGTGGAACATAAAGCGTGGCCCGTCGCCGTCCTTGAATTTGACATCGGCATCAAGTGCTTGATGACCCTTCATCGCGCGGATCCAGCCCATGGTCGAACAGATCACAGTGATGGGTTCACGCTCGATCATCGCTTCAAGCGGAACCTCTTCCACTTCGGCTGCGTCGGCAAAAGCACTGCGACGCGCACCGCCCGCAGAATCGCGACCGAACTGTTTGCGTGTTTCACGGAGTTGTTCGGAAATGCGCGCCCACTGGAGACCTTCGTCGGTCAAGAGATCCTGAAGCCCAGCGCGTTCCTCCATGAGGGCATCTCGCTCGCGGACAAGCTCCATCTCTTCGAGACGCCGCAACGACCGCAGGCGCATGTTGAGGATGGCTTCGGCCTGAACTTCGGACAGGGTGAGTTCTGCGTCTTCGGCAGCGCCGTTTAGCGGAGAAACGTAATCTTTTTCCGATGTGGCGCGGGCGTGGTCTTTACCCCAATTCTCGATCATCAAGGCGCGCTTGGGATCGTCGTCATAGCGGATGATATCGATCACGCGGTCTAGATTGAGGAAGGCGATGATAAGACCTTCGAGAACCTCAAGACGGTGATCGATCTTTTCCATGCGGTGCTCGGACCGGCGAATAAGAACATCGCGGCGATGGTCGAGGAAAGCCCGCAAAACCTCTTTCATCGAGCAGACCTTGGGCGTCACGCCGTCGATCAGCACGTTCATATTGAGGCTGAATCGCACTTCGAGGTCGGAGTTGCGGAAAAGCATACCCATGAGCATATCGGGTTCGACCGTGCGAGCGCGCGGCTCGAGGATGATACGGACGTCTTCGGCGCTTTCGTCACGCACATCGGCAAGAAGCGGGACCTTTTTGGTCTGGATGACCTCGGCCAGCTTTTCGATCAGCTTGGACTTTTGGACCTGATACGGAATTTCGGTGACCACGACCTGCCACTGTCCACGACCAAGATCCTCGACCTCCCATTTGGCACGAAGACGGAAAGAGCCACGTCCTGTGCGATAGGCTTCGGCAATGTTTTCCTTGGGCTCGACGATCACGCCGCCCGTCGGAAAATCCGGCCCGGGGACATATTGCAAAAGCGTCTCGTCGCGCGCATCGGGCGCTTTGATCAGATGCAGACAGGCGTCGATCAACTCGTGGATATTGTGCGGCGGGATATTGGTCGCCATGCCGACCGCGATCCCGCTCGCGCCATTGGCCAAAAGGTTCGGGAAAGCCGCAGGAAGAACAACAGGCTCTTCAAGCGTGCCGTCATAATTCGGGCGAAAATCGACCGCGTTCTCGTTGAGACCTTCGAGCAAGGCCTCGGCCGCGGCGGTCATGCGCGCTTCGGTGTAACGGCTTGCTGCGGGGTTGTCTCCGTCGATGTTGCCAAAGTTCCCTTGGCCATCGACGAGAGGGTAACGCACGTTGAAGTCCTGCGCGAGACGGGCCATCGCATCATAGATCGCGGCATCACCATGCGGGTGATAGTTGCCCATGACGTCACCGCTGATCTTGGCGGACTTGCGAAAGCCCCCCGTCGAGGCGAGACGCAGTTCGCGCATCGCATAAAGAATGCGGCGATGCACGGGCTTGAGACCATCGCGGGCATCGGGAAGCGCGCGGTGCATAATCGTCGAAAGCGCATAGGTCAGATAGCGCTCGCCAATCGCACGCCGAAGCGTTTCAGTCAGATTTTGGCTGCTCTCGCCGGATTCAGTATCAGAAATATCACTCATATTTCGGGTTTAGCGACAACCTGCCCGACGATCCAGTGGGATTTGAGGAGAACCGTTTTCAACAAGGCCCGTTCCCCAAAACACCCAAAAGCAAAAAGCGCATGACAACGCGAGCCCAAAGGTCCATGGAGCTCAAATTCGAATGCAATTTATGAGCGAATCGCATTAACCTTGAATTGAATGCACATGGGGGTGTGTCATGAAGTCGTATATTTGGGTCACTTTTGGATTCCTCGCGTTGGCGTTTTATCAACTGTCTGGCGGCGCAGCGTTCGAACCCGAAACGCGTGTAACCAACCCGACGAGGGTCGCCTTCGGACCGAGCATCGCGAAACGTTCGTCCGATGTTGCGCCTGTTGCGACCCGCACGGTTACAGACAGCCTGACGGTCGCTCCCGTCATCATCTCTGCAACCGACTCGCTCCATGCCAGCGTGATCGCAGCTTCGTTGACCGATGCACCCGCCACTGCACCGAAAAGCGCGGCTGAGGCTCTCGCGCTCCTTGCATCCCAAGACAACACAGCGACACTTGACGGGAGCCTCGTTTCGCCGAGCGCAGGTATCCGTATCGTCGCGGGCTCTCGGGTCAATATGCGTCAGGGTCCGAGCACGCGATACGGTGTCGTCACGACTTTGGCCCAAGGTACAGAGGCAGAAGTGCTGGAAACGACAAACGGTTGGGCGCGCATCCGCGTGGTGGAAACAGGCCGGATGGGCTGGATGGCGGAAAGTTTGCTGCGCGAGGCAAATGGTTAAGCTTGCAACTCGGCGCATGCTGGGCAACATCGCCGTATGACACAACGCAGCGTTCTCATCACAGGTTCTTCAAGCGGGATAGGCTATGATGCCGCTCACGCTCTCCGCAATCGAGGCTGGCGCGTCTTTGCCACTTGCCGCAAACAAGAGGACGTTGATCGGTTGCGGGCCGAAGGGCTCGAAAGCTTTGTTCTCGACCTCACCGATACGGAATCGATCTCCAAAGCACTGAACGACATCCTTGCACTGACGAACGGTCGGCTTGATGCACTTTACAACAACGGCGCATTTGCCTGCCCAGGTGCAGTAGAAGATTTACCCACCGACGCCCTGCGCGCGATCTTTGAAACGAATGTCTTCGGCTGGCACGAACTCACCCGTCGGGTCATCCCCGTTATGCGCGGCCAAGGACACGGGCGCATCGTGAATTGCTCTTCGGTCTTGGGTCTTGTTCCTTTCGGGTGGCGCGGCGCGTATGTTTCGACAAAATTCGCGATCGAAGGTCTCTCCGATGTCCTTCGCCTCGAACTGCGCGGATCGGGTATCAAAGTCTGTCTGATCGAACCCGGACCGATCACGTCGAAAATCCGCGAGAATGCGATCCCGCATTTTGAAAGATGGATCGACTGGAAAAATTCGGCGCGTAGATCGGATTATGAACGGCTTATGGATCGGCTCTATGTCGACCGCGGCAAAGACCGTTTCGAACTCCCCGCCAGCGCAGTCTCCGCCAAGCTCATCCATGCTTTGGAGGCTCCAAATCCAAAGCCGCGCTACTATGTCACAACCGCGACCTATCTGATGGGCAACCTCAAGCGTTTACTCCCGACGCGCGCGCTCGATTGGCTCATTGCCAAGGGCTAGACCCTTTCTTTTCGGGTCAGGGCTGCTACATCGGGAATAACCGCAAACCACGAGGTCCGTGATGAGAGACGATCCCCTGTTCTATGTTGTCGCATTTGCATGTCTGGCCGTGGCCGGAATCCTGTTATGGGGGGTCGGGTCTTTTGGTCGTGGCGGCGAATACAATGCACGCAACGCCAACAAGATCATGCGTTATCGGATCATCGCACAGGCATTTGCAGTTGCTCTGATCCTCCTCTTTGTATGGGTTCGTCGCTGATATGGTCGTCTTGAATAAAATCTACACCCGCACCGGTGACAAAGGTGAAACCGCTCTCGGAAACGGGGACCGCGTTGCAAAATATTCCGCGCGCGTCGAAGCCTATGGCACGGTCGATGAAACCAATGCCACGGTCGGCTTGGCCCGCTTGCATGCGAGCGGCGTCATGGCCGAGAGGCTTGCTGCAATCCAAAACGACCTTTTCGATCTCGGCGCTGATCTGTGTCGCCCCGACATGGAAAAGGACAACGAGGCCCCCTACCCCGTTTTGCGCATGCTCGACACGCAGGTCACACGTCTTGAAACCGAAATTGACGAGATGAACGCAAACCTCGAACCACTTCGTAGCTTCATCTTGCCGGGGGGATCGGCTCTCGCGGCGCAGCTCCACCTCTGCCGCACCGTTTCTCGGCGCGCCGAACGTCTTTGCGTCGGACTTGCCTCCGTGGAATCAGTGAATCCCGCTGCGGTAAAGTATCTCAACCGCCTTTCCGACTGGTTCTTTGTTGCGTCCCGAGTCGCGAATGATAGCGGTAAAGCCGATATTCTCTGGGTTCCCGGCGCAAACCGATAACGTTAACCCTACGCCATGCCCAAGAGCCGCAGCCGCACCGCTGCGGCCCTTATTTTATGGGTTGCGCGCCCGGGATGACCCGAAAGTCTTAGGCAAACGTGGCGTCTCCGGTGCAAACCGCGTCGATTTTACACTGTTTTCCTATTGCTGCGCTTGCTAACAACCTCGCGAACGGGTGCGTCTGCGCCACTTATGAGGGAGAACTACGCCAATGAAGGTCTTGGTGCCGGTCAAGCGTGTGATTGACTACAACGTAAAGGTTCGTGTGAAAGCGGACGGAACGGGTGTTGATCTTGCGAACGTTAAAATGTCGATGAACCCCTTTGACGAGATCGCGGTCGAAGAAGCCATCCGCCTCAAGGAAGCAGGCAAGGCCGAAGAGATCGTCGTTGTTTCGATCGGCGTCAAACAGGCTCAGGAAACGCTGCGCACCGCGCTTGCGATGGGGGCGGACCGTGCAATCCTCGTGACCGCTGCCGACGACGTGCACACCGATATCGAGCCTCTCGCCGTGGCGAAAATCCTTGCCAAAGTGGTCGAAGAAGAGCAGCCGGGCCTCGTGCTCTGCGGCAAGCAGGCCATCGACAACGACATGAATGCGACGGGCCAGATGCTCGCCGCGCTTCTCGGCTGGAGCCAGGCGACCTTTGCCTCCAAGGTAGAGATCGACGGCGGCGCAGCGGTTGTCACCCGCGAGGTTGACGGCGGCCTTCAGACCATCAAGAGCGCGCTTCCCGCCGTCATCTCGGTGGACCTGCGCCTCAACGAGCCGCGCTATGCCTCGCTGCCGAACATCATGAAGGCCAAGAAAAAGCCGCTCGATGAAAAGACCGCAGCCGATTACGGCGTTGACGTGAGCCCGCGCCTTGCGATCGTCAAAACCTCTGAACCCGCCGTGCGTCAGGCTGGCATCAAAGTCGGTTCGGTGGACGAGCTTGTTTCGAAACTCAAAGAAGTAGGAGCGATCTGATGGCTGTTCTTCTCCTTGCCGAAGTCGTGAACGGCCAGCTGGCCCTTGACGCAGTTTCCAAGTCGGTCAGCGCGGTTGCCTCACTTGGCGACGTGCATGTGCTCGTCGCAGGTCAGGGCGGCGATGCCGCCGCCGCAGAAGCCGCGACCCTCGCAGGCGTGTCCAAGGTGCTCTTTGCGGGCGACCACGGCTTTTGCCACACGCTGGCCGAGCCGGTCGCAGCTCTGATCGTTTCGCTTTCGGGCGGCTATTCGCATATCGCTGCGGCCGCCACCTCGGATGCCAAAAACGTGCTGCCGCGCGTTGCGGCCCTCCTTGACGTGATGATCCTGTCGGATGTGACCGCCGTGATCGACGCCGACACCTTCGAGCGTCCTATCTATGCGGGCAACGCGATCCAGACTGTCAAATCCTCGGACAGCATCAAGGTCTTCACCATCCGCACCACCTCGTTCGAGGCGGCGGCTGGCGGGAACTCGGCGCCGGTCGAGGCGCTCGGCACAGCTGCCGAGACGGGCAAATCCGAATGGATCGAGGACAAGGTCGCGGCCAGCGATCGTCCTGAACTCACTTCGGCGGGGATCGTCGTCTCGGGCGGCCGCGGCGTCGGTTCGGAAGAGAGCTTTGCGCTCATCGAAGGTCTTGCCGACAAGCTCGGTGCGGCGGTCGGTGCGTCCCGTGCGGCAGTCGACTCGGGCTATGCCCCGAACGACTGGCAGGTCGGTCAGACCGGCAAAGTCGTTGCTCCGCAACTTTATGTGGCTGTCGGTATCTCGGGCGCGATCCAGCACCTTGCCGGTATGAAGGACTCGAAGATCATCGTCGCCATCAACAAGGACGAAGAAGCCCCGATCTTCCAAGTCGCAGACTTCGGCCTCGTCGCCGACCTCTTCGACGCTGTGCCGGAGCTTACAAGCAAGCTCTGATCCTATCAAACACCTCCAGAGGCCCGCGCAAAAACTGTGCGGGCCTTTTTCGTTTGAAGCCTTGGTAACAGCTTCGACGCGACAGCTTCGCAAATTTCGGCGTGAATGCGCGGATTGGGAAAGCAGAGCGCTTGGTCCAGGTCCACTGCAGAGTATTCCATCCCTTCGGTGGTATTCGCGGTCAAAGGCGTAACCTCGACGATGTCCCGAGCGATGTCTTTGAACCCTGACAAAAGTGTTGAAGTCACCTCTATGCTGCCCGAGGCGCGCTGCATCGGCGGGACGGACACGATGACGGCCCGATCCCCGAAATGGGACAAGAGAGTGCGCATGCGCGCGGTCCATGCCTGAGACAGCTCCGCCTCGACAATGCCGAATTTTTCGGGTTCCGCGCTCCGTAAGCGCGCGAGCAAATGACGGGTAAAGTCGAACTCGGTGAAATCTATGTTCGGAAAGAGCACCTTGAGAACAGAAGACGCCGCGATAAAGCGGTCGTTGCGTCGAGGGTGGACACGATAGAAACGGTTCGACATGTTCTGGACCTCCGACACCTGTAGAACCACCGCATCGGCTCCCTCACAGATCGACATGACAGAGGTGTCTTTGACAAAAGCGTCGATGCCCGCATGTGGGATGCCGAGATTGACACATTTTCTACCGAGCTCTTGTTCCAGCATTGCCGGAAAAGGCGTGCGGACAAACTTTCCATAAGTCGCCCCATCACCGATGCAGGCGATATAACCCTGATCAAGCGACCGCTTTGGACCACGAAAGTTCAATTTGGAATGCGCATATCGACAAGGCGCATAGTTCACGCCCAAAGCGCCGAAGGACTCGTGCTTCATTTTTCCACCACTCGTATTTTCACTCACCTAAAAGAAGATTCGCCCAAATTCCTTGCCAAGTTGCTAAATTTAGAATTTGAACCAACTCCAGTAGGCGGCGCGTCTTGATGAAACCAAACCTTCAGGACTAAGGTGCCCTAGAATAGCGAGAGGCAAGATTATGGATATCCAGCATGTTGGAATCGTTGGTGCAGGTCAGATGGGGAACGGTATCGCCCATGTGTTTGCTCTTGCCGGATTTGATGTCCTGCTCACCGATGTAAGCGCCGAGGCCATGAGCAAGGCACTTTCCTTGATCGATAAAAATCTTGAGCGTCAGGTCGGAAAAGGCGTGATTTCCGCAGAGCAAAAAACCGAAGCCATGGCGCGCATCAAGACGACGACTACGTTGGCCGATCTGGGGCAGACCGATCTTGTCATCGAGGCGGCGACCGAGCGAGAAACGATCAAGCAAGCCATCTTCGAGGATTTGCTCCCGCACCTCAAGCCGACCACCATTCTGGCGTCGAACACCTCTTCGATTTCAATTACCCGATTGGGGAGCCGAACAGATCGCCCTGAGAAGTTCATCGGGTTCCACTTTATGAATCCCGTTCCGGTGATGCAGCTTGTCGAGCTTATCCGCGGCATTGCCACCGACGAAGAGACCTTCCAAGCCTGTCACACTGTCGTCGAAAAGCTTGGAAAAACTTCCGCCACTGCCGAAGATTTCCCCGCGTTCATCGTGAACCGCATCCTTATGCCGATGATCAACGAAGCGATTTATACGCTCTACGAAGGCGTCGGCTCGGTCGAATCTATCGACACATCAATGAAACTCGGCGCGAACCATCCGATGGGCCCGCTGGAGCTTGCCGACTTTATCGGGCTCGATACCTGTCTGGCGATTATGAACGTGCTCCATGACGGTCTGGCCGACACGAAATACCGTCCTTGCCCGCTTTTGACAAAATATGTCGAAGCAGGATGGCTCGGGCGCAAAACACAGCGCGGTTTCTATGATTATCGCGGAGAAAAGCCTGTTCCGACCCGCTAAAGTGTCGGATCAGTTACCTTCGCCGAATTTGTCGGCAACAAGTGCCTCGATTGCGACGGCAAGTTCCTCTGCCTGAGCACCGGTCGTTTCGACTTCGATATAGGTGCCTATTGATGCTGCAAGCATCAATAGCCCCATGATGCTGTCTCCTCCCGCCGATTCTCCATCCTTGGAGACGGTCGCGGTGGCATCGAACCTCTCGCAGAGCTCGGACAATTTTGCCGAAGCCCGTGCATGCAGCCCCTTAACGTTTACGATCTTGAGTTTGCGATAGGCCATCAATCAAAGTCCATGTCCGAGGTAACAGCGTGGCTGTCGATATACTTGCGTCCCGCAGTCAAAGCGGCATTGACGGCGTCGGGCACCGTACGGCCTCGACATTTCGCCAGTTTGATCAACATGGGCAAATTGGTCCCATAAAGGATACGTCGGTCCGTGAGACTACAGGCCCGTAGTGAAAGATTGGAAGGAGAACCCCCGAATAGATCGGTGCAGAGCACAACGCCGTTGCCCGTATCGACTTCGTTCGCAGCGCGACAGATCTCGTCTTGCTTGGCTTCGCGATCATCTTCGGGACCGATGGCGATGGCGCGCATACCCTCTTGTTTGCCGACGACATGTTCAACTGCGGCAAGATATTCCTGCGCCAGCCCCCCATGTGCGACAATCACAATCCCGATCAATGCGCAATTCCCTTGCTTGGCGCAGAGTCACCTTCGCGCCGTTCCAATTCTCGGTGACGTTTAGATACCTGCAATCCTTTTTCTGCAAGTGCATCCGTTACGATTTCGGTCATCGCAACCGATCTATGTTGCCCGCCTGTACAACCGAATGCGATCGAGAGATGGGACTTCCCGCCTTTCTTGAACAGAGGTGCCGTCAATTCCATCAAAGAGAGCACATTTTGCAAAAATTGTTCAAAGTCGGGATCGGCCTTTACATAATCCGCGACCCCCTTTTCGCGTCCATCGTTGGCCCGCAGACTCGGCTCCCAGTGAGGATTGCGGAGAAATCGGCAGTCGAACACAAAATCCACACCGCGCGGAATTCCCCTGCGATAGGAAAACGACTGCACCGACAAGAGCATGTTCTTGCTGCTATCAATGCCGAATGCGGCTTCGACTTCGACACGAAGATCGTGGGGTGAAAGCCCCGTCGTATCGATCAGAATATCGGCTTTGTTGCGGATCGGCACGAGCAAGGCACGCTCTTGGCTGATCCCAATGATCGGCGCTTGATCCGGCAGAAGCGGGTGCTTGCGACGGGTTTCCGAATATCGGCGAATGAGCTCGTCTTCGGCACAATCGAGATAGAGCAATTGAAGATCTACACTCGGATCGCGTGTAAGTGCGTCAATGACCCGCAAGAACGCATCCACAGAAAAATCGCGGTTCCGCACATCGATCCCCAAAACTATCGGACGATCGAGCTTGGGTCCGGTGAGCAAGCGATCCAAGAGGGACAAAGGCAGGTTATCGATCACCTCATATCCAAAGTCCTCAAGCGTGCGAACAGTGGTTGTGCGGCCCGCACCTGAGGGACCCGTCACCAAGATGACGCGCACAATCTGGCTATCGATATCTCTGCCCTCCTGTGGGGGCGGGCTTTCTTCGCTCTGAACCATTCTCAATCTCTCCGACCGCCTCGCAGAACCTGCAAGAGCAGTGCCGGAAAACTTGGATTATCGACTTTGTGAACTAATGGGAGTGTGACGCCCGCAAGTGTCATCGTCAATTGCTCAGGCAAACGTTTCGGTGAAGTCCGACCAAGATCTACAATCACGTCTATGGAAGCAAACGGCGCAAAGTCGGCATTCAGAATGCCGATCCCGCGCGCCTCGATCTGGCCTGCAATCGTGGCGGGAGGAGAGACAAAGAGCTTGTCGTCTTGCACCTGAATAAAACAGCGGTCATCGGCGACAAGCGTTGCCCCACGCGCCATCATTTCTAGCGCCAAGGAAGATTTGCCGCTTCCCGAGGGGCCGAGAATAAGAAGACCTTTGCCGTCCAGAACGATAGCCGAGGCGTGAATTGTGTGACCCACATCCGGCCCCGACATGTTCAGACGGGAAGCCCGACAACAAACCGCGCACCAAGTGGCTCCGAGGAAATATCGGCCTCGGTCGGGCGAATGTTCTCGGCCCAGATCACGCCTCCATGCGCTTCCACGATTTGCTTGGAAATCGCGAGCCCAAGGCCAGAGTTATTGCCGAACTGGCCTGCCGGACGCTCGGAGTAGAACCGCTTGAAAATCTTGGTCAAGGCTGCGTCGGGAATGCCCGGACCTGTATCCTCGACCACGACAAGAACACGGTTGTCACGACGACGAACCCAAACCCGTATGGCATCCCCCTCTTCACAGAAGGATATCGCATTAGTGATCAGGTTGACGAACACTCGGGCCAATCGCCCCTCGAGCCCCGAAATCCTGATCGGAACGTTTGGCATATCGGTCAGGTAATCGATACCCTTTTCGCGGGCTTGGCCACCAAGGAATTCATTCAGATTACCGACCATTTTGATAAGGTCGAACTCTTCCTCTTCTTCCTTCACCAATTCGCTGTCGAGACGGGAGGCGTTGGAAATGTCGCTCACAAGACGATCAAGCCGCACGACGTCATGTTCGATCACCTCAAGCAGACGCTCGCGCTGATCGTCGCGTTTCGCAACGCGGAGCGTGCCGACCGCAGAACGCAGAGACGCGAGCGGGTTCTTGATCTCGTGTGCGACATCGGCCGCAAATTGTTCGTTGTTCTCGATCCGCTCATAGAGCGCTGCGACCATGCCGCGGAGCGCCGCCGAAAGACGACCGATCTCATCAGGACGTGCTGTCAGATCGGGAATGCGAATGCGACCGGGGTTCATTTTGCGCGCGTTGCGATCACGCCCCAACTCGGCTGCAGCGGCAAGATCGGCAAGTGGATTTGCAATCGTTGATGCCAGCACTAATGACATCGCAATCGACACGACGACCCCGATGATCAGCATCTGGAGCACCTGTTCGCGTTCCTGACGGACAAGCTGATCAAGTTCGCCATCCGCGCTCAGCACGGCAACCGCGCCAATGGCCGCATTATTCTGGAGGATCGGCGTCGCCACCGAAAAGACGGTTCCACCATCAGCGCCCAGACTGATCTGGGCCTCATTCCCCGACCCTACGGCCTCGACCGCGGTGGTGCGGGCACGATCAATGTCGGAAAGGATGACGCGTTTCGACGTAGAGGGGCCAAAAATCTGCGAAAGCGCGTTCCACCCCCGATACAACAGATCGGTCAGAACTGTGCTCCCGTTCGTGAAAGTGGTATTCGCCTCGGCTTCGCGTTCAGCGATGAGTACGCCTGTGGGGTCAAAGATGAAAACCTTGACCCCGCCACGTATATCAAGACCACCGAGCACGAGGTCCGCTTCGATCCCGTCGCTTGTCGCAAGGTTCACCGGAGCCCCAGCGGGCAAGGTCGCCTCGAACACATCAGCGATGAGCTCTGCCTCTCGGACAAGCCCTTGGGTCCGCTGAAGTGCCAGATTCTCGCGCGAAGGGTTCAGAAAGAGAACGCCTGCCACAAGGATGATGATCGACAAAAGGTTAAAGGTGATAATCTTGCGGGCAAGAGGCGAGCTTTTGACGGTAAAAAGCCTCTTTTTCCCGTACTGTTCGCGATACTCGCGATCCATCACGGAATCTGGCGTGAGGTAGTCATCGCCCAAAACCACATCGGATTCCCGAGCGGCCTTTCGCACCGAACGGAGATCACGAACGTCGATATTGGGCGATGCGGTCATTCTTTATTCTTCGTTATAGCGATAGCCGATGCCATACAGCGTCTCGATTGCCGTAAACTCATCATCCGCTTGGCGCATTTTCTTGCGCAGACGTTTGATGTGGCTGTCGATCGTGCGGTCATCCACATAGACTTGATCATCATAGGCCACATCCATCAGCTGGTCACGGCTTTTGACAAAGCCGGGGCGCTGCGCGAGGGCTTGCAGAAGGAGGAATTCGGTAACCGTAAGAGATACGTCCTTACCCTTCCAAGTAACAGCATGACGAAGCGGGTCCATCTTGAGATTGCCGCGCTCGATCACTTTGTTTTCTTCAGTCTCTTCGACAGGAGCGCCGTTGATCGCATCCTGACGGCGGAGAAGCGCGCGAATACGCTCGACCAGAAGGCGCTGGGAAAACGGCTTTTTCACATAATCGTCCGCCCCCATGCGAAGACCGAGCACTTCGTCGATCTCGTCATCTTTTGAAGTGAGGAAGATGACCGGCATCGTGGTTTTTTGACGAAGTCGTTGCAGAAGATCCATGCCGTCCATGCGTGGCATTTTGATATCCAGCACCGCCATGTCGGGAAGCTTCTTGTTAAAGGCGTCAAGCGCCGCCTGTCCGTCGTTATATGTCTCGACCTCGAAACCTTCGGCCTCGAGTGTCATGGCGACCGAAGTAAGAATATTCCGATCGTCGTCTACCAACGCGATTTTTTGCATCGGGTTAACCCCTTTTGTGACTGCTCTTGTTATTGCCCATTTTAATAGTGTTTTTCCTCCTTTTGAGAAAACGAATCAATCCTAAAGTGTCGCTCCGACTGTTTGCGGCAACATTTTGGAACATGAATCCTCAAAGGATGACTAATTTGCCATACCCGACTATGGTCGCGCTAAATGGTTGCGCTAACACGAAAATGTTCGCGCTAACTGTGTAAATGTGTCCTTTTCTTGAGAAAAATGTTGCTGCTATGTGAAGGTCTACAGGCCACTCAAGGCCGGTCACATTAGGAGAGAGACAATGGACCACGGACGGGTCAACCCTACCATGAAGCTTGAAGATCAGGGCATCCATGGACTGGGTTATGTCTATTACAACCTGATCGAACCGGATCTTGTGCAGGCCGCAATCAAGGCCGAAGAGGGCACGCTGGGCCAAGGCGGATCGCTTTTGGTGACCACGGGCAAGCACACCGGCCGTTCGCCCAAAGACAAATTCGTCGTCAAAACACCCGAAGTTGAAAGCACTATCTGGTGGGAAAACAACCCTCCGATGGATGCGGGCAAGTTCGATGTTCTTTACGCCGACATGCTCGAGCACATGAAGGGCAAAACCTACCATGTTCAGGATCTTTTCGGCGGGGCTGATCCGGCACACCGTCTCGACGTGCGCGTTGTAACCGAGCTTGCATGGCACGGTCTGTTCATCCGCCACTTGCTGCGCCGCCCCGCGCGTGCCGAGCTGGACACGTTCACGCCGGAATGGACGATCATCAATTGCCCGACTTTCAAGGCCGACCCTGAAAAGCACGGTTGCCGCACCGAAACCGTCATCACCCTGAACTTTGCGAAGAAGATCATCCTGATCGGTGGCACGGAATACGCAGGCGAGAACAAGAAGTCGGTCTTTACCCTTCTTAACTACCTGCTCCCCGAAAAAGGCATCATGCCGATGCACTGCTCGGCCAACCATGCGCCCGGCAACCCGGTCGACACCGCCGTCTTCTTCGGCCTGTCGGGCACGGGCAAGACCACGCTTTCGGCTGACCCCTCGCGCGTCCTGATCGGTGATGACGAGCATGGCTGGTCGGATCGCGGCACCTTCAACTTTGAAGGCGGCTGCTACGCCAAGACCATCAACCTCTCAGCCGAAGCCGAACCCGAAATCTACGCCACCACCAAAAAGTTCGCGACCGTGATCGAGAACATGGTGTTCGACGAAGAGACCAAAGAGCTCGACTTCAACGACGACAGCCTGACTGCAAACATGCGTTGCGCCTACCCGCTCGATTACATTTCGAACGCGTCGGACACCGCTCTTGGCGGCCACCCCAAGAACATCATCATGCTGACTTGCGATGCGTTCGGCGTTCTTCCACCGATCGCGCGTCTGACGCCCGCTCAGGCGATGTATCATTTCCTATCGGGCTTCACCTCCAAGGTTGCTGGCACCGAGCGCGGCGTGACCGAACCCGAGCCGACCTTCTCGACCTGCTTCGGTGCACCCTTCATGCCACGCCGTCCCGAGGTTTATGGCAAGCTGCTTCAGGAAAAGATCGCATCGCACGGTGCGACCTGCTGGCTGGTGAACACCGGCTGGACCGGTGGCGCCTATGGCACAGGCTCGCGCATGCCGATCAAGGCCACCCGCGCGCTCTTGACCGCTGCGCTCGACGGCACGCTGATCGAGTCCACCTTCCGCAAGGACCCGAACTTCGGCTTCGAAGTTCCGACAGCTGTCGAAGGCGTTGACGCTGGTCTTCTCGATCCGCGCAGCACGTGGGCAGACAAGGCCGCCTATGACGCACAGGCCAACAAGCTGGTTGAAATGTTCTCGGCCAACTTTGAAAAATACGTCCCCTTCATCGACGAGGACGTGAAAGCCGCTGCAATCGGCTAAGGCTCTTGCAGGACAAAGAGATAGGGGCAGAGCTTCGGCTCTGCCTTTTCGTTTCTAGATCAACCCGCGACGCACGAGGTTGAAGCCCGCAACCAAAAGCACCCAAAGCGTCACTTTGCGGAATGCGTCCTGGTCGATGCGATCCTGGATCAGGAAACCGATCCGCATCCCAAGAAAAGCGGGGATCAGAAGAAGCGCCGAGAGCGGCCAAGTTTCCGCATTCATCACGCCCGACTTCAGATGCCCCATCAAGAGCATCACCGAGCCGAGACCATAAACAACACCCTGAACCACGATCTGTCGTGCCTTGGGCGTCTCGACCGCGACAAGGTAAAGCACGGTTGTCGGACCCCAAGTCCCCGCAAGACCGCCGAGCGCACCCGAAAGGAACCCTGCGATCACCGCGGACACGCCTCGGCGGTTTTCGGGAATGGTAAATCGGACCCCCGCAATCTGGATCGCACAGAGGATCGTGACCGGAATCCCGAGCACAAGGAACATCGTTTCGGTGGGAATCACCGTCAGGAATTGAGCCGAAACAAGGATCATCACACAGACGATCGACACATAAACGGCGTAATCCTTGAGCGCTTGTCTCGCCTCTCCAAAGCCCGCTTTGGCCACTTGTAGAAAGTTCGACATCACAATCGGAAAGATAATCGCGGCGACAACCACTTTGGGGTCGATTGCGATTCCCATTCCCGAGATCATGATCAACGGCATCGCGAACCCTACCGCCCCTTTGACAACACCCGCAACGAGAGTGACGCCAAAGGCAAAAACGATGAGCTCAAGAGGTAGAGAACTGAAAATCGTATCCATTCCCACGGTTTAGCGATATTCATTCGAACCTACACGCAAAATCGGTCGCGACACTTTAGTATGATTTTCAATAATTTTACGAACTAATATTGCGCTGCGACTGCGAAAGGGTTATTTCTGCACAAGCAAAAAAGGAGCCCTTCACATGCCCCATGACGGACAGGACGTATTCATGAAAGCCAACTCGCTTCTCGATAACCTTCTGGAGTTGACGGCGGCAGCCGTTCCTGCCGCTGATGCCGTGCTGTCCAGCGCAACCGAATTGCTCAAGTCGCTTGTATCAAAGGACGGACGCGTTTCAGGCAAGCTTATTGAAGAGAACCAGAGCGCCGCCCATGGTCTTGCGTGGCTTGCCACCTATGTCGAGGCACTTCGGCAAATGGACGGCTGGGCAGGTACACTGCGAACCGAGGGGAAATTCGGCGAGATCGAACAACTCCTTCTTCAGATCGCTTTCGGAGAATACCTGAACCACATCTCGGGCGGCATCCCGATGTCCCAAGGCGAAATGTTCCGTGTGAGCGAGCTTGGTCTCGAGGACGCGCTGAACGGCTTCCGCAATGACGCTGTTTCGACGCTCATGACGCGCGGCAATACCCAAGCCGCTCGGACTCGTCTTGTTGAACTGATGCAGGAGCAGTCTGCGAACATCACCGTCGGAGCGACGGGCCTTGACGACGAGCTCGAGATGATCCGCGAGCAATTCCGTCGCTACGCTGTGGAAAAGGTAGAGCCTTTCGCCCACGAATGGCACCTCAAGGACGAACTGATCCCGATGAGCGTGATCGAAGAGCTTGCCGAAATGGGCGTCTTCGGACTTACCATTCCCGAAGAGTTCGGTGGCTTCGGCCTCCCCAAATCCGCGATGGTCGTCGTCTCGGAAGAGCTTTCGCGCGGGTACATCGGCGTCGGCTCGCTCGGCACCCGATCCGAAATTGCGGCAGAGCTTATCCTTTGCGGCGGCACCCAAGAGCAAAAGGAAAAGTGGCTTCCCCGTCTTTCGTCGGGTGAAACGCTCCCGACGGCCGTGTTCACCGAACCCAATACGGGCTCCGACCTCGGCTCTCTGCGCACACGCGCCGTCAAGGATGAGAACGGCGATTACAAAGTAACGGGCAACAAAACGTGGATCACCCATGCCGCCCGCACCCATGTCATGACGCTCCTCGCCCGCACCGATCCCGCGACGAGCGACTACAAGGGACTGTCCATGTTCCTTGCCGAAAAAACACCGGGCACCGACGAGCATCCTTTCCCGACCGAAGGCATGACGGGCGGCGAGATTGAAGTGCTCGGCTATCGCGGGATGAAGGAATACGAGCTCGGATTTGATAACTTCCACGTCAAAGGCGAAAACCTCCTCGGCGGCGAGGAAGGGAACGGCTTCAAACAACTGATGCAAACCTTTGAAAGCGCCCGCATCCAGACCGCCGCCCGCGCCATCGGTGTTGCGCAATCCGCGCTGGATGTTGCCATCCAATACGCGAACGACCGTAAGCAATTTGGCCAAGCGCTGATCAACTTCCCCCGTGTTTCTGGCAAGCTTGCCATGATGGCAGTCGAGATCATGATCGCCCGACAGCTGACCTATTTCTCGGCGCGTGAAAAGGATGCCGATCGCCGCTGCGACCTTGAAGCTGGGATGGCGAAACTCTTGGGGGCCCGCGTGGCTTGGGCTGCTGCGGACAATGGTCTCCAGATCCACGGCGGCAACGGCTTCGCTCTCGAATACAAGATCAGTCGCATTCTCTGCGACGCCCGCATCCTCAACATCTTCGAGGGTGCTGCAGAAATTCAGGCGCAGGTCATCGCTCGGCGCCTGTTGGGTTAATTCCTACCGTCTGGAAAGTAAAAGGCCGGCGCTCCCCCGCCGGCCTTTTCATTGCAAGGATGCGATCAGATCCCTAAGCCGCGAACGTGCGGGCGGCATGGGCCGTCCCGACAAATTCGCAAGAACTTTATGCTCGAAAAAATAGCCTGTCGTCGCGAGCGCCTTGGCAATTTCGGGTCCCGAGGCATCCCCCTCGCCTTTGAGAACCGGCGGCAAATCGAGCATACGATGCGCCCATTCTCCTGCCCCTTGACGGCTCACGGCGCGCCCTGATTTCGGCGAGATAAAGCAAAGCTCTTCATTCACACCCGTTGCGGCGCAAGCCGACAAATCAAGGCCAAAGCCCAATTCTTCGAGAAGCGCCATTTCCCACTGAAGATAGGCAAGCGGCCAGACATCGCTTTGCCCCAAAAGATCGAGGAGCGCGATGCTTCTCGCATAGAGGATCGGGTGCGGCTCGCGTTCCGGCAAAGTCGCCGAAAGCAGCGCGCAAACCGCATTAAGCCCCCCAAGCGCAAGACGGTCATTCATGACCAGCGCGGCACGAGACCGCAACGGCTCGACGCTGAAGCTTCCAAGGTGATCATCCAGACGCGCCTTCCAGGTCACATCGAGTTGGGTTCCGGGTTGAAGGTTTGCAACCTGCTTGCGACTTGCGCCACCACGGACGACGCCTGCGTGTCGGCCATGTGTCTCGGTAAAAACCTCGACGATGACAGATGTCTCACCGTGCGGACGCGCCGCGATCAAAGCGCCCTGATCCCGCCACTCGATCATTCGAGACCGGGCTCGTCGAGCATATGGCGGCCCTGTCTACTCTCGACTTCGATGACCCAAAGATCGGGATCGAAGTTGCGCTGCTTGTTGATCGAGGCATCGACCTCGGTCTCGGGGCCCGAACTCAGGGCAACCCAAGCGCGCTCTCCCGACATCAGATCAAAGCTGCGCTGGTAACAGGTCGCGCGCCCGTCGAGTGTGTTGAGCTTAATGAGCACCGCGCCCGCCGTCACATCGCCCTTTTTGACGATGAACGCTGGTATGTCCTCGGTGCGCAAACGCATGAGATAGGCCGAAACCCAGATTTCCGACGTAAGCCGCATGTCTTCTCCAACTCGCCCCACGCCAAAGAAGCAAGAGACGGGCCTCAAATCAAGTCTTGCGTCAGTTACCGTCTTTGAAATCAAGGCCCATTTCGGAATAACGCTCGGATTCTTCGAGCCAGTTCTCTCGGACTTTCACCTGAAGGAACAAGTGCACTTTACGGCCAAGGAATTCTTCGATTTCTTCGCGAGCTGCGCGGCCGACCGATTTGATCGTCTCGCCCTTGTGGCCAAGCAAGATCCCCTTGTGCCCATCGCGCGACACATAAATCACCTGATCAATCCGCGCAGACCCGTCGGGGCGTTCTTGCCAGCTCTCAGTTTCGACAGTGAGCTGATAAGGAAGCTCCTGATGAAGTCGCAACGTGAGCTTTTCACGCGTCATCTCGGCGGCAATCATGCGCATCGGCAAATCGGCGATCTGGTCTTCG
>JALRIK010000047.1 GCA_023255435.1 Marivivens sp.
AAGAATGTTGTGGCCGCCGGCCTTGCCGAGCGCTGCACGATTCAGCTGTCCTATGCCATCGGTGTGGCCAAGCCGCTCTCGATCTATGCTGACACCTTTGGCACGGGCGACGTTGACCCCGCCAAGATCGAAGCGGCAATTGCCCAGGTCATGGACCTCACCCCCCGCGGCATCCGCTCGCACCTCGGTCTTAACCGTCCAATCTATGCGCGCACCTCGGCTTATGGCCACTTTGGCCGCGCCCCCGAGGCGGACGGCGGCTTCTCGTGGGAGCGCACCGATCTGGTCGAAGCCCTCAAGGCCGCGATCTAACCACAAAAGGGGCGAAGGAAACTTCGCCCCTCTTTCATTGCAAGGGCAAGGCGAAGTTGCTAAAGGCGCGCCATGACCCAGAACCAGCATCCCTCGGGCGCCCCTTGGCGCAATTTCTATGGCCGACTTCGCGGCAAGACCCTTCGCGACTCGCAGGAGGAATACCTGCGCGAAGATCTGGACGGTCTTTCCCCCGGTGCTGTGGGTTGGGACGTCAACCCCGACCGTAAGCCTCTCGATATCGACGGGCTTTTCGGGGGCAGGCCACTTTGGGTGGAAATCGGTTTCGGCGGTGGCGAACATCTGGTGCACATGGCCAAGACCTATCCCGACGTTGGGATCATCGGTTGCGAGCCGTTCATCAACGGCGTTGCAATGCTGCTTGGCAAAATCCGCGAGGCTGGGGTGACCAACCTTGCCGTGCATCCCGGTGATGCGCGTGACCTCTTTGACGTGATCCCTGAAGGCACGGTTCAAAAGGCCTTTCTCAACTATCCTGATCCATGGCCCAAAAAGCGGCACCACCGCCGCCGATTTGTGACGCAGGATCACCTTGAGCCGCTTTACCGCATTATGGCCGAGGGTGCCGAGTTCCGCGTTGCGACAGACATCGAGGATTACGTCCGCCAAACACTTCAGGAAGTGCCCAAAGCGGGTTTCGAGTGGACGGCTAACGGCCCCGAAGACTGGCGCGAGCCATGGAGTGACTGGGTCTCGACACGCTACGAGCAAAAGGCTCTGCGTGAGGGACGAACGCCGCATTATCTGACCTTTATCCGTCGCTGATCCCCGAGCAGCCTAAGCCGACAAGAAATGTTCCGGATGATACATTCGGACCCTTGCTTGGTGCGAGCTCATGTCGTTCAGTGCCACTGTCCTCTATCAGATGCGGCGGGAGAGCGGATGCGTATCGGATTTATCGGAACCGGAACGATTGCAAGTGCGGTGGTCCGCGCCATCGCGAATGACGGGCATCTGATCACCATCTCGGAACGCAGCAAGGCGTTTTCCTCGGCCCTTGCGTCAGAATTTTCGAGCGTGAGCGTTGCCGACAATCAAATGGTGCTCGATCAGAGCGAAGTCGTTTTTATTGGGCTCATCGCAGCGACCGCCAAGGATATTTTAAAAGGTCTTTGCTTTCGGGATGGCCAGCGTGTCATTTCATTCATGGCGGGTGTCGCTCTTGAAGATGTAGCAACCATGGTCGCCCCAGCTGATGCGAGTGCCGTGATGCTTCCTTTTCCGACCATTGCAAACGGAGGATCTGCGATCCTCGCGCTTGTGGCGACGGAACTTGTTCAAGCGATCTTCGGCGAGCGGAATCGCGTCTTCGCGCTCAAGGACGCGAAGGAGCTTGATGCTTATCTTTGTGCGCAGGCAATACTCTCGCCTATCGCGCGAATGGTCTCTGACACGGCACATTGGCTCGGCAATCGGATCGAGGACGGTGAGGCCGGAGAAGAGTTTCTCAGGGTGCTTGTCGCGTCGAGTCTCGGGCAGTCTCGTGCTGATGACCTTATCGCCGCGTTGAATACTGAAGGCGGGTATAATCAAAGGCTCCGCTTGCATCTCGAACAATCGGGACAAAGTCTCGACACCTTGCGCGGATTGGATGGGTTGGAACAAGGAACACTTGCTTGAAACATATTTTCACACCCCTCAAGGTCGGGTCCCGGATCCTCAAGAACCGCATCGTTTTTGGAGCGCATACGACGAATATGGCGCGCAACGGGCTCCCTTTCGAGCAGCACATCGCCTATTACAAGGAGCGCGCACGGGGTGGGGCGTCGATGATCGTCGTCGAGCCGATGCCCGTCCACGCGGCCGCCGTTCTCACGCGCGGCAATTTCCTTCATTCCGATGACAGCGTTGTGCCCCATTTCAAAGCCCTTACCCAAGCATGCAAAGCCTTTGGCACGGTGATGATCCAGCAACTCTATCACGTCGGTGCACATGGGGATTGGGACAACAGTTGGCATCCGAATTGGTCTCCTTCGGGGGGACCGAGCTATCATGACAATGACGGCAGCCATGAAATGACGCCAAGCGAGATTGAGGAAACCATCGACGGGTTCGTAAAGGCGGCTTTGCGTTGCCAAGCGGCAGGGTTTGACGGGGTCGAGGTTTGGGCCGCCTATCACTCATTGCTGGATCAATTCTGGACCCCGTTTTCCAACACCCGCAACGATGAATGGGGCGGATCGCTTGAAAATCGCACGCGCCTGTCCCGAACAATCATGAAGCGTATCCGAGAAGCCTGCGGGCCCGATTTCATAATCGGCCTGTCGATCAACGACAACGAAGAGGTTCCCGTTTGTCTTAGCCGTGCAGAGATGGTCGAGGTCGTTTCGCTTCACGATTCACATGGGCTCATGGACTATGTGACCGTCGGCTCAGGCAGTTATTTCGAGTATTACAAGATCCTTCCCACCTTTCAGTTTGCCGAAAACCTTGGGGCGGATCTGGCAAAGCTGCTCAAGGATTCAGGACTTGGGGCCAAAGTGATCGCCGAGTCCAACATCCGCACCCCCGAGAATGCCAATACCGTGATCGGGGCAGGGCAGTCTGACCTTGTGTCCATTGTTCGAGGCCAGATTGCCGATCCCCATTTGGTCAAAAAAGCACAGGAAGGCCGTTCCGACGATATTCGGGGCTGTCTGACCTGTAACGAGCAATGTTGGGGAAGACGCGGGAGGGATTACTATATCTCCTGCCTTATCAATCCCGCAGTCGGACACGAATATCTTTGGGGGGACGAAGAGTTCAGCAAAACCGATACGCCCCACTCTGTCTTGGTGGTCGGAGGAGGGCCGGCGGGGCTCGAGGCGGCGCGGGTTGCTGCCGCCCGAGGGCACCGCGTCTGCTTGGTCGAAGCCTCTGGCATGCTGGGAGGGCAATTCCGTCTTGCTGGGATGCAACCGCGTCGCGCGCAGATCACGGATCTGATCGACTGGTACGAACGGCAACTTGGGAAACTGGGGGTCGATGTTCGGTTTCATACCTATTTCGACGCCGAGGATATCGCGTCCTTTGGCGCGGATCATGTGATCATTGCCACAGGTTCGTTTGCCAACGAGAGCGGCTTTCAGAAGGCACTTCCACATCGTGCAACGCTTGAAGGGACCGAGAGCGGAAACGTTTGGAGTGCGGCGGATGTGATGGGAAAATCCGCACGCTTGGGAAAGCGTGTCGTCATTCTCGATGAAGGTGGGCATTGGAAAGGTATCGGCACCGCATGGGCTTTGGCAGAAGCGGGGCATGACGTGACCATCGTCACACCCGACCCCGCGGTGGCCAAGGAACTCTATCGGTCGGGCGCCGACGTGCCGGCGCGCATGACTTTGGCCAAGCTCGGAGTGCGTTTTGTGACGGAAACCGCAATAGAGGCTTGGAGCAAAGATGGGGCAAGCTGTCTTTCGCTCCTGACAGGGGAGGCGTCGTTCATTCCAGCGGATAGTCTTGTCTTGGCCACGAGTAACCGCTCTGATCAAAGTCTTTTGGTCGAGTTGACTGCGAAAGGCATCACAACTCACGTCATCGGCGACGCTATGTCTCCGCGTAAAGCTCCTGCAGCGATCCGAGAAGGAAGACTTGCGGGACTTGCTCTCTAAGCGATTTCGCTGTGGAACGTAAATTTGCGTAACTCTGTGGCGATCTCTTGCGATTGTGCGGAAAACACATTTTGGTGAGCGCTAACAGCTTTGCCAATATGCCGAATTTTCAGGAGCATTTATGAATAAACCGCAATTCGCCGTGACGCGGTTCTACTTCACGTTGTTCATGCCTGGTGCTGCGACTGTGGCCTATCTTCCAATTTGGCTGGACCATATCGGGATCACCGAAGCCCAGATCGGCGTTTTGAATGCGGCACCGATGGCGATCACGCTTCTTTTGACCGTGTTCGTCGGCCGGATTGCGGACAAAGCCACCGACTGGAAGCAAACGATCTTGATCGGTCAGGCCCTCGCCGCTCTTTTTGCCGCGTTCTTCGGTCTTGCCGATACGTTTGTCACTGTTCTGATCGCTTGGGTGCTTGCGGTGTCTCCTGCGATCATGGTCGGTCCCGTCGCGGATGCCGCGACGATCCGGTTGGGACAGCGGAGCGGCTTTTCGTTCGGCACAGTAAGAGCTTGGGGCACCGCAGGATTTCTTCTGATAAGCTTGGTCACGGGGTATCTTGCCGATTGGTTCGGGCCGAATGCTTTTTTATGGCTCTTTGGCGGACTTTCTGTGCTGCGCGTGGTGACGGGCTATTATCTCCCCGTTATGCGCGATCCTGCAAGTAAACGCTCGACAAGCGGGGGTGCCATTCTCACGAAAGAGCTGCGCCAAGCGCTCAGACTTTGGGTGCTCCTGCCTTTGATCGGGGCATCGTTTATCTTTTCCACCCATATGATCATGAACGGCTTTTCTGCCTTGGTCTGGAGCAATCAAGGCATTTCCGCAGGCACGATCGGGTTCCTGATTGCACTCGCCGCAGGTGCCGAGGCCGTCACCATGCTTCTTTGGAAACACGTGGAATTCCGCTTTACTGCGCGTTCGCTTTTGATGCTTGGCGGCGCTTTTGCGATTTTGCGTTGGACACTAATGACGTTCGAGCCGAGCGTGCCGGTCCTTGTGCTGGTTCAACTGTTACAGGCGTTCAGTTTTACCTTTGCCTATTTGGGGGGCATGTATTTCATTGCGAAAAGGACGGACGAATCCGTTTCGGCAGAGGCTCAGGGGTTCTTTGCGATCCTGATGCAGACATCGTCCATCTTCGTGGTTATGGCCTTCGGGCCGATCTTCAAAGTTTTTGGCTCTGATGCCTTCTTTTTTAGTGCGTTGGTCTGTTTTGTCGGGATAGCGCTGACTTTTGCCTCGATCCTCATCCAAAAAGATCAAACCTAGGAAAACGGCTGCGCCTTTCGGCAAGGCGCAGCCACCCGATCAGGCTTCGGCTTTTTCTTCCATCACTTCTGCGAACTTGGCAAAGAACGCACCTGCCAGCTTTTTCGCTGTGCTCTGGATCAAACGGCTTCCAAGCTGGGCGAGTTTTCCCCCGATTTCAGCCTTTGCATCATAGGTCAGTAGGGTTTTGCCTTCGACTTCGGTCAGGGTCACATCGGCGCCACCCTTGGCGTGTCCCGCAGCACCACCGTTGCCTTGACCCGTCAGAGAAAACGCGTCCGGCGCGCCTGACTTGTCCAAGGTCACATTGCCGCTAAATTTCGCTTTGACGGGACCCACCTTGAGAACGACAAGCGCTTCAAGTTCGCTATCGGAGTGCTGGATCAACTCCTCGCAACCGGGGATACATTGTTTGAGGATGTTCGGGTCGTTCAGAGCCGCATAAACACGATCTTTCGGGGCATCGATCAGGATTTCGTCCTTGAGTTCCATTTTGCAGTCCTTCTTAGCAACAGGGATATTTTACGGTGGCCAGAACCTCGGCCTGTTCCGGTGTGAGAGGCTTTGGCTTGAGATGCTCAAGCAAACGTTTGAGCGTCGATTTTTCCTTCTCCGAGAGGTCAGGCATTGGCGCTGTCCTTTCTTTGCTTGCGGCGACGGATTTGGGTCAGTTGTGCAAGGATTGAGAGGGCGATTTCGTCAGGCGTGACCGCATCGATCGCAAGACCTGCCGGTGCCTGCACCCGTGAAAGCGCAGTTTCGTCAAAGCCCGCTTCGGCAAGTTTACTCGACAGAGCCGCCCATTTTTTGCGGCTCGCAACAAAGCCGATATGCTCGCTCTGGGTAACAAGAGCCGACTTGAGCGCGGCAAGATCATCTTTGCCTTGGGTCGCAACCACGACCATTCGGCGCGCGCCTGTGGCAAGCGGATGGATCGTGTCGTCTGCGTTGGGCGTCTGCACCGACCAATTGAAGCGTTCCGCCAATGCGGCAAGGGCACGAGCAACGGGCGAGGTTCCAAAAACGAGAAGTTCGGGCATCGGCACCACCGGTTCGATGAAAATGTCGAGCGATCCCTTGGACGGGCAGCCGTTCTTGGCATACCGGATACCGTTCACTTCTGCGCCCGCTTCGATCTCGAGATCGGCAAGCACTTCGGCAGGAGCAAGAGAGATAAGCTGGGGCGCACCCTCTTCGATGGCGCGGAGTGTCGCTTTGGTCATTGCGGACCGCACGCAACCGCCCCCGATCCATCCTTCGATGATCATGCCTTCGTGGTTGAGCACGGCCTTTGCCCCCGGTTTTGCCGCCGTCAGGCCCATGGTGCGAATGACTGTGGCAATCGCATAGGGTTCGCCTCTGTCCGACAAAGACCGCACAAGGTCATCAAAGCCTGTATCCGGGAATTTGGTTGTGATCATAGTCGCATCAACTCCGTTTCTAGAGCAGCAAGATCCGCCAGAGTGTTCGCAGGTCGGAAGAGATCAAGATGGGGCAGCGCTTGGCGCATCCCTGCGGCCACGGGTTCATAACCGTCCCAGCCTTTGAGAGGATTGAGCCAGATGATCCTGCAGCCCCGCTTTTTGAGCAGCGCAAGCGCCTCGCCGATCAGCTCGGGAGCGCCGGTGTCATAGCCGTCGGACAAGATCACGACGACTGTTCGGCCATCCACGAATTTGCGCGCATAGGTCTTGGAAAATTGAAGCAGCGATGTGCCGATCTTCGAGCCACCGCCAAAGCCGTCTGCAAGCACGGACAAGCGTCCGAGCGCCCGCATCGGATCACGATCACGAAGCGCTTCGGCAATCCGAACAAGGCGCGTGTGGAAGAGATAGGCGTCTGCGGCATCGTCCGCGCGCATAAGGCCTGCCACAAAAGCGAGAAAAACCTGAGCATAGAGCGTCATCGACCCCGAAACGTCACAGATCGTCACGATCTTTCGCGGACGATCAGGGCGCTTTTTCTTGGGGAGCTGCATCGGCTCGCCGCCCGTTTGTAGGCTTTGGCGCATGAGCTTGCGAAAATGGATGCGGTCGCCCTTTTGCGCGGCCTTTCGGCGGCGCGAACGACGATCACGCAGAGCAGCCCCGAGACGGCGCGCGATGGCTTCGGCTTCTTTGATCTCGTCGGGTTGAACCACGTGGCGCAGGTCACGGCGCATCTTTTGCTGGGTCAGCGTCGCGACGAGCTTGCCTTCGCCGCCCGAGTTGCTTTCGCCTTCGCCTTGATCGGGGGCGGTGGTCTCGCCGGACGCACCGCCCTCGTCCGCCCCGCGTGCGGGACGGGATGAATGAACATGTTGTGCCATCGTGTTTGACCGGCCCATCCGCTCGGTCACGCGGCCTCCGTTCATCCAGAAACTATCGAACAGGGTATCAAAGCGCTCGAACTCTTCGCGGCATCCGGTCAGCACGGTCTTGAGCGCGCTTTTGGCCTCGGTCGGGCGATAGGCCTCCACTTGGACCAATGCCGCGAGTGATGCCTCTGCCTCTGCGACACCCACGCGGAACCCGTTTTCCCGAAGATGGGCGACGAACCCCCCGACCCGCGCGGCGGGTCCGCTGTCGCGTCCCGAAAATTTGGTGACACGTGTCATGCGGCTTGCCCCGCAAGTCGCTGGGTGATCTCGGTGGTGATATTGAAACGGTCCACCTCGGTCTTGAGCAAGGTCGCCATCGTCGCCTGAAGCACGGCGGGGTCCTGAGTAAGATCGTTGATCCCAAGCCCAATCAGAGCGGCGGCAAAATCGAGCATTTCCGCAATGCCGGGCACCTTTTCAAGGTCCTCTTTGCGCAGGCTCTGGATGAAGCCGACAATCTGGCCGGCGAGTGCCGCTTCGATATCAGGGCAACGCGACTTGAGGATCGCAAGTTCGGTTTGACGATCTGGATAGTCGACATGGGCATAAAGGCAGCGGCGGCGCAGTGCATCCGACAGGTCGCGGGTTCCGTTCGCGGTGAGAATGACGACGGGACGCGCGGTGGATGTAATCGTCCCGAGTTCGGGGATCGTAATCTGGAAGTCGGACAGAACTTCGAGAAGAAACGCCTCGAACTCTTCATCCGCGCGGTCGATTTCGTCGACCAGCAAAACGGGCGATTTCGCCTGCCTGATTGCAGCTAGAAGGGGGCGTTCAAGAAGAAAATCTTCGGAAAAAATCCGTGTCTCTGCGTCCGTCACGGTTCCGCTTTCGGCCGCCGCGCGGATCGAAAGCAGCTGCTTTTGATAGTTCCATTCGTAGATCGCCTGAGAGGCATCGAGCCCCTCGTAGCATTGTAACCGAATTAGCTTTGTCTCGTTCACAGCAGCTAGAACTTTGGCGATTTCGGTTTTGCCGACGCCTGCTGCGCCTTCAAGCAGCAAAGGACGACCAAGGGTAAGAGCAAGATGAATGGCCATCGCCAGATCATCCGAAGCCACATAGCCTTGGCCCGCCATTGCGGTTTGGATCGCTTTGAAACTCATGAAACGCCCCTTGGTGAGGTCGGCCGCCCCGCGTGAGGGGCAGCCCGTTTGCATCAATCGTGAAGGCCGAGCTTGTTGGCCGTCTGCCAAATGCGCCAGTGGTCGTGGGGCATGTGGGTGTGACGGAGGCCAAAGGCACGGAAAGCATCGTTCACAGCGTTCGAGAAACAGGGAACACCGCCGACGTGTGGGCTTTCGCCGACGCCCTTTGCACCGATCGGATGGTGCGGGGACGGGGTTACGGTGTGATCCGTAATGTAGTTCGGGACTTCCCAAGCGGTCGGCAGGAAGAAGTCCATGAACGTGCCTGTCTTGACGTTGCCCATGTCGTCATAGGCAATCTCTTGGCCCAAGGCGACGGCAAGCGCTTCGGTCAAACCACCGTGGATCTGGCCCTCGATGATCATCGGGTTGATGCGGGTGCCGCAGTCATCGAGCGCATAGAACTTGCGGATGGTCTGAACGCCGGTGTCAACGTCGATATCCATCACGCAGATATAAGCGCCGAAGGGGTAGGTCATGTTCGGCGGGTCATAGTAGCTCACTGCTTCAAGACCCGGTTCAACGCCAGGGATCGCCTGGTTATAGGCGGCATAAGCGATTTCCTTCATGGTCTTGAACCGCTCGGGCGCGCCTTTGACGACAAAGCGGTCGATGTCCCACTCGACATCGTCATCATGCACTTCGAGAAGGTAGGCTGCGATCATCTGCGCCTTGGCGCGGATTTTGCGGCCTGCCAGAGCGGTTGCAGCACCAGCGACGGGAGTAGACCGCGAACCATAGGTGCCAAGACCATATGGCGCGGTGTCCGTGTCGCCTTCTTCGATTGTGATGCTGTCCGCAGGAAGACCGATTTCCGAGGCAAGGATCTGTGCAAAGGTCGTGGCATGGCCCTGACCCTGAGAGATTGTGCCGAGACGTGCGATGGCCGAACCCGTGGGGTGGATGCGGATTTCGCAGCTGTCAAACATACCCATACCAAGGATATCACAGTTCTTTACAGGTCCCGCACCGACGATCTCGGTAAAGAACGTTAGACCGACGCCCATCAGCGAACGGGTTTCGCCGCGCTTGAAGGCTTCGACGCGTTCGGCCTGTTCCTTGCGAAGGCCTTCGTAGTCGACAGCCTTGAGCGCCTTGTCCCAAGCGGTGTGATAATCGCCCGAGTCGTATTCCCAACCGAGAGCCGACTGATACGGGAACTGTTCTTTCTTGATGAAGTTGATGCGGCGAAGCTCGGCGGCATCCATGTTGAGCTCGATCGCGAGAACTTCGATCATGCGCTCGATGAAATACACAGCTTCGGTTACGCGGAACGAACAGCGATAGGCGACACCGCCCGGTGCTTTGTTCGTATAGACGCCATCCACAGCAAGATAGGCGGTGGGGATGTCATAGGAACCAGTGCAGATGTTCATGAAACCAGCGGGGAACTTTGTCGGGTCCGCACAGGCGTCAAATGCACCGTGGTCGGCTGTCACATGGCAGTGAAGACCTGTGATCTTGCCCTCTTTGGTCGCGGCGATCTTGCCCGTCATCCAATAGTCGCGCGCAAAGGCAGTCGACATGAGGTTTTCCATACGGTCTTCGATCCACTTGACCGGAACGCCCGTGACGATGGACGCAACGATCGAGCAGACATAGCCGGGATAAACGCCGACCTTGTTGCCAAAGCCGCCTCCGATATCGGGCGAGATCACGCGGATGTTGTGCTCTTCGATCCCCGAGAGAAGCGATGCGACCGTCCGCACAACGTGCGGCGCTTGGAAGGTGCCCCAGACGGTGAGCTTGCCGTTGACCTTGTCCATCGACGCAACCGAGCCGCAAGTCTCGAGCGGGCAGGGGTGTGTGCGGTGGTAATAGACGGTTTCGGTCGCGACCACTTCGGCGTTCTCGATCACGTCATTGGTTGCGGCTTCTTCACCGACTTCCCACGTAAAGATGTGGTTGTGGTGCTTGCGCGGACCGTGGGCGCCTTCTTTCTTGTCGGCAATGTCTTCGCGAAGAACAACATCGGACTGGAGCGCTTCGAAGGGGTTCACGATAACAGGAAGTTCTTCGTAGTCCACTTCGACGAGTTCGACAGCGTCAGCCGCGATGAAACGGTCCTTGGCGACAACGAAAGCGACTTCCTGTCCTTGGAAAAGCACTTTGCCGTCCGCAAGAACCATCTGTTTGTCGCCTGCAAGGGTCGGCATCCAGTGAAGGTTGAGAGGTGCAAGGTCGGCTGCGGTCAAGACAGCGACAACGCCCTCAAGCGCCATGGCCTTGGACGTGTCGATCGATTTGATCCGGGCGTGGGCATAGGGCGAGCGAACAAAGTCGCCGTGAAGCATGCCGGGAAGCTTGATGTCGTCGACATAGTTGCCCTTGCCTTGGGTAAAGCGCGCATCCTCGACCCGCTTGCGCGAGCTGCCAAGACCTTTGAGATTGGCGGCGCGCTCTTTCTGTTCGTCGGTAAAGTCTTTCATTCTGCGGCCTCCTTCGCGGCGTTCATTTCACTCGCCGCGGCGAGGATCGATTTCACGATGTTCTGGTAACCGGTGCAGCGGCACATGTTGCCCGCCATGCCGAAGCGCACTTCTTCTTCGGTCGGATTGGGGTTTTCTTCGAGAAGCTTGGACGCCCGCGTGATCATGCCGGGTGTGCAATAGCCGCACTGGAGCCCGTGATGCTCGCGGAAGGAACGCTGAAGCACATGAAGGTTATCGGGCGATCCGATCCCTTCGATGGTGGTGATTTCGGCGCCGTCTGCTTGGGCGATGAACATCGTGCAGGCTTTGACCGACTTGCCGTTCAGAGTGACGGTGCAAGCGCCGCAATGGGACGTCTCGCAACCGATGTGCGGGCCCGTAATGTTCAGGCGCTCGCGCAGGGTATAGATGAGAAGCTCGCGCGGTTCGGCGAGGAACTCGTGGTGTTCACCATTCACGGTGAGGTTAATATGCATTTTCTTGGACATGTTTAGCTCCTTACGCGCGTTCCCAAGCGCGGGTGATCGCGCGAGTGAGGATGATGCCGGCCACGTGCTTTTTGAATGCAACCGGGCCGCGGTTGTCTTCGGTCGGGTCGATGTCGTCGAGCATCGCCGCCACGGCGACTTTGATCGCCCCCGCGTCACAGGTCGTTCCGACGAGTGCGTTGCCTGCTGCTTCGGACCAGACGGGCGTATCGCTGAGGTTGGTCATCGCAATAGAAGCCGAGGCGACTTTGCCGCCGTCTTTCTGGATCGTGACCGCAGCGGCAGCGGTGGCATAGTCCCCGATTTTGCGCTTCTGCTTTTCATAGGCATAGCCGCCCTTGGGGGCTTCAAAGCTGATCGCGGTGAGAACTTCGTCCTCTTCACGGGCGGTCACATAGGCCGCTTCATAATACTCACGTGCCGCGACCTCGCGGGTGCCGTTGGGGCCGATCAGGTGCAGCGTCGCATCCAGACACTGCATCAACCCGGGCATGTCGTTGCCCGGATCACCGTTGGCGACATTGCCGCCGACCGTGCCCATATAGCGCACTTGCGGGTCGGCAATCTGGAGCGAGGTTTCACGCAAGATCGGCGCAACAGCGGCAAGCTCGTCGCTATTGATCAGCTCGTGCTGCGTCACCATCGCGCCGATTTTCACATGGCTGCCGTTTACCGAATAACCCTTGAGGCTTTCGATGGCCTGAAGGTCGATGAGTTGTGGAACTTCGGCCATGCGGAGTTTCATCATGGGGATGAGACTGTGCCCGCCAGCGATGACACGCGCGTCGTCTCCGTGTTCTTTGAGGAGTGCGAGAACGCCTTCGAGATCGCTGGGACGGTGGTAGTCGAAAGAAGCTGGAATCATACTTGGCCCTCCCTGCCTTTGATGATCAGACAGGTAGAGGCTGGTTCGTCACTCGGGGTGACGCAGTTAAATTCGCCTTATTTCAGAAGGTTTTTTCACGAAATGCGAAAATCCCGCACGAATTGCGAAGAGGATCAGAGCCCCAAAGCCTCGCGTACGGGTTTGAGTTGCGATCGGCTTACCGGAACCTTGGCAAGATCGGGGAGCCCAAAATAACAGACCCCCGTATCCTTGAGACGCTCGAAGCCTTTTACCAAGGTCGGGTTGATCAGATAGCTGCGGTGGGTCTTGATGAAGTTCGATTTGGCCAGCCGTTTTTCGGCTTCGGCGATAGACCACGCACAAAAGAAATGGCCGTCTTGGGTGTAGATGTAGGTATAGTGGCCCTCGGCACGAATGGCCGCGACGGCGCCCGCGTCAACGAATTGTGTGCGGCCTTCAAGTTCGTAGGGAATTTGCTTCATTGCCATCGGCGCAAGAGGCTGAAGGTTGCTTTCGATATTGCTTGGCTGCGTAGGTGACGGCTCGGGTCCGGCAGCCCCTTGTGTCTCCGAAGGCAGGAAGGTTGCAGTGGAAAGCAGGAACGCACCGCAGAGTGCAAAGCTTGATAATACAACCCCAATTGCGAGCGTTTCGTTGCTCATGATCGGGCCGACTTTTGCGGTTTCGAGAAGTTGGCTGAATCTGGTGGCCGCGGTCGCGATGAAATGCACGGCAAAGACCGCCAGCCCGAACACGATCGTCCCGAGCAGGATATTCCGTCTGTTTCGCTTGCTATAGGCGATGCCGAAGGCTGCTACGCTCAGCACACAGGATGATACAATCGAAAGCGTGACACCGAAGGGTGTATAGACGGCTTTGCAAAGTTGGAGTGCGGCCATTCCGATGTAGTGCATCGCGATGATGCCCACTCCGACGATCAGCCCCGCCAAAATCAATTTGGGCCGCGTGCGCTTGCCGAAATGGAGCAGCAAGAGCGCTGCGCCGACAACAAGGATCGCCACCAAAGCAGAGGTCAGAGTGATCGCTGCGTCATAAAAGAAATCGAAGGGAAGCTGGAGCCCGAGCATCGCGACGAAATGCATTGACCATATCCCGCCTCCGAGTGCGATCGCAGCGAAGGAGACGGCAATTTTACGATAGTTCGACGGATATTCGGAAAGACCATTTGTGAGGCTCAGGCCCGTAAAGCCCGCCATCATCGCAACAGCAAGAGATGCAGCCACGAGCCACAAGTTATGTGTGAATTCGACAACTTCCATACCGAATGCCAGCTAGCCTCCCTCCAACTGGTTCGTTCCCTCGCGAATTTAGCGCCGCTTGAGAATTTGGCTAGAGCCTAGCCGAAAACTTCGCCGTAGGGTGATGTATTTGTCGTGCACTTGAGCAAACGGCAATGATGTCCGCCTTATTCCGCGCTCAGGAGATCGCGATAATCCTTCGAAGCGACCCAAGCGCCCAGCTTGTTGAGAAGTGCGTTCAAAGTGGCCTCTTCTTCAGCGCTGAGAGGTTGGATGAGGAGACGTTCCAACCTGTCCGAGACGAGACGACCTTTGGCACGGGCTTCTTTGCCTGCTTTCGTCGTATGGAGTCCGAACTTGCGCGCATCTTCTTTCGAGTTCTCGCGCACCAGAAATCCATCCCGAATGAGTTTTTGGATAATGCGCGAGGTGAGCGTGCGTTCAAGGCTGGTCACGTCGGAGACATCGACAAAGGTGATTCCGGGTGTGTCGTCCACGAGCCGCAAAACACGAAGCTCTCGGATGTTGAGCCCCGTCTCACGCACAAAGATCGAGTCGTTCTCCGAAATGGCGCGGTTTGCTACGATATTAAGTTTATAGGTGAGGCGCTCATTCCGAAACACTTTGGAAAGGCTCATTTTTCTTCCTCCTGATACTGAGAGTGATTTTAGCGTAAATCTCTCAATAGTCTACAACGACAATAGTATCTTGATTTAATAGTTGCAAAATGCAACTATATGAATGTGCAGCGGAGGAAATGCATGTTCGACTCTTGGTTCCAGCCCCGACAAGCGGCCGTCATGGATTGGCTGCAGACATTGCATCGCCACCCCGAGACAGGCTTTGAAGAGCACGAAACGGCTGCGTTTGTCGCCAAGACACTCCGGTCGTTCGGGATCGCGGTCGAAACAGGGATCGGTGGAACGGGTGTTGTCGGCACTCTTGTGGGGAGCAAGGGTGCAGGGCGGCGGATCGGTCTACGCGCAGAGCTCGATGCGCTTCCGATGGCGGAAGAGTCGGGACTGTCCTATGCGTCCGAAATCCCAGACCGTTTCCATGGCTGTGGCCACGATGGACATATGGTCACTCTCTTGACCGCGGCACAGTATCTCGCAGAGAACCGCGACTTTACTGGAACCGTGCACTTCATTTTCCAGCCAGCCGAAGAGCTTCTTGCCGGAGCGGCGGCGATGATTGCGGACGGTTTGCTCGAGCGGTTCCCCTGTGACGAGGTCTATGCACTCCATAACCTTCCGGGGATGGGCTTGGGTCAGATCGGCATTCCCGAAAGCGTCGCGCTTTCGTCCTCCGACAACATCGATATCGTGATCCATGCCAAGGGAACGCACGGCTCAGCGCCGCAAACAGGGCAGGACGCCGTTCTTGCCGCTGCAATGCTGATCACCAGCATCCAGCAGGCAACGACCCGCGTCATAGATGCGCGCGAGACGGGTGTCATCAGCTTTGGCGCGATCCATGGTGGAACGGCCCGCAATATCCTTCCCGAGCGGTTGGATCTTTCGGGCACGATGCGCACCTTTGACGTGGCTGTGCGCGACCGTCTGGCCCGCGTGATAGAAGATTGCTGCCGCGCAACCGAGAATATCTATGGCGTCCGGATCAAGTGTGCGGTTCAGAGCATGGTTCCCCCCGCATTGAACAATGCCGAAACCAATGACGCTGTTTATGCCTCGGCCGAACGGATCGTCGGGGCGCAGAACGTGATGGCAAAAGCCAAACCGATTATGGCCTCGGAGGATTTCTCGCTTTTGCAGGCGCGTGTGCCCGGAACCTACTTCTTTGTCGGAAATACGGGGCAATACCCGCACCATCCGGCCTTTGTCTTCGACCCGTCAATCATATCGGTTGGGGCAGGCGTATTCGTCGATCTTGTTAATACCAGAGGGCAGCTTGTGAACACTGCCCCCAAAATCTGAACATGTTTCTAGGGAGGAAAACATGAAACATCTTCTTATCGCTCTGAGCGCAAGCTGTTCGATCACTGCGCATTCGGCACAGGCCGAGACGCTTACAATGTCAAGCTGGGTCCCGCCGACGCATTTTCTCTACACGGAAATCCTTGCGCCCTATGCCGAGAAGGTCGCAGAGGTCACCGAAGGGCGCGTGACGATCGAAATTCTTCCTGCCGCTCTGGGCGCGCCGCCTCAGCATTGGGAGCTTGCACGCACGGGCGTTGCGGACATCACTTGGGGCAACTTCACCTATGAACCCGAACGGTTCGTCTCGATGTGGTTCGCGGAATTCCCCAACGCTGGCACCAACGCTACGGCTCAATCCGTTGCCTTGTGGCGGACCTATGAAGAGTTCCTCAAGGACAACGAAGCTTATTCGGGTGTCCATATGCTCACCGTCGGCATGTTCGGTGGCGGCCAGATGCACCACGGTAAAGCCACGATCACGAGCCCCGACCAAGTTACAGGCCAAAAGTTCCGCATGGGTGGGCCGATCCAGGAACGTCTACTAACCGCACTCGGGGCTGTGCCCGTCGCAGCACCTGCAACCAAAGCCTACGAGATGCTCGACAGCGGTGTCATCGATGGCTCGCTCCACACCATGGAGTCGGTTGTGAACTTCCGGCTTGACGAGAGCCTGACCCACCACACGATTTTTCCGAACGGCTTTTATGATGCGACCTTCTTCGTTGCGATGAATGAAGGTCGGTGGAATGCACTTTCGGATGCGGACAAAGCCGCAATCGACAGCATTTCAGGCGAAGTCTTTGCCAAGGCGTGGGGCGAGCAGTTCGACCTTCAGAATACCTCGGCCTTCGAGAAGCTGGGCGCCGCCGGCCACGAGATCGTAGACGCTTCTCCTGAACTCATCGCTGCTGCCGATGCCGTCTATGGTGATATGGTCGCAGATTGGGAGGTCGCCGCAAAAGACGCAGGTATCGAAGACCCTGCAGCCATGCTTGCTTTCTTCCAATCGACTTACAACGAATTGGCGAACTAAGTTCGATGCAGGCAGGGACGGCCCTGCCTGCAATTTCACTTGGAGGTCGGGATGGACAGCCCAGTCATCAAAGTCAAAAGAGCCGTCGAAACTCTGATCGTGCTGTTGGTCGGGGTCATGGTCGCGCTTACGTTTTTCGATGTGATTGGTCGTCGTATTTTCGGCCGCCCGATTTATGGCGCCAATGATGTCACCGAGCATCTTATGGGCCTTATGGTCTTTGCCGGTCTGCCGATTGTGACCGCTGCAGGGGCACATCTGACCGTAGATATCTTCGACAAACTGCTGGATCGGCCGATCTTTCGGTATTGGAAAGCCGCAACGGCAGGTTTCATTGCCGCGATCCTTTGCCTGATTGCTTGGCTCTTTGTCGAACACGCGATGAATGCGGGCCAGATTAAAGAAGTCAGCCAAGCGCTGCGGATACCGCGCAAACCCATCTACTTCTACATGGCGGCAAGCTGCGCTCTTTCGGCTGTTGCGGTGATCGTCACTTTCTTCAAGGGGCCGCTCGGGTCCGAGAAAAGCGAGACAGGACTATGATCGTTGGATTTGTTTCCATGGCTGTTGCCATTCTTCTCGCCTTTTTGCGGGTGCCGCTGGCCTTTGCCCTTTTGGGCACATCGATTGTCGGGCTCGGTGTCGCCACCAACTGGAATATCGCATTCCGCCTTCTGCCGATGACGATCTCCGAAGCGGTCATGTCCTATGATCTGGCTGTCGTGCCGATGTTCATCCTCATGGGCAATGTCATTTCTCGCACAGGAATCGCGCATGACCTCTTTCGCGCCGCCTATGCCTTTGTCGGGAGCGTGCGCGGCGGGCTCGCTCTTTCGACGATGGTCGCTTGTTCGGGGTTTTCCGCGGTCTGCGGGTCAAGCTATGCCACCGCCGCGACAATGGCCAAGGTCGCCTATCCGTCGATGAAGAAATACGGGTATTCCGACGAATTGGGTGCGGGCACCATTGCGGCTGGCGGCACGCTGGGCATTCTTATCCCGCCGTCGATCATCATGGTGATCTTCGGGATCCTGACCCAGACCAACATCGGCCATCTCTTCGTGGCGGGGGTCATCCCTGGTCTTCTCGGGCTCTTGATGTATATGGCGGCTATTCGCCTTGTCGCCGCCCTCAACCCCGATCATGCGCCAAAGGGCGAAAAGGTCAGCTGGAGCGAAAAGTTCAAATCACTCGCAGGTGTCTGGCCGTTCCTCCTTTTGTTCGGCCTCATCATCGGCGGCCTATATGGCAAATGGTTCACGCCGACCGAAGCTGCGGGCATGGGCGCTGGCCTCTCGATCCTTATTGCGACGTTCCATGGAAGACTGAACCTCAAGACGCTGCGTGAAGTGATCATCGAAACGGCTTATACCTCGGTTTCGCTCTATACGGTCCTCTTCGGCGCTTTGATGCTCTCCAAGCTGCTTACCATGTCGGGGCTTGCTTCGGGTATTCTCGGGCTTGTGGAAAGCACAGGGCTTGAAGGCACAGCGTTGATCTTTGCGATCCTCTTGGTCTTTCTCGTGCTCGGCTGTGTTATGGACAGCATGGCGATTATCCTTATCTTTGTGCCGCTCTTTGCGCCTATCGTGGTCGCGAATGGTTTCGATCTTGTCTGGTTCGGCATCATCGTCATCGTCGCAACGGAAATTGCGCTTATCACACCGCCCGTTGGCATGAACGTTTTCGTGCTCAAGGCGGTTCTCCCCGATGTGCCCGTGACCAAGATTTTCAAAGGACTGGTGCCCTTTATTGCGGTGGACTTAGTGCGCCTTGCCGTGCTTGTGTTGTTCCCTGGAATAACCCTCTGGCTCGGCTCGACACTCTGATGCTCTACACCCTCGATCTCTTTGCGACTGTGGTATTCGCAATCACAGGCGCTTTGGCAGCTTCCCGCAAAGAGATGGATATCTTGGGGTTTCTCTGGCTCGGCGCCGCCGCAGGTGTCGGGGGAGGCACCCTGCGTGATCTTATTCTTGATCAGCCCGTCTTTTGGACAGTCTCGCCGGCGGCCTTGATTGCTAGCCTTGTCGCAGCTGCGCTGATGCATTTTATCGCGCCGATTTTCCAGTCGCGTATCAAAGTCATTATTTGGCTCGATGCCTTTGGCATGGCCTTTGCGGCGATTGCAGGCACGGTCAAATGCATCGGGCTCGATACGTCGGGATTGGTGGCCGTTGTGCTTGGCGTCTTTACGGCTTCGGCCGGGGGGATCACGCGCGATCTTTTGGCACAAGAGCCGAGCATCATTCTCAAACGCGATATCTATGTCACCGCCGCTGCAACAGGAGCGACGACGGTCGTTTTGCTCCATGCCTTCGGCCTATCGCTAGAAGTAAGCTCTGCAATCGGCTTTGCCGTTGCAATTGTTTTGCGCGGTGCCGCGATTGCTTTCGGCTGGACCTTGCCCGTCTTCAAAAGCCGCCCCGCACGCTAAAGCGTCCCCTCATGCGTATAGCAATGGCGTCGCAACTGCGGCGGCATGACTTGTTTGTGAGGGAGAGAGCTGGCTGTGCTGTCAGACTAATTCGAACTGGTCTCCATTCGCCCGAGGCCTGAACCTTAGTGTGCAATAAGTTGGCGCCACTCAGCGAGAGTGGCAGTGCGCAGGTTTTTGAAATTGTCTCTGCCGTAATCGTGACGTCCAAGGTTGAATTGATTGTGGACGGAGGAATGAACTGCCGCGAATTTCTGCAGATATCTTAGTTGTCTCAAGCGGAGCATCGCTCGTTCCCGCCTTCGGAAGGGTGTCCCAGAGCGGTAGCTTCTAGGGGCGGGTTCGTATTAATCCTATCTTCTAAAGCTAATAAGATATGACGCGCGAAGGGCGCGCGCCTCGATTCTGTCCGCGGAGCGGATAAAACGGCCCACTGTGGACATTCCAGTCTCAAACAATGAGATGGGCGCTTCCAACTCGAATAGGCCATGCGTCGCTTCGAGAGCTTGATACCGAAGTAATAGGTTAAGTGCAGGGGCGAGTTTGGTATGACGGTCTATCGGTAAGTTGCCAAGAATGTGGTTTGCATCGCGTTTGAAGGGAACGCTACGCAAACCGCAAACATGCTTGGACCGGTCGCGTATTTGCGCCGCTTCTTAAAGAGAAATGCCAATATCGACACCTGGTTTCGCATCGTCGATGTGCAACTCAGCGCCATGAATTCGGGCGATCGCGGCGACAAGGCTTAGACCGATGCCAGAGCCTGCGGTATTGCGGCTCTGGTCCAATCGGACAAACCGTTGCAGCACGCGGTCGCGCATGTTTTCGGGGATGCCAGGGCCAGTATCGCGAACGCCAAATTTTGCCCCACTGTAGTAGATGGTGATCTCGGCGGGCGCGGGACAATGCCTAATCGCGTTGTCGACCAGATTGATCAGGGCTTG
>JALRIK010000048.1 GCA_023255435.1 Marivivens sp.
ATTCGGGCCCAAGCGCGTGATCGACACTCCGATCACCGAACATGGCTTTGCAGGTATCGCCACGGGCGCAGCCTTTGGCGGGCTCAAGCCCATCGTTGAATTCATGACCTTCAACTTCGCCATGCAGGCCATCGACCACCTGATCAACTCTGCGGCCAAGACGCTCTATATGTCTGGCGGCCAGATGGGGGCTCCGATGGTGTTCCGCGGTCCGAACGGTGCCGCTGCCCGCGTCGGCGCGCAGCACTCTCAAGACTACGCCGCTTGGTATGCGCAAATCCCAGGTCTCAAGGTCGTCATGCCCTATTCGGCATCCGACTACAAAGGTCTGATGAAAACCGCGATCCGCGATCCGAACCCCGTGATCTTCCTCGAAAACGAAATCCTCTACGGCAAATCCTTCGAGGTTCCGGTGCTTGATGATTTCACCATTCCCTTCGGCAAGGCCAAAATCGCCCGTGCTGGGAACGATGTGACCATCGTCTCCTTCGGCATCGGCATGACCTATGCACTCGAGGCCGCTGAGAAGCTCGCCGAAGAAGGCATCGACGCCGAAGTCATCGATCTGCGCACCCTGCGCCCGCTCGACTACGACACTGTGATTGCCTCGGTCATGAAGACCAATCGCATGATCACCGTCGAAGAAGGCTGGCCCGTTGGCTCGATCGGCAACCACCTCTCGGCCTATGTGATGGAAAACGCGTTCGATTATCTCGATGCGCCGGTCCTGAACTGCACGGGCAAAGACGTGCCCATGCCCTATGCCGCCAACCTTGAAAAGCACGCGCTTGTGACCACCGCCGAGGTGATCGAAGCGGTGAAAAAAGTGACCTACCGCTAAGGAGACCGGATCATGGCTACTGAAATTCTCATGCCCGCCCTGTCCCCCACGATGGAGGAAGGCACGCTTGCGAAATGGAACGTCAAAGAAGGCGACACCGTAAAATCGGGTGACGTCATCGCCGAGATCGAAACCGACAAAGCCACGATGGAGTTCGAAGCCGTCGACGAAGGTATCATCGGCAAGATCGTCGTGGCCGAAGGTACCGAAGGCGTCAAAGTGAACCAGCTGATCGCCATCCTCGTTGAGGAAGGCGAAGAGGTTCCCGCCGCAGGCGCAACCGCGGCGCCTGCCGCAGCCAAAGCCGAGGCCGCCCCTGCGGCGGTTGAGGCTTCGGCTCCTGCCGCTGCCCCTGCACCTGCTGCGCCTGCCAAAGACGGCAACCGCGTCTTTGCCTCGCCGCTCGCGCGCCGCATTGCCTCGCAAAAGGGTCTCGACCTAACGGCGATCTCTGGCACTGGGCCGCATGGCCGCATCGTCAAGGCCGACGTTGAAGGCGCGACCGCTGCACCCAAAGCTGCCGCCCCCGCCGCTGCAGCTCCTGCCGCCTCTGCACCCGCTGCTGCCGCAGTGGCGCAAGGTCCCTCTACTGAGACGGTCCTCAAGATGTATGCAGGCACCGAATTCGAAGAGGTCAAACTCGACGGAATGCGCAAGACCATCGCTGCCCGCCTCACCGAGGCGAAACAGTCGGTCCCGCACTTCTATCTGCGCCGCGACATCGAGCTCGACGAGCTTCTCGCCTTCCGCGCACAGCTCAATGCCAAGCTCGGAGACCGTGGCGTCAAGCTTTCGGTGAATGACTTCATCATCAAGGCCTGTGCTCTCGCGCTTCAGCAAGTCCCCGAGGCGAATGCCGTCTGGGCTGGCGACCGCGTACTCAAGTTCAAAAAGTCGGACGTTGCAGTTGCCGTCGCCATCGAAGGCGGTCTCTTCACGCCCGTTCTCAAGGACTCGGACAGCAAGACACTCTCCGCCCTCTCGGCCGAGATGAAGGACCTTGCCAAACGTGCTCGTGACCGCAAACTCGCCCCCCATGAATATCAGGGCGGTTCCTTCGCGATCTCGAACCTCGGGATGTTTGGAATCGACAACTTTGACGCCATCATCAACCCGCCGCATTCGGGCATCCTTGCCGTCGGTGCAGGTGTGAAGAAGCCGGTCGTAGGCGCGGATGACCAGATCAAGGTTGCGACCGTCATGTCGGTCACGCTTTCGGTCGATCACCGCGTCATCGACGGCGCCTTGGGTGCACAGCTTCTTGAGGCAATCAAGTCGAACCTTGAGAACCCGATTGGAATGCTCGCCTAAAAACGGCTTGCAACGCATTGAAACGCCTCCGATTTTCGGGGGCGTTTTTCTTTTGCAAAAACATGTAGAATAATTGATCTATCGCAAAGTCCGCCACCGTCCCGAAGGCTAGAACGACCCCAATTCAATGACGGAGCCTATGATGGACTGGAAAGCAGAACTCGCCCACACCACCGAACTGACCAAGAGCTTTCGCCCTTTGCACCCCGATGCAGGGGCGGCCTTTACCCAGATGCACAAGGCCGCGCTTTCGGACGGCGCACTGAGCACCAAGCACAAAGAGCTTCAGGCCGTGGTCGTCGGCATCATGACCCACTGCGCCGATTGTATCGGCTTTCACATGCGCGGTGCGATCAAAGCAGGCGCGACACGCGAAGAAGTCGCAGAGACCATCGGCCTCTGCGTCATGATGGGCGGTGGTCCCGCCTATATGTATGGGATGAAGGCGCTCGAGGCCTTCGATCAGCTTTCGGCCTGATCGCCTTTGCAGCGACGGAGCGTCTGATCCATGGCGATGGAGGGCTGATCACAGCCCGCCTCGCCGACGATCCGCGCAGGCACGCCCGCAACGGTTTTGCAGCACGGCACATCTTCGAGCACCACGGAACCCGCCGCGATACGGCTGCGATCCCCGACCTTGATGTTACCGAGCACTTTGGCACCGGCGCCGATCAATACGCCGTTGCCGATCTTGGGATGACGGTCTTCCTCTTCTTTGCCGGTTCCGCCGAGTGTCACCGAATGGAGCATAGACACGTTATCCCCGACCACAGCGGTTTCACCGACAACGATTGAATGCGCGTGATCGATCATGATCCCCTTGCCGATACGGGCGGCGGGGTGAATATCCACGCCAAAGGCTTCGGACACGCGCATCTGGAGGAAATACGCAAGGTCATGGCGTCCTTCGGTCCAGAGCCAATGACCGAGACGATAGGCCTGAACCGCTTGATAGCCTTTGAAGTAAAGAAGCGGCTGGATATAGCGGTGGCAAGCGGGATCACGCTCGAACACTGCGGCAAGATCGGCCCGTGCCGCGGCCGTGATCGACGGATCGGCGGTATAGGCCTCATCCGCGATTTCGCGCAAAATCTGCTCGGACATATCGGACGAGGCAAGCTTCATCGACATGCGATAGGCAAGCGCCCGTTCGAACGAGGAATGGTGCAAGATGCCCTGATGGAGCAGAGCGCCCATAAGGGGTTCGGCGCGCACGGCTTCCTCTGCTTCAAGACAGATGCGGTCCCAAACGGGATCGACGGGAGCAACATTCGTCTTTGGATTAGCCATGGCGGACCCTTTCGTTATATCTCAGTTTACCCCAGATAGCGCGATTGCGCCAAGAACAAAGGTGTGAGCGTCTGAGGTATTCCTCCGATAGGCGAAAATCAAGGGTCACGGGTCTTTTGCATCTCGATCAGAACCTCGAGAACCGCGATCATCGCCCGACAGGTCCTTTCGGTATAAACCATTGAACTGGCGTCCTGTTTATGGCCAAGCGCAACCGCCATAAGGCTCCCTGTGCCATACTCGGGATGGGGGGCATCGTTGCGTTTGCGATAGGCCTCGGCCTCGTCCGCTGCCGTGATCAAATGTTTGAGGAACGCCCGCCATTCCTGCTCGGGCTGCGCCAGAACAGCCCGATGCGCAGAGTCGACGTCCCCTGCCAGAAGCGGCCGCATCAGAGCACCAATCCGAGATCAAGAGGCAGACCCGGACCAAAGCTTTGCGAAAGCTGCATGACCTGAACCGTTGCGGGTCCCGTGGCAAGCCCTTCGAGCGACAGGCTTAGGCTTGGCGTTTCACAAATGACATCACGCACCAAAGCGCCGCCCGAAAAGAGTTTGACCTGATAGAGTTCACGCTCTTCGCCCAAGGGCACGTCGAGTGCCGTCCAACTCTCACCGTCGCTTCTGCTTTGGCGCACCCATGATAGATCAAGAACACCCCCACGCCGTCTTGCCCTGATATGGCAGACACGGAACGGCCTTTGCCTCACGTCACGCAATATCACGGCGTCATTGCGATAGGTCGGCCCGCCGCGCACCGCCCCGCTTGGTCCATAGCTCAGATGCACAAGCGTATCACGCAGCGACGATGCCCAAGGAAGCGGCTTGACCCCATTCGGCAAAAGCACAAACAAAGCGTTCGGCCCATGCGACCGCACCGCCGTGCCGAACCGTCCGCGTAGAAGCCGCGCAATGTGATAGGTCTTGGGGGCGATCACCTCGGCCAAAGCGAATTGCACGATTTCCCATGTATCGGGATGCCCGTCCCCGATCGCGGCATAGTTTGCCCCCCCAAGGACGGCCTCCTCGCCCACCGAGGCGAGCGTGCCCGACACAAGCTCGACCGTTGCGCCCCTGCTGCGATCCCAAAGGTCCGCCCGCCCCGCCGCAAGCGGAGCGCCGAGCCGCCCGATCACCGCCCGTTGCGACAGGCTTTGCCAAAGCTGATAGCTCGCGCCATCGCCAGACCGATAAAGAGCGACGCCCTCGGACCATTGCGCAGAACTCGCGGCGAAATGCGGCCCCTCGCCAAAGGGCGTCTGTGGAAGGTCGATCAAGGCCCCAACCACAGGCAAAGGCGCCGCAGGCAGCGCGACCTTGGCAGGGTCCGCCTCGATTTGCGGCGCGATAGCGTCGGTTCGGGCGACCTCGGTTGCAGCAATCTCAAGATGCTGAGTCAGCTCGACCCGATCAATGCGATACTCTCGCGCCTCAAGTCGCACCACATCCCCTGCGCCGATGTCGATCCTCGACGGCGGGAGCGCGAACTGCACTGTTTCGCGGGCACGCCGCGCCTCGGACAGCCAGCGTTCTGCCATGCGCCGCGCCTCGGTGGGCGTGAGCACGAGCGGCAATTCGGTTTCCGAAAGACTGGTGCCCTCCTCGTCGGCAAAGGCGGCCTCGCTTGCGCGCACCGCGTAATCCCCCGCGCCTTCGAGATAGGCAACGCGCACACGGCCCGATATCTCGGCCTCTCGCGTACGGGTGCGCTCGATCGGGGCCTCGCCCACTTCCCGCGCGACAAGGGTTTGCGGATCAAGCGCAAGCGCGACCCCATGTCCGCGCGAGACGAAATGCAATATCCCGTCCCGTTCAAAGGCGTCGAACCCATAGGCCAGCATCAAGGGCTGAAGGAGTGCACGATAACTCTGGGTGCGGTCCACCGCATAACCGCGCACAAGCCCATAAAGCCGCGAGACATCAATCGGCCCTACGCCCGCTTGGGCACAAATCTCGGCCACCACAGAGGCAAGACTCCGCGCGCCCGCTCGCCCGTTCAGCCAATGGCCAAGCTCATAGTTCGGGCCATCGGACCAAAGCGCCTCGTGTGCGGGGAAAAACGGAAACGGCCGTGCATCCCAAGCCCAGACATGTGCCCGCTCCATATCCACCATCGCGCCTCCATAGACATCCGAGACGGGGTTGTTCGCGCTTTGGGCAAAATGCAGATGCATGGCCCGCAGATATTGGAGCTGGATCACATCGTCGCGCTGACCGTTCGAATGATAGGGCACCAGCGATTCCGAGGATTTCGGATCAACGAATTTATTGGGCTGATTGGTGCCGCGATGGATCGCCGCGCAGCCAAGTTCGGTGAACACGATGGGTTTGGAGCGCGGCACCCAAGGCGTGGCATCTGCCGCGCGCGCGCCGTTGATACGGTTGTGATGCGGATGCGACCACCAACCGACAAGATCCTTATACCGCCAGACCCAAGGCTCGTTATGAGCATCGGTGATCGACGTTCTGATCTGCGCGGCGCGTGCTTCGGGCGAATGATAGAACCAGTCGAACCCCTCGCCGCCCGCAACATTGGCGCGCAGATAGTCGAGGTTATAAACAGAGCCATAGCCAGCATCGAGATGCGCTTCGCCATCGCGCCAGTCCGAGAGCGGCATATAGTTGTCGATGCCGGTGAAATCGATCGCCTCAGAGGCCCAAAGCGGATCAAGATGGAAGATCTTGTCCGCCGTCCCATGCGGTTGATAGCCGTGATATTCGCTCCAGTCGGCGGCATATCCGATCTTTGTCGATGGACCCAGGATGGCCCTGACCTCTTGGGCCAGCGCAATCAGCGCCTCTACCGCCGGAAAGCGTCCACCCGCGCCGCGCACCTGTGTCAGACTGCGCATTTCCGACCCAATGCAAAAGCTCTCGACGCCGCCCGCAATGTTGCACAGATGCGCATAGTGCAAAATGAACCTGCGATAGGACCATTCCTCGGGCCCGTCATAAATCACTTTGCCGTCGATGACGGCGAAATCCGCAGCGCTCGCCATACCGAAAAACGCCGCGACTTCTTGCTCGGCAGCGGCGGTGCCGTCGGGCGTTCCGTCAAGGCTCGGCCCAAGACTGGTTGTGATCCGTCCGCGCCACGGAAGATGCGGCTGCCCCGCCTCGCCGCTCCAAGGATCGACTAGCGTATTGCCCGCCATTTGCTCCATAAGGATAAAGGGATAGAACATCGCCTTCATCCCTCGCGCCTTGAGCGCGGCAAGAGCCTCGAGCACCGATTGATCCGTGGGGGTGCCACCATAGACGGGACGGCCGTTTTCAAGCGGGACGATCCCCGCAGTGTCGCGCTCAAGTCCCGAGACGCTCCACGGCATGTCTATGGCATCGCTTGTATTCTGCTCGACCTTGGGCCGCAGGGTGCATTCGCCGCAGCGCAAATCGTCCCCGAACCAAGACACGATGAGCGAGACCGACTTGGCCGCAGGGAGCGCAACTTCGAGCGCATCAAGCGATGTTTCAAGATCGCTTTCGCCCGAGGCCGAGTTTTCATTGACTGCAAGGTATTCCCCGAACCCCTTTTCGATCAGTGCCTTACCCGTCGAAAGCGCATATTCGCCCGTGCCGGGCATCAAGGCGACCCCGCGCACCAAATGCGCAAGATCCCGCGTCTCGAGCGGCGCATCCTCGGGACCGGGACGGGTCACTTCAAAGGTGAACTGCGGGACACGATTACCGAACGCCCCCAATGGCAAGTCCTCGATCACCACATAGGCAATCCCGCGATAGGCAGGCACGGTGCCTTGACCTTCGATCGCCTCGATCCTCGGGTCGGGGAGCTGGTCTTCGTCACCGCGGTAAAGCCGCAGGGTGAGCGAGGACGGGGCAATCTCGGTGCCATCGGCCCAGATTCGCCCGATCCCCGAGATAACCCCCTCGCAGAGCGCGATGGCAAGGCTGATCGAATAGCCATATTGCGTGACCTCGGGACCGAATTTTCCCGTGGACCTTGTGTCCGAATGTTCCTGAAACCGCGAGGCCCAGACCACCTGACCCGCGATCCGGGTCTGGCCAAAGAGCCGCGCAATGCTCGACCCTTCGCTTGCCCCCGTCAGACGCAGGCGGTCCAGACGTCCGCTTTCCACCGGCTCGGCCCCAAGGCCCATGAGCTTTTGGTCGATCATCTGGCCGACACTGGCCCCAACGGCCCTACCGATGGTTGCCATGGAAAGTCCAAGCACCGATCCCCCGACCGAGCCGCCGATTGCCATGCCAAGTGCCGAAAGAGCTATCGTCGCCATTGTTCAGTCTCCAATTGGAAGTTCAAAGCGGGCAACGATCCCTCGTTGCCACGCGTCGGTCAGTGCACTCTCGACCACGCCGTGCGTGCCGTAAGCATGGATAAAGCGCGGGATAGGCGCAGATTGGGACAGGATGCCGAGATGCTGGAGCGGCCCCCTCGGACGCAGGGCGAAACCGATCAACTGGCCCACGCTCAACTCTTGAGACGTTTGTTCAAGATTGGCCAGCAAGCCATTGTAAAGAAATCTCTCGTCTGCATTCTGCCAATCTTCGGCATAAGCAGGAACGGCAATGCTGTGACCGCACCGCTCCAGAACCCCAAGCACCAGACCAAGGCAATCGCACCCCGCGCCTTTGCTGCGCCCCTGATGCACGAAGGGCGTTCCGATCCAGCCGCGCGCCTCGCGCACAACGGCGTTCACCGAAGGCTCCCGCCGTCGACAAAGCGGCTGCGCTGCGGCGCCTGCATGAGCCAGTCCTCGCCCGGAATATCGGGAAAGCCGCGAAAGTTCAGGAAGTTCGCAAACTTTGTGCGGCAGGTGCCCGCCAAGCGGTCGCATCCCGCAATCAGCCGCACCCGATCCCCGACGGCAAGCCCGAGTTCATCCCAAAGAGAGACAAGCCTGTCCTGCCCCATGCCATGATCGGCCTTGATCACCGAGCGCGCACCCTGTCGCGCCCCTTCGAGAACTTCGACGCGGCCCTGCGCGAACCACCCGCTTGCGTATCCGCCCAACCCCTCGAACGTTAGGGCCCCGCCCGAATGTAGGGCGAGGACCGCGACCTCAGTCGAATAGGCCGCATCACCGGTATCGACTTTGCATAAAGCGTCCCCAAGCACAGCAGCGCATTCCCTGTGATAAAGCCGGCCCGTCGGGACGTTGAGCTTTTCGCTCATACTGCGCAGCTCAGCGGTAAAGCGATTGCCCTTGAGCGTCAGATCCCCGATCTCACCGCGAAAGAGGATCTTGCGATCGGACGGATTTTGCCAATCCACACGAAAGCAAAGAACCTCGGCCCCATCAAGGAGCCCTGCATCCACGACTTCCTGCCCGAGATCGGCCCCCCCGAGCACTCCCTCGGCCTCGGTGTTGTCGACCGAAAGACCCGTCGCCGACTGCAGCGCCGACGCTGTCAATCCGCAGTCGGGCCGAAAGGTGACACCTTCAAAGGTCAGAGGCAGATCGTGATCGGTAAACCCCAGAGCGATCCCGTCATTGCGGGTGATTTGCCATGCACGGCAATAGGTTGTGGCCGCGCTCATACCCGCACCTCGATCACGGGAATATCGGGGATCTGGCCTGCGTTGAAACTCGCGACCGAGACCTGAATCATATCGGTGTCAAAGCGGACAGGCACATCGAAATCAAAGCCAGCCGTGATGACCGCTCCGCTGTCGGGTGCATTTACAAAGCTGATAAGCCCCGCGCCATGATCGACCGTGAACTCCACGCCTTCGACAAGCTCGGTGCCGCTCAGGGCCACGCGCACCGTTCCCGCTACGGGTTTACGGATCGGGCGGGTATAGACAGCATCCCCCGAGCGATAGGATTTCACCAGTTGGAACACCCTCTGGACGTCGTCGCCGCGCCCGATTTCCTGATCCTCGGCAGTGGTTTCGCGGCCATGACGGGCCGAACGATAGTCCGACCAATCTTTCCAGCGAAACCCGTGCAACCGCCCGCGCCGCGCCTCGAAGAACGCGACGACGGCCTCCACATCTTCGAGCGAGCGAAGCCCGACCCCAGCGTCATAGCGGCGACGGGAATGTTCCCACGGGGTGTTACGCTCTTCAAAGCCACTCGCAAGTGTGACGACGTCGGTGCGTCTCTCGGGACCACCGAGCGATCCGAAGCTAAGCGCGACGGGAAAGCGTATTTCGTGAAACGCCATAGCGTCCTCCTATCGGTTCTTGGTGCCCTGCCCGAGCGCGCGCGCCATTTGCGCGGCAATCTGGGACTTGGAGCGTTGGAACCCCGCCACATCGGGCGTGGCGATGTTGATGGTGATCTGCGGAGCAGCGCCCGTCTGGGCCGCAACGCCAAGGCTTCCGTCGGGGCCGCGCCTGAGCGGCATGATTGCTTCGGGCCCCGCTTCGCCCATGAGCCCCGTCGCACCGCGCATGGGAAAGCTGACGGGGGTGCTGACGACACCGCCTTTGGCAAAGGGCATCACGCGCCCCTGCGCAAAACTCCCGCCCTTGGCAAAGGGCATGAGCCCCGAGACAGCAGCATTGAGACCCGACGCCAAAAGCCCGCCGAAATGATCGGTAACGGGCTTCATCGCGGCATCATAGGCGGTCTTGGCCATGGTCTGGCCAAGCCCAGTAAGCACATCACCCAGCGAGCGCCCGTCGATCACAAGCCCATCGACCGCGCGTTTAAGCCCGCTCGAGAACCCGCGCTCCAGCTTCCCCAGATCGCGCGTCACAGAGCCGAGCGAGCCCTGCACACGGGTCAGTTCCTCGCTAAAGGCCGAAGTCATGCCCGTGGCCGCATCCAGCGTCTTGCTCAGGTCGGACACACGGTCCTCGAGCGCTTCAATGTCGTCTTTTGTGCTCATCTAGGTTTCCTTTGATTGATCGGGATAAAGCCGTTCCAGTTCGGCCAAGCGGCTGCGCCCCATCGGGCTTTGCGCGGGATCGACGCCGAGCATGAGCAAAAGCTCGATCGGGGTCAGCGCCCAGAAATCCGCAGGTCTCAGCCCAAGCTGACAAAGACCGATCCGCCGCAAAGCGCTCCAGTCCATCGCCTAGGTCTCGGCGCCGAAGGCGAGCGCAAGGAGCCGCGCCGCCGCTTGGGCGGCCTTGATTGGCCCTTCCTCGATGTCGGTGGTCAAAAGATCGGCAGCCGTGCCACGCCAGCCGCCGCCACGCAGACCCGCGACCAGAAGCGCAAGAACATCGCGCCCCGAAAACGCGCCGCTTTCGAACCTTTCGACCAAAGCGACGAGTGAGCCTTCGCCAAGCTCAGTCTCGAGCTCGGCCAAAGCGCCCAAGGTCAATTTACAAAGATGCGGCACGCCGTCGAGCGTGACCGTAACCTCGCCTGCCCAAGCGTTTGCCATTAGACCGCCGCCGAGAAGCCGAGTGCGCCTGCGGAGGCGAGTGAAAGCTCATAGGTCGCCTCGCCGTTATAGCTGCCTGCATATTCGAGCGAGGTGATCTGGAACGCGCCCTCGATCGTGCCGAAATCGGGAATGATCACCTGAAAATCGGGTGTGATCCCGTCAAAGAAAATCTGACGCGCGCGTGCATCTGTCGAGGCATCCTTGAACACGCCCGATCCCGAGAGAGAGGCCGAGCGCACGCCTGCACCGCCCAAAAGCTCGCGCCAGCCGCCCACGCTTTCAAGCGAGGTCACATCAACCGTTTCGGCGTTGAAATTGAGCCGAGTGGCCCGCAGACCCGCCACAGTTTCGAATTGGCCGTCGCCCGTCATGTCGATCTTGAGAAGAAGGTCTTTGCCGTTTTGCGCACCCATTGGAAATCTCCTATTATCTGATGGTTAGACGGGGGTGTCTTCGACCCGCGCCCGAAAGGTGAGAGTGATCTGGCGCAGATCGCCATTGGTGCGTTCCGCAACCGCTCTAACAAAGCCGAGCGACACGAGCCGCCCGCGCGAGAGTGCCAGATCCGCATCGATCAAAACGTCGGACACCGCGCCCGCGGCGGCCTTGGCCGTCGAAAACCCTGCGGCGTCGGAAATCACTTCGATGCTGAAGTCATGTTCCGCGCCGCGTCCGGTTTTGTCCGAAGCATCCTTGGCCTTCTCTGGTCCGATGACGACATAGAGCGACGGCAACCCGCCCGGCAAAGGCGCGTCATAGATCGCCGTTCCGACCAGAGCAGCCAAAGCCGCATCGGTTGCCAAAGCCTGAAACACAGCTGTCTGGAGAGCATGAGAGACGCCATAACTCATTGAGCCACCTCCTCATGCGCATGACAGACAAGGAACATGCCTGCCTCGGCCACCGCATCGACGGAAAACACGCGCGGCCCTTCTCGGAACCTTTGACCCGCGCGGGGACGTTTTGGGCTGTCAAATGCCGCGCCGCGCACCGTGATCCGAAGCGCAAGGCGGGACACCGCCCCTGCCGGACCGCGAGCTTCTCGGCCCGAGCCTTCCTGAACATCGGCCCAAAGCGTGCCCAAGCTCTGCCAGATCGTCCCGAAACCGCCTGCGCCGTCTGCGACGCGTTCGGGCTGTTCGAGCACCAAGGCGCGGTTCAGCGAAACCCTTTTCATGCCCGCGCCCTCCCGAGGAACAAACGGACCGTGCGATAGCGCTCGATGAGTGCTTGCACGCCATGCGGCATCGCCCCACCACTTGCCGCCATATCGTGGCGGAATTCATAGTAGTGCGCCGCAAGCAGCAGCACCGCCTGCGCAAGATCGGGCGGCACGTCGCTCCATTCGGGACCATAGCCCGCAAGGACCGAAATCCTGAGCGATCCCCCTTGGGGAATACGCGGCAGCGTGCCGACGATAAGGGGGCGATGCAAATCGGGGATGAGCTGCCATTCCCCGCTGGGCGGGACCTGTTCCTCGCTCTGGCGCGTCACACGGGTGATCTGGGCAATCGCGCTCACGGGCGCGACGGGAAGCGCCTCTTCCACCCCGTCACGCCAATCGCGAACGGTCCAGACAAGCTCGCGTTCGAGCAGGACCTTCTGGGTGCGGGCCTCGATGGCGGCCATCGCGGCACGCAGGTAAATCTCGAGAATACCATCCTGAAGACCATCGTCGGAAAAGCCGGACCCGAGCCGCAGGTGTTCTCTAAATTGTGCCACTGGAAGGCTCGAAGCCGCGACAGTGGTCTTTTCGACGAGCATCATGATCTCACTCCGACTTGGTCAAACGTCTTGGGAAAGCGCGGGAACAAAGAGGTGCTTGGACGGAAAGGAAGCAGCTGGACACCGCCCCGTTCCCGCGCCCGTTCGGGTGGCCCTTAGGCCGCGCCGAATTTCAGAAGCTTGATCGCGTCAAAGTCGGTCACAGCGCCGCCCACACGTTTCGTTGCATAAAAGAGCACGTGCGGCTTGGCCGAGAACGGATCGCGCAGGACGCGCAGATCGGGACGTTCCGCGATGGTATAGCCGATAGAGAAATCGCCGAATGCAATCGGGGTCGCGCCCACGGCAATGTCTGGCATATCCTCGGCAATGAGAACGGGATACCCCATCAGACGCGCAGGCTCGCCCGCCGCAAGTCCGTCGGTCCATAGAAAACGCCCGTCTGCGTCCTTGAGCTTGCGCACGGCGCCTGCGGTCTTGGAGTTAAGCACGAAACAGGCCCCCGCGCGGTATTGCGCACCAAGCGCATAGACCAGCTCGATGATCGCGTCGCCGTCCACATCGATCGTGTCGATGCCCGTTACTACATAGCCGAGATTACCCCATTCCCAGATCTCGTTCTCCACCTTGGGATAGGACAGGAAGCCGCGCGGCTTGTCGTTACCGTCACCGCCCACAAAGGCCGCCGCTTCCGAGCGCGCAAACTTGTCCGCGATACGACCCGCAAGCCAGCCTTCGATGTCGAAAGCGCTGTCGTCAAGCAATCGCTGCGAGGCTTTGGGCATCGCCGAAAGCTCGTGCAGCGGGATCGAGATACGGTCGATCTGCGGCGTATCGGTTTCGGACATAGAACCCGTCTCGGACGCCCAGCCTGCACCCATTTCGGTATGATCGACCAGCACGTCATAAGAGGTCGAATCCACCGCCACCACCGAGGCAATCGAACGGATCGAGGCCGAATTGGACAGCGCGCTCTTGATGGTCTCGGAAGTTTGCGGATCGACAAGATAGCCGCCGTCGGCCGCTACCGAAGTCGAGAGCGATTTGCCCTCGAGCGTCAGCCCGCGAAGACCATCGTCTTCACCGCTGCGGACATAGGCTTCAAAAGCCTTTTGATGGGGCGCCTCTAGGGTCGCACCGGTCGAAAGTGCCGGGCGTGCGGCCAGAAGGGTCTTACGATCAAGCTTGTTCATTCGCTCATCCTGCTTTTCAAGTTTTTGATGAAGTTTCGAGGTAAACTCACTGAAATCGCTCACAAATTGCGACACAGCAGCACTCAGGTCCTCGGTCGGAGACACGTTGCCTCCGGCCCCGGACTTTGCGTCTAGGGTGGTCATGTTTCGTCCTTTTTCGGTTGGAGAACAGTCAGCCGCGCCCTGCGATCACGCGACCCATTTCGCGAAAGGCCGTCGCGATATCCACGAGAACGCGCGCCTCGGGCGTGTCGAATTTCGCATCGACGCGGGCGTCGGGAAGCATCGGAAAGGTCACGAGCGACACCTCCCAGAGATCAAGCTCGCTCAGGATGCGCTTCCCCTTGTCGGATTTATGCGATTTGACCGTGCGATAGCCGATAGAAAGCCCGTCGATGGCCCCCGCTTCGAGAAGCGCGATCGCCTCGCGCCCGCGCACCACATTGGTCAGAATACGGCCTTTGACGCGAAGTCCGACGGCATCTTCGACGACTTCGTCCCAAATTCCGATGGGTTGGGCGGGGTCATGTTGCCAGAGCATTTTGACAAGACCGCCCTTGTCTTTCAGCCGTTTGATCGAAGCGGCGTAAGCGCCCTTTTCGACCACATCGCCGCCCTGATCCACCAGTCCGAATTTCGACGCATAGCCCTCGATCACATGGCCGTCGACGAGCTTCACATCTGCTCCGAGTTTCTGGAATTTATGCTCCAAAGTCATCTACTTCCCTCACTTCGTCAGAAGAATTGCCGCTTGCAGCAACGCAAGCACTGCCGCCGAGCACCCGATCACCCAAAGCTGTCGTTCAAGCCGCGAGACGACATAATCGATCTTGTCGAGACGCATTTCGACTTGGGCGAGCCAGAAATCACTCACGGGGCCGCGCAGCTCGCGGCGGGTTTCCATATCCACGACCTCACCCTTCATCGCCGACCTCCAAAGCAGGAAGCCCGAGGAGACGGCGCTTTTCCGCATCGGTGAGAAAGCTGGCTTCGCCCACACGGCGCCATTGCGCCTCGCGCTCGCCGGCAAGTGCAGGGATCTGGTCAAGATCGGGACGCAGGTCCAAACGCACATCGGTAAAATCCGAGAGCCAGTCAGCAATCGCCGAAGTCACACGCGCCGCAAGCGGGAGCACCGTCAAACGATAGAAGGCTCGGTTCGCCTCTTGGTAATTGGCATAGGTCGCATCTCCCGGGATACCGAGCAGCATGGGTGGAACGCCAAAGGCAATCGCGATCTCGCGCGCGGCGGCTTCCTTGGTCTTCTGGAACTCCATGTCCGAGGGACTGAACCCCATCGGTTTCCAGTCGAGCCCACCCTCGAGTAGCATCGGACGCCCCGCGTTGCGCGCGCCTTGGTGCTGGGTTTCCATCTCGTGCAAAAGACGGTCATATTGATCCTGCGACAACGTCGAAGCCCCGTCTGCACCCTGATAGACGATCGCGCCGCTCGGACGCGCTGCATTATCGAGCAAAGCCTTGGACCAGCGCGATGCCGAGTTATGGACGTCAATCGCGGTTGCCGCAGCCTGAAGCGCCGAAAGGCCGTAATGATCGTCCTGCGGATGGAAATTGCGGATATGGCAGATTGGGGATGCCCCGCCCCCGACCGCGTAACGATGCTTGCGCCCGCCGACGGCATAGTCATAGGCCACGGGCCAACCGTCTTCACCAGGAACAAGGCTCATGCGATCAGAGCGCAGCACATGAAGCTCTAGCGGCAACTCGCCAGCGCCTACAGCCTCGACATAGGCGTTACCGGTAAGCACAAGCTGGCCGTAAAGCCCCTCAAGGAAAGCCGCACGGCCTTGCGCCGCGTTGGGACGTGCAATCAGCTCTTGAACGGGATGGGTTTCATAGCGGCGCTCGCGGTCCTGAAGCACCAGAGGCAAGGACGCGGCAGCCTCTGCAATCATCTTAACCACACGAAAGCCGACAGGATTGCCCGCAAAACCCTGTTTGGTGAGCGAGACCACATCGCGCGGGCTCCATGCCACGCGGCCTGTGGCAAGCGCCACAACCCGACCCGCAGCCGAGGCCTTGACCTCGATCGCTTCGGGTTCCGCCGCTTGCCGTTTCAGAAAATCAAACATTCTTGTCTCCTTGACCCTGCCGAGGCACATGCCCTCGTCCGATCTGATGAAGCCAATGTGACAGTCATGTCTGAAGAAGTGCTAAGGGCACCGCACGGTGCCCCCGCAACACCCCTAGAGGAGCCGCACTTGCGGTCTGCGCCAATGGCTCGCAGGCTCGACCAACAGCTCGGTCAAAGCCCAGACAAGCGCATCCACGCGGTCGGGCGACTTGCCCCCCTGAAACCCGCGCGTGGTCATAAGGCCCATCTGCTCCTCAAGATCGACAAGTCCCCGAAGATGGAACACGCGCCCCTGCTCATAAAGCTGCGCCACAGGTTTGGCGCGGGCCACCTTGCCCCGCGTTGCCCGAACGGCCTTATAAGGCACGAGCGGGTCGATCTGGCGCACGACGCTTTCAACCAGAGCGCCGCCCTGATTGACCTCGGCCACAAGCCGATCCCCACCGTGCCGCCGTAGGGCATCGACTGCAGCCAAAGCCCATTCCTGAGGCGAGGCCGCCGAAACGGTCGCATCCTCGAGCACAAAGGCCCGCCAGTCCTGCGGTGGCCCTTGGGTCACGGCCCCAACAACCACGATCCCGCAATCATCGGAGGAGGCTTTGCCCGTCACAGGGGGATCAACCGCAACCACAACGCGGTCCAACGCGGGCGCTTCGGAAACCTGAGCGCGGGCCAAAGTTACCGAGGGCCACAAGGCCCCCTCGATCTCGGCCATCAGAACGCCGTCAAGCTCCTGTCGCCCCAGATGTGTGCCGCCAAATCGCGCTTCGACCTCCTCAAGGAAACTCGCGGCAAGATTGGCGCGGTTGGCCGAGGTCGGCGCATGGGTCACAACGGTGCTCTTGCGATCCAGAAGATCGCGCAGCACCTGCACATTGCGCGGCGTGGTGGTCACACAAGCCCGAGGACGCTCACCAAGTCGTAGACAGAACTGGAGCATATCCCAAGCCTCCTGCCCCTTCTTCCATTTGGCAAGCTCGTCCACCCAAGCTCCGTCGAACTGCGGCCCACGCAGCACCTCGGGATCATGTGCGGACACCGCCTTTGCGGTCGCGCCATTGGGCCAGACAAGCATGCGCCGTCCCGCGATCCACTCGGGGCGGCGATCAGGGGGGGAACAGGTCATAATCCCGCTATCGCCGAAAATCATCACCTCGCGCACCTGCTCGTGGGTTTCCCCGACCAAAGCCAGCCGAGTGGCGCGTCCACGATCTCTCGGACGCGGTCCCTCGACCATCGAGCGGACCCATTCGGCCCCTGCCCGCGTTTTACCCGCACCGCGCCCGCCAAGGATGACCCAAGTGGACCAATCCCCCTCGGGCGGGAGCTGATGCGGCAGCGCCCAGAATTCAAAGAGATAGAGCAGCCCCTGAAGCGAGGTTTCGGCAATGCCCTCAAGAAAGCCCGCCTGCATCTCGGGCGGCTCGGAGCTTATCCAGCTTGCGCCCGATCTCGGTCCGGATGGCGTCAAAGTCGATGTCACCTTCGCGTTGGACATTGCCTGTTTTGTCATGGAAAGCCTCCTCGGCCTTTTTGATGCTGAAATATGCGGATTGCAGATCGGCGATTTGCGCCCTGATCTGGCGGGGCGGCACGGGTTTGCCGCTCTGCATATCGTGGACAAGTTCGGCCAGCGTCTCGGTCACGCTGTCGAACATCTCGATTACCTCGTCGAGCTTTCGCCTCTCGAGGCTTGCCTCGGCCTGATGGCTCCGTTCTTGTGTCATGCGGATTTGCCCTCTTTGTGGACCCGTCCGTTAGAAACGTAAAAAGCGACCATCAGGGCCAAGGCCCAAGGTCGCTTCCTTTCGTTTTCCAGCTTGCCAGTCGGTTATAACCTGTGCGCGTTAAAAAACCCTCACCCCACCGCAAAGCAAAAGGGCCGATCTTTCGACCGGCCCTGTTTGTTAGTTGCTGCCTTGTTGGCTTTCGATCTCGCGCCACTTGGCGACGTTGCGGTTATGCTCATCGAGCGTGACCGCAAAGGCATGACCACCCGAACCATCCGCAACAAAGAAGATAAAGTCGGTTTCCTCGGGATTGAGCGCAGCTTCGATGCTGGCCCGTCCGGGATTGGCGATCGGCGTCGGCGGGAGCCCGTCGATCACATAGGTGTTATAGGGCGTCTCTGCGCGAAGCTCACTTTGGCGCAAACCGCGACCCAAGACACCTTCGCCTTTGGTGATTCCGTAAATGACCGTCGGGTCCGTCTGAAGCCGCATGCCCTGACGCAAACGGTTGATAAAGACGCTCGCCACTTGACCGCGCTCTTCGGGAACGCCCGTTTCCTTTTCGATGATCGATGCAAGGATCAGCGCCTCTTCCAACGTGTCGAAAGGAAGGTCGTCCGCGCGCGACGACCATGCTTCGGACAGGATCTGGCGCTGCGAGGCTTCCATTTTCCCAAGGATTTCAGAGACTTTGGTGCCGGGTCGGAACTCATAAGCGTCGGGGGCAAGGATACCCTCGGCTGGCACTTCGGTGACATCCGCTTCAAGCCCGTCGATCTTGGACAGAGAGGTCAGCACCTGCCAGCTTGTGACGCCTTCTGCGACGACAACGCTGTATTGGGTGTCGGGGTCCTCTTTGACGCGGCCATAGGCCTCGGGCGTTTCCTCTTCGTCGGGATTGTATTTGGCAACCTCGACAAAACGGTTCGAAGCCGGATCAAGCTCGCGGATTTCCACCTGATTGCGGGTCACGCCTACGCGGTAAACCACTTCGGTGCCGCAAGTATTCTGTCCGCCGCGGGTCACGATATCGACGATCTCTTCCATCGACGCGCCCGCAGGGATCAGAAAGCTACCTGCCTTGAGGCTCGGAGCTTTGCCCGAATAATCTGCACCAATGCGAAAGATTGAAGCCGAGGACAAAGCGCCCTGTTCTTCGAGATTCTTGCTCACAACGCGCATGTTGGAGCCCGAGCGCACCTGAAGACAGATGCCCTGTTCCAAAGGACCCGCACTGGAATATTGCTTTGCGCCCCAAAGCACGACCCCTCCGAGAAGGAAGAGGCCGACAATCAGAAACGTCAGCGCATTAGCAGCAATATGTCGCCACATCAGCTCACTTTCCCGAAGATCACCGATGCGTTCGTGCCGCCAAAGCCAAAGGAGTTCGACAGAGCGACATTGATTTCACGCTCGCGCTTTTTGTTGGGCGCGAGGTCGACCTTGGTTTCGACCGCAGGGTTATCAAGGTTGATCGTCGGCGGTGCGACCTGATCGCGGATCGCAAGGATCGAGAAGATCGCTTCAATCGCGCCAGCAGCCCCCAAAAGGTGACCCGTCATCGACTTGGTCGAGGACATGGTGACGTTGCCAGCATGATCGCCGAGCATACGTTCGACCGCGCCCAGTTCGATGGTGTCCGCCATGGTCGAGGTGCCGTGTGCGTTGATGTAGTCAATCGCCGACGGTTCCAGACCTGCGTCCTTGAGTGCGGCAGCCATACAACGGCCAGCGCCTTCACCATCCTCGGACGGAGCGGTGATGTGGTATGCGTCGCCCGACATGCCGTAGCCCAGCACCTCGGCGTAGATTTTCGCACCGCGTGCTTTGGCGTGTTCATATT
>JALRIK010000049.1 GCA_023255435.1 Marivivens sp.
CATTCAACTGACTGACGTGCTGAACCAGTTGGGTTTTTGCGCCGTCTTCGGTCGATCCATAGAAGGTGAGAATATCGGGATCGAAATAGCCCAGACCCTCTATGCGGATCACGCCGGCGTTGCTTCCGGTAAATCCCATCGCAACTTCTTGGTCCGAATTGAGCTGTTTTTCGAAATTCTGGATATAGAGGATCATTCTCTCATAAGCCCAACGCGCAGGACTCTTGTGCGTCGATGGTTGCATAAGAGCGGGGGGAAGCTTTGCTTCGGATGCTGCAGCCGTCGAGGGGTCCGCGTGTACCTCGTGGATCATGGGGATCGCGGCGGCTTCGGCATATTCCGCTGATGTTTCGATCTGGTCGTGTTGGTCGCGAATTGTCATCATTTACCCCTTGGTTGCGCCAAAGCTTAGCTTTTTCATCAGGGGTGGCAACCTTAGTTTGTTTGCCAGCGATAGGACCCGTCATCGTCGAGCCAACGCCTCGCGCGGCCTGCTTGGTGAAGATAGTTCAGGTGCGCGACGGTCTCGACAATGGCCAGTCCATAGATGCCCGAAGTGATCTCTCGCTTAAACAGCGGGGGAAAGCATTCCCCTCCTTTGCGTGGCGTTTCGAGAAACGCCGCGAGCCGATCAAGAGCGCCGTGATGGTTCTCTATCATCTGTTTCAGACGCAGGGGCAGCCCATAGAACGGTAATTTGTGTCCGCCCAATACGAAATGCCGATCCTCGGCGAGCGGCACAAATTTTTCGCAAGAGGCCAGCCATTCGGCCAGAGGGTTTGCCTCCGGCTCTGTCGGGTGCACTCCGATATTCGGGCTGATGCTCGGCAAAAGCTGGTCGCCCCCGATGACAAGATCATCGTCAAGGCTCCAAAACGTGGCGTGTTCGGGCGCGTGGCCATCGCCTGTGCGGACCATCCATCGGCGCCCCCCGAAGACGAGCGTTTCGCCGTCCTGAATGCGCGTATAGCCAAGGTCCAATTGGCCGACACAGTCGGCGAAATTGAACGGCCGCTCCGTTTCGCGCGCCCTTAGTATTTCATCGTCCATGCCCCAACGCTTGTATAGATCAAGCGATTTGCGGGGATAGTTCGGTTGTTCGTCGGCCGTGAGCATGCGAGTGAGAAGATAGGCCGTGCGCGTCGTGACAAGCTCTGCGCCCCGCTCGGTCAGAAAACTGGCCATTCCCACATGATCGGGGTGATGGTGGGTCAGGATGACACGGCCGACGGGTTTACCTCCCAAAGGGCCGGCAAGGACGTCTTCCCAGAGCCTAATAGAAGTTTTGGACCGAAACCCCGTATCGACCACGGTCCAGCTTTCGCCATCGTCAAGCGCGTAGATATTCACATGATCGAGCGCCATCGGCAGCGGCAGGCGTAGCCATAGCACCCCTTCGGCGATTTCAATCGCATTTTCATGCGTTGGAGGCTCTTCAAAGGGGTATCTTATCTTGCTCACGCCACAAGGTCGTCCGGTGTTAGGTCCGCAAGATCAACATTCCCGACCCGCACCTGTGCCAAGAGACTTTTGTGCTCGGGCAAAAGACGGTTGATATAAAACCTTGCGATTTTCTCGCGGCTTGTCCCACCTTTTTGGGCAGCCATCAAGTGATAGTAACCGCCGAGAACGCGTGCAAAGGCCTTGAGATAGGGTACCGCACCTGCAAAGCGATCATTCATATCGTCTTGCGCGACAAGCCATTCTGTCGTTTCGCGCAGATTCTCGGAGGCCTGCCAGACGGCTTCGGCCAAAGCGCCCTGCGTGCTGCGGGCCGACTCCGCAAAGGATTCGATTTCATCGATCATGGCAAAGGCTGCATCGCCCCCGTCCATCATCTTGCGTGCAACAAGGTCCATGGCTTGAATGCCGTTAGTGCCTTCATAGATTGAGGTCACGCGCACATCGCGCGAAAACTGGGCCGCGCCTGTTTCCTCGATAAAGCCCATGCCGCCGTGGACCTGAACACCAAGCTCTGCAATGGCCAGACCTGCATCGGTGCCGAAAGCCTTGGCAATCGGGGTGAGAAGCGCGGCACGCGCCTTGTGTGCGGCGTCACCTGTCGCATTCCCGAGGTCGATGGCAACGGCGCAGGCAAAAGCGATCGAACGCGCGACAAAGGTGTCGGCCTTCATCGTGGCGAGCATGCGCTTGACGTCGGCGTGCTCGACGATCGATCCGGTTCCACCGACACGTCCCTGCTTGCGGTCCAAGGCATAGGCCAGAGCTTTTTGATAGGCGGCTTCGGCAATCCCGATCCCTTGGGTGCCGACCCCGAGACGCGCATTGTTCATCATGGTGAACATCGCAGCCATCCCGCCATGAGGCGCGCCGACAAGCCAGCCTTTGGCGCCCGCATATTCCATCACAGCGGTGGGCGAGCCATGCAGGCCGAGCTTGTGCTCAAGACTTACCACTTTGAGAGAATTGTGCTCCCCAAGGCTTCCGTCTGCATTGGGGATCAGTTTCGGCACGATAAAGAGCGAAATGCCTTTGGTGCCGGGAACCCCATCAGGAAGCCGCGCAAGGACAAGGTGACAGACGTTTTCGCTAAAGTCGTTGTCCGCCCATGTGATATAGATTTTCTGGCCCGTGATCGCATAAGTGCCGTCGCCGTTCGGCTCGGCCCTGGTCCGAAGCGCCCCGACATCCGATCCTGCTTGCGGTTCGGTGAGGTTCATTGTTCCGCACCATTCGCCCGAAATCAGCTTGGGGAGATAGAGCGCTTTGAGCTCGTCGCTTGCGTGGTGCTCAAAGGCTTCGATCTGGCCTTGTGTCATCAGCGGATTAAGCTGAAGCGAAAGGCACGCACCCGCCATCATATCATTGACCGCAGTCGTCACCGAAAGAGGCAGACCCATCCCCCCGAATTCGGGATCGGCTGCCATCCCGATCCAACCGCCCTCGGCGATTGCGGCATAGCCTTCGCCGAAACCTTTGGATGTACGCACGACACCGTTTTCAAGCCGAGCGGGGTCAAGATCGCCATTGCGGTTGAGCGGAGCAAGAACGTCTGTGCACAGTTTGCCCGCTTCGTTCAGGATCGCCTCGATCACATCGGGCGTGGCTTCTTCGAAGCGTTCGGTCTTTGTGACCTCTTCAATGCCGACGATGTTGTTGAGAATGAACTGGCATTCTTCGACAGGTGCTCGATACGACAACTTTACCCCTCCACTTTTCGCGGGTTGGAATCCTCCCCCGCCGCGCATATCTCTTGCTGATCACGAATACCGTAACCAAGCCCCTTTGTCCTTCAACCGGAACGCCACGTCATGAAAACGGGTCAAACAGTCACACTCAAACCTGACGCGGACGGTCTTCGTCTTGCAGCCAAAGTGCTCTCGGGGGGCGGTCTTGTCGCCTTCCCCACGGAAACGGTCTACGGGCTTGGAGCGGATGCCCGCAACGACATCGCGGTCGCCGATATTTTCGACGCCAAGGGCAGGCCCTCGTTCAATCCGTTGATCGTGCATGTCAAAGATCTTGAAGCCGCCCAAAAATACTGTGTCTTCGATCAGGAAGCGCTCAAACTGGCCAAGGCGTTCTGGCCGGGTGCCTTGACCCTTGTCCTGCCCCTGCGGGCCGATTCAGGTATTTCCAAACTTGTAACAGCCGGTCTTGAAACCTTGGGCGTTCGGGTGCCTGCCGGTCAGGCGGTTCAGGGACTTCTGGCCGAATTCGACGGGCCGCTGGCGGGGCCATCGGCCAACCCTTCGGGCAAGATCAGTCCGACGACCGCAGACCACGTTCTTGGTGGACTTTTCGGCAAGATCGACGCCGTGATCGACGCGGGTCATACGACGGTGGGGGTCGAGTCGACGATCATCGGCTGTCTGGGGCGTGCAACGGCACTTCGTGCAGGCGGGGTTCCGTTCGAAGAGATCGAGCGCGTGCTCGGCTATCACCTTGGAGCGGAGGTGATCGGGAAGGCTCCGATCGCTCCTGGACAGCTTGAAAGCCATTACGCCCCCAAAGGCCATGTGCGGCTCAATGTGACCCAGCCAACCGCCGATGAGGAACTCTTGGGGTTCGGGGATGTCGAAGGCGCAGTCTTCAATCTCTCGCCAACGGGTGATTTGCGTGAAGCTGCGGCAAATCTCTTTGATTGTCTACATCGCTTCGATGATCGCGGCACCCGCAAAATCGCCGTCTCCCCCATCCCGAACAAGGGGTTGGGCCGCGCCATCAACGATAGGCTTCGGCGTGCGGCGGCCCCTCGGGGGAATTAGAGGTTCTTGCGCTCGATATAGCTGCGCAGCTCTTCGGCTTCGTGGCGGGCGTCCCGCAAACCATCCATTGCCGCCCGAAGCTCGGCCTCGGTCTGCGCAAGCTGGTTGGTGATCTCGGCTTCACGCTGCTGAAGATAGGTGATCGCTTGATCGCGGGTTTCTTCCGCCTCGTGGAGCGCTTGGGCCATGCGATCCAGCTCTCCGATTTCGGCTTTGGTGACGCGCGTAAAACGGTTGACCAGCCAACTTGCAAACCAGCCAAGCGAAAACGCCACAAAGAGGATGATCGCGGTTGCGATAATGAATTCGGTTCTGTTCACGTCAAATCCCTGCGCTATTCACTTTTTTCCGGGCGCGTTTTCGGCGCTTTGCCCGAGAGTGGGTGGTTTTCATCCCCGATCACAACGTCGGGGTTGGATGTGTCTTGGGCTGCTGTTTCCGTCGCCGTTTGCGCACCGTCTTCGGCAGCTTCGACCTGTGCGGCGTCTTCGGGCGCAACGTCTTCTGGTGCGGTATCGTCTTTGATGAGGCGGAATTCGATGCGGCGATTAGCTTCACGACCTTCTTCGGTCTCGTTGCTCGCAATCGGATCGGCCTCGCCATACCCGACCGCCGTGAAAGCACTGGTCGGAATGCGGCGCTGACGCAGAGCGCTGAGAACGGATTCGGCGCGCTGTTGACTTAGGTTGAGGTTCATTTCCTCGCGGCCTTGGCTATCGGTATAGCCCGCGATTTCAAGCTCAAGATCAAGACAAAGCCGAAGAATATCGGCAATGTCGTCAACAAGCTGGAGCGAGTCCGCGCTGATCGTCGCTTTGCCCGGATCAAAGGTGATCTTGCGACCGACGCTCAGAACCTTGATCTGTTCGACGCATTCTTCAGGGGTGGGAAGACCTGCGAGGGGATCAAGCTTTTCGACATAGGTCACGTCGATGTCGAAACGCTGTGCCTGACCGAGCTTGTCCACAAGAACACTCGCGATTTCGGAACTCGCGCTACTGTTTCCCGTCTCGCCGCGCACGATGACCGTCTCGGGTTCGACGATCACAGAGCCGGAGGACAGGAACGAGAGAACCTCGATCCCCGTAAGAGCGCGCACCGACCACCCCGAGGGTAGCCCTTCGACGATCTGGGTCGTCATCGTGACGTTATCGGCCCCGAAGCGGGCTTTGGCATAGTTTTCCGCAGTGACCAATGACATATCATCCGCGAGCGGGCCGCTCACGCTCACCATACCCTCTTCGCTCAGCGAGAGTGATATTTCGGGGGCAGCTTCGTCGGTGTCGGCTTTGGGTTTGGTCAAAGTCGCCTCGAGAGCGAAGAGGTCGGGAAGCTTTCCGCGAAGCTCTGTGACCACGGCATCGAATTGTTCTTGCGACACGGTTTCAGCGGCCGTCAGGGTCACGTCCGCATCCGAAAGCGTGACCGTAGCAGAGCCAAGCACCTTGACCGCTTTGATCGACTCGACCACAGCGGTGCCCCAAGTTTTGGACGGAACGCCAAGAGCCAGAACGCAATTGGGCGCAGTCGCAAGGCCCGCTTCTTTTGCGGCCTCGGTAATCCTGTTGACCGTTGCCTGGGTGTCTGCCGTGCAGACATCAAGATGCGCGCCTTTGGTGTCGATCGTAAAACGGGTGATATAGGGCGACACAACAGGGCGCGGCGCAGTGATGTTCAGAGCAACATCGATGAGATCGGGCACCTGCTGGGCAAGCTGCGTTTCAAGTCGCGCTTTTTGCTCGGGGCTGTCCGAACTTGCGGTGATCGCCACACGGCCGGGGGCAACCGAAATCTTGCTTCTGGGGAGCATCTCGAGCGCCCGCAGACCATAATTCACCGCAGGACGCCAGTCATCGGGCGCCGTATAATCCGCCGTCTCCAAAAGGTCAGAGACCACACCATCGGCGGCCAGAGTCGCGATCCGCTTGCCCAAGGCCTCGCGGTCCATGCTGGCAGGAACAAGCCCAATAAGGGAAACCCCGCTGTCATTGCGCAAAATCTCGATGGCAAAATCAGGTGCGATCATACCTGCAGACGCGACCACGGACATATTGTCGATTACGCGGCTCGCATCGACAACGCGGCCCGATAGTGAAATCGCGCGAAAACGTTCGGCTTCGCTCGGGGCCTGACCCTCGAGGATAACCTGAAGACCGTCCCCGATCACCGTGACCCAATCATGCCCGTAATCCAAAAGCTCTTCTTGCACACCGATCACCGAACGGGACTCGATCGTTGCGACCGCGACCCGCGCGGCAACACCTGAGAGCACGGCAGCGGCTGCGAATGCACTGACACGGGTAAAGACTGAAGAAAGGCGCATCGTCTTCCAGTTCTGTTTCTGGTTGTCCCCTTCTGTAAGGCGACAAGTCCAAGTTCGCAATCAAACCAAAATGGCACCGGCAAAAAACAGCACAGGGATCAAACCTGCGTCTCGGTTCGACCGAAACAGCATCAAAAGCGTTGAATTGTTGTCCGGATCGAACTTGACCAGCTGCCACATGAGATGCCATCCCATCGCCCAGACCCCGCAGAGCGCGATCACAAGCTCGAGAACCGAAAGCCCGATCGTGCCCAAAAGCGTCGCCGCCCCCAAAAAGAGAATCGTCAGAATCAGAAAACGACGCAGCCACGCGGGGGTATGCTCGCCGAAGAGGCGGGCCGTGGATTTGACCCCGATCAGAGCATCGTCCTCGCGGTCCTGATGGGCATAGATCGTGTCATAGAACAGGGTCCAGAAAATGCCGGCAATATACATAAGGATCGCTTCGATGCCGATTCTCCCCTCGACCGCAGCCCATGCAAGCAAGGCTCCCCAGTTGAATGCGACTCCCAAAAAGACCTGTGGCCACCACGTAAAGCGCTTGGCAAAGGGATAAACCGCGACGGGTAAGAGCGACAGAAAACCCAGCGCGATGGCCGCGCGATTGAACGTGAGCAGTATCCCAAGCGAAACAAGGCATTGCAGGATCATCCAGATAGCGGCCTGTTTCGTGCTGACCTGACCCGAAGGGATAGGTCGCGACCGCGTGCGCTCGACCTTGCCGTCGATATTGCGGTCGGTGATGTCGTTCCAAGTGCAGCCCGCACCGCGCATCAATGTCGCGCCAATGGCGCAGCCGATCCCGATCCAGAGCTCATAGAGCCCGAATTGCCCCGACTTGAGCGAGGCAAGCGCAATCGCCCACCAGCACGGCAGCAATAGTAGCCATGTCCCGATCGGGCGATCCAGTCGCGACAGGCGGAAATAGGGGCGCAGTCGCACTGGTGCCCAATGATCCACCCAGTTTCCTTTTACTGCGTCGGAAACTTGGCCTGTCGGCTCTGGCGCTTGGCCTTGCTCGGTCATATTGTCGTCTCATGGCATCCAAAGTTCGGCTCTTTGTAGATCAACCCTTGGCCCAAGGGCAAACCGTCTCTCTCACCAAAGAGCAGGCGCATTATCTTTTTGGCGTGATGCGGCTTGAGATCGGCGGCATCCTTTCGCTTTTCAACGGCCAAGACGGCGAATGGGACGCAACAATTGTTCAGGCCAGCAAGAAGAACGGCGTTCTGGAATGCACCGCCCTGACACGTCCGCTTCAGCTTCCTCCGGATCTTTGGCTGGTCTTTGCGCCGATCAAGAAGGAGCGCACCGATTTTATCGTCGAAAAAGCCACCGAAATGGGGGCTGCGCGGATTATTCCCGTCCAGACCGAATTCACCAACTCGGGCCGTATCAATCAGGAACGGCTGCAAGCCCATGCCGTTGAGGCTGCCGAGCAATGCGGCGGCACCTTTGTTCCAAAGGTGGACGACATCCAAAGGCTCGGCAAACTGCTTGATCACTGGCCTCAAGACCGCCAGCTGATGTTCTGTGACGAAGCATTGGTCGGCGCCGCCCAAGCTCTGGCCAAGGTCGACAAAGGACCATGGGCGATTCTCATCGGTCCCGAGGGCGGCTTTTCCGAAACAGAGCGAACAAGGCTCCGCGCTCTTCCCTTTGCGCATTCCGTCAGTCTCGGCCCCCGAATCCTACGGGCGGATACTGCGGCCGTTGCGGCGATGACCGTCTGGCAGCAGGTTCTCGGGGACTGGTCCTAATGATACGTCCCGAGGCCAAAGCATTTTTGGCGCGCTATGCCCAAGCGATCATCGGCGCTTGTCTGGCGGTCCTTATGTTCTATTGGACGCTCTCGATTCCCGGTGTTTTACGCTATCTCACGGGCGTGCTTGCCTTCTTCGGTGCCGCACTCGTCATCGACGGTTTCCGACGTGGCAGGCTCCGGCGCGGGGGCGCCGAAGCCGAAGGCGTGGTCGAGATCGACGAAAGACGGATCACCTTTCTCACCGCGAATTGGGGCGGCTCCCTCTCGATCAACGATCTCGCGAAAATCGAGGTGGGCCAGCGGTCCGAGGCCCTTTTCTGGCGTATCCGTGACATTTTCGGAAGCGTGCTTCTCGTGCCCTATACCGCGCGCGGGGCAGAGGGGCTTGTCGATGCCTTCGAGGCACTCGACGGTTTCGATCTTGGAAATGTCGGACGCGCGATTGAGAAAAGCGGGGATCATATGACAACCGTTTGGACAAGATCGAATTCTGTTCCCGTCGATCCCTTGACTTGACCCCCAGAACGCTCCACCTCTAACCAACCAATTTCAACGGCACTTCAGTATCGAGGCCCCAATGTCCATTCCACAGTCAGGCGGCGGCCCGATCGAGCGTCACGAACAACTTGCCGAATACCTCGCCAAAGGGTGCAAACCCAAAGAAGATTGGCGTATCGGCACCGAGCATGAAAAGTTCGGCTACTGCAAAGACACCCTCAGACCGCTTCCCTATGACGGGCCCCGCTCGATCAAAGCGATGCTCGAAGGGTTGCAGCACCGCTTCGGTTGGGCGCCCGTTCTCGAAGGCGACAACATCATCGGCCTCAAAAAGGACGGTGCCAACGTCAGTCTTGAACCAGGTGGGCAGCTCGAGCTTTCCGGTGCGCCTCTCGAAACGATCCACCAGACATGCGACGAGGTGAACTCCCACCTGCGCGAAGTCAAAGAGATCGCCGACGAAATCGGGGTCGGCTTTATCGGTCTCGGGGCGGCTCCGATCTGGTCGCACGAAGAAATGCCCGTGATGCCCAAGGGCCGCTATGCCCTCATGACCGATTACATGGATCGTGTCGGCACCCACGGCAAACAGATGATGTATCGCACCTGCACGGTTCAGGTGAACCTCGACTTCTCGTCCGAAGCGGACATGGTTCAGAAACTGCGTGTCGCTCTGGCGCTTCAGCCCGTTGCGACCGCGCTCTTTGCCAATTCGCCCTTCTTTGATGGTAAGCCTAACGGCCACAAGTCGTGGCGTTCGCGCATCTGGCGCGACCTTGATGCCTCGCGCACGGGGATGCTGCCTTGGGTGTTCGAAGATGGCATGGGCTTCGAGCGCTGGGTCGAATGGGTGCTCGATGTGCCGATGTATTTCGTCTATCGCGACGGCAAATACATCAATGCGCTGGGCCAGTCGTTCCGCGACTTCCTCAAGGGCCAGCTTCCTGCGCTCCCCGGTGAAACCCCGACGCTTTCGGATTGGGCCGACCATCTTACGACCGTATTCCCCGAAGCCCGCATCAAGCAGTTCATCGAAATGCGCGGTGCCGACGGTGGCCCTTGGCGCCGGCTTTGTGCGCTGCCCGCGTTCTGGGTCGGCCTGACCTATGATCAATCGGCGCTCGATGCGGCTTGGGATCTCGTCAAAGGCTGGGATGCAGAAACCCGCGAAGCGCTCCGTGTTGCCGCCTCGGAACAAGGTCTCCATGCCAACGTCAACGGCATAAAGATGCTTGATCTCGCGCGCGAGGTCGTCGCGATTTCGGAAAACGGCCTCAAGGCGCGCGCCAAACCCGGTGCCGGTGGTCTTGTTCCCGACGAAACGCATTTCCTCTCCGCCCTCAAGGATAGCCTCGACAGCGGCAAGACACCTGCGGACGAGCTGTTGGAGCATTACCACGGGGATTGGGGCGGCGATCTGACCAAGATCTACAAACCTTACAGCTACTAAAGCGAAAGGCCGGCGGTTTCGCCGGCCTTTTCCGTTGGATCAGCCCTTTTTGCCGATCTTGCTTTCCTGCCCCGCAAGGAGCCGCGAGATATTCTGGGCGTGCCTGACATAGATGAGCACCCCAAGCGCGATGAACGGCACCGTCATTTCCGCATATCCCGTGACATAGGCAAAAACAGGCGAAAGTGCCGCCGCCGTCAAAGCCGAGAGCGAAGAATACCGAAGGACAAAGGCCACGACGAGCCATGTCGCGCAAACGAGAAGCCCAACTGGCCAAGCCGCAGCAAGCGACAGACCGATAAAGGTCGCAACGCCCTTGCCGCCCTTGAACCCGAGCCAAACAGGGAAACAGTGGCCGAGGAACGACGCGAAGCCCGCAAGCATAACGGCATCTTCAAGCGCAAAGGTCCGCGCAATGAGCACCGCTGCCGCCCCTTTGCCGCCATCGAGCACCAAGGTCAGAAACGCTGCCAGCTTATTCCCCGTGCGTAAGACATTGGTCGCCCCGATGTTGCCCGACCCAATCTTGCGAAGGTCTCCAAGGTTCATCGTCTTGGCAATGAGAACGCCAAAGGGCACCGACCCCAAGAGATAGCCAAGTGCAGCCCAGACCGCGAGCACGAGGGGGGAGCTAAGGATTTCGGGCATTATGCGCCTCCAAAAATGCGGGTTCCTGCAACCCACGTCCCATGCACTTTGCCCTCAAGGCGCGCGCCGTCAAAGGGGGTATTTTTGGATTTCGACTGGAGCTTGAAGCGGTCCATGATGAAAGGCGCATCAGGATCAAAGAGAATAAGGTCCGCAGGCGCACCGTCCAAGAGCCGCCCCGTCGCAAGCCCGAGCCTGCGCGACGGGTTAAGTGACATTGCGCGGAACAATTCAGGCAGCGTTAGCATTCCCGAATGGTAAAGGCGCAGCGCCGCAGGAAGAAGTGTTTCGAGCCCGACAGCTCCGCTTGCCGCTTCTTCAAAGGGCAAGCGCTTACTCTCTTCGTCCTGCGGGGTGTGCATCGAACAGATGATATCGATCAGCCCCGATTTGACCGCTTCGATCACCGCGATACGGTCGTCTTCACTGCGAAGCGGGGGCTTGAGCTTGAAGAAGGTGCGATAATCCGCAACGTCGAATTCATTGAGCGTCAGGTGGTGGATGCCGACGCCTGCCGTAATATCCAGCCCGTTGCGCTTTGCCCGTTCCAGAGCGGGAAGCGCGCGCGCGGTGGTGATCTGGTCCGCGTGGTATTTCGCGCCGGTCATCTCAAGAAGGGAAATATCGCGATCTAGCCCCATGCGCTCTGCCATCGCACTCACGCCGGGCAACCCGCGCAGCGAGGCGAATTTGCCCGAGGTGACGGACGCGCCCTTGGAAAGGATCGGCTCCTGCACGTGACCGATGACCAGAGCACCGAGCGAGCGTGCATAGGTCAGCGCACGGGAATAGACCTTGGTGTCGGCAACAACATGGTCGCAATCGGTAAACGCAACAGCGCCCGCGTCCATCAGGAACCCGATTTCGGTCATCTCGCGGCCTTCGCGCCCCTTGGTAAGGGCGGCCATCGGCAAAACGCGAACGGCCGTATCCGTTGCTGCACGGCGGGCCACGAATTCGAGCGTTTCGGGCGTATCGATCGAGGGGAGCGTATCGGGACGCGTGACGATCGTGGTCACACCGCCCGCCGCAGCAGCGCGGCCTGCCGAGCGGAAGCTTTCCTTGTGCCGCTCACCCGGTTCGGACACTTTGACGCCGATATCGACGATCCCAGGTGCAAGACACATACCGCCGCAATCGATAACGTCGCGCGCGGGATAGTTCGCCGCGACCGTATCAAGGGCTTCGGTCACAGTGGCAACGATCACCCCGTCTTTGACGACCAAAGCGCCTTTGACGTCCTGAAGTGTCACTGGATCAATGAGACGGGCGTTGGTGAAAAGAATATCGTTCATTGGTCTTTTCCCCTTCAAACCATTTTGCCTTGGGTCGCGCGCGCTTCGGCCCGCCGTGCCCGAAGGTTTCGCGCCAAAAGGTCCATCGCGGCCATCCGCACGGCGACGCCCATTTCCACCTGCGTCTGGATCACCGAGCGGTTGATGTCGTCGGCGATTGTGCCGTCGATCTCGACCCCGCGGTTCATTGGGCCGGGATGCATGACGATCGCATCTTCTTTCGCAAGGGCAAGCTTGGCGGCATCAAGCCCGTAGCGGTGGAAGTATTCCCGTTCCGAGGGGATAAAACCGCCGTCCATCCGTTCCTTCTGGAGGCGGAGCATCATGACCACATCCACATCCCTGAGCCCCTCTGCCATATTGTCGAAGACTTCGACGCCGAACTCCGACACGCCCGACGGCATCAGGGTCGGCGGCGCGATAAGCCGTACGCGGTTCTCCATCTTGCCCAGCAAAAGGATGTTCGAGCGGGCCACGCGGCTATGCGCGATGTCGCCGCAAATCGCGATGGACAGACGGTGGAGGCGACCCTTGGCGCGGCGGATGGTCAGCGCATCAAGAAGCGCCTGCGTCGGGTGTTCATGTCGGCCGTCACCTGCATTGAGAACCGCGCAGTTCACCTTTTGCGAAAGAAGGTCCACAGCCCCAGACGAGCCATGGCGCACGACCAAAAGATCGGGATGCATGGCATTCAGCGTCAAGGCGGTGTCGATCAGGGTTTCGCCCTTTTTCACGCTCGATTGTGCCATCGCCATGCTCATCACATCGGCACCAAGACGTTTTCCGGCAAGCTCGAAACTCGCCTGTGTGCGGGTCGAGTTCTCAAAGAACATGTTGATCTGGGTCAGTCCCGCCAGCACGTCTTTGTGCTGGACGCCGTTCCTGTTGTCGTCGGCGTAACGGTCGGCGAGATCGAGAACCGTCGTAATCTCGTCTTGTCGGAGGTGTTCGATCCCAAGCAGGTGGTTTGCGCGAAAAGTCATAGCGTCCTCCGGTCCGATTTTTCTGGCTTATAAGAAGGCGTGCCGACTGCGGCAAGGGCGCAGACGGAGATGTGACAAGGGCACTGCACATTTGTGAAAATACCGCCTAAGGTGCGCCTATGGAATCTCAGGTCGATTATTGGACAGCCAAGGCTCTGCTCGAATGGCAGATCGAAATGGGTGCGGACGAGGCAATCCTCGATGCGCCGCTGGATCGCTATGCGCTGGCCGAGATGAAAAAGGCCGAAGCCCCCGTAACGCCCAAGAAATCCGGCCCGCCACCGATCCCCGTGCAGGTCGAGATCGACATTGCTGCCGAAGCCCGCGCCGCCGCAATGTCGGTCGGCTCGCTGGATGATCTTTCCGAAAATCTGGCAGGGTTCGAGCATTTCGAGATCAAACGCGGTGCGCGCAGTTATCTTTTTGCCGAAGGTCGTCCCGAAGCCCGCGTGATGGTGATCGGTGATCCGCCGCGCCGCGATGATGATCGCGAAGGACGGTATCTGTCGGGCCAAATGGGCGGCTTTGTCGACCGCATGTTCGGGGCCATCGGTCTGTCCCGCACGACCCCGGACATGATGAACGCGCTCTATCTTGTGCCGATCCTGCCTTGGTGCACGCCCATGGATCGCGCGCCGAATGCCGCCGAAAGCGCGATGGCTCTTCCGTTTCTCGAAGCACATATCGCACTGGCCAAGCCCGAAGTCGTCGTAGTGATGGGAAGCTCCGCCTCGTCGATCCTTCTGGGTCAGACCGCCGTTGCGCGCATTCGCGGTCAATGGGCCGAAGTTGCGGGCGTGCCCGCGATGCCGATGTATTCCCCCGAGAGGATCATGTCCGACGCGATGTTCAAACGCGAGGCTTGGGCGGATCTTCTTGCCATCAAGGCGCGCCTCGACCGCTGACCGACCGTGAAAGAGACACGAACATGAGCCGAATCGACGAAACCAAAGAATTCATTCCCGTGCGCATCGCTATTCTCACCGTGAGCGACACGCGGTCTCTTGCCGAAGACAAATCGGGCGATACGCTGGTTCAGCGTCTGACCGATGCAGGACACAAGCTGGCAGCGCGCGAGATTGTTAAAGATGAGCGCGACGTCATCTCCGCCAAACTGCGCGAATGGGTCGCCGATCCTGCGATTGATGTCGTCATTTCCACAGGGGGGACGGGGCTCACGGGCCGCGATGTGACTGTCGAAGCGCACCGCGATGTCTATGAAAAGGAAATCGACGCCTTCGGCACCGTCTTTACGATTGTTTCGATGCAGAAAATCGGCACCAGCGCGGTCCAGAGTCGTGCGACGGGCGGCGTCGCGGGCGGCACCTATCTCTTTGCACTTCCGGGAAGTTCGGGTGCCTGCAAGGACGCATGGGACGAAATTCTGGCCTATCAGCTCGACTATCGGCATCGCCCTTGTAACTTTGTCGAGATTTTCCCCCGTCTCGAAGAACATAAGCGACGGAAGTAGCGCGGGACCACGTATCACCCATGCTATGGACTGCGCGCCAAAGAGGTTTAACTCTTTGCGCAGGTATTGGGAGTTTTACGCATGCGTTTTCTACGTCGAAGCCTCACAGGTATTTTTCTTTTGGCAATGACGCTGGCTTTCTTGGCGGTTGCGGGCAATACCGTGCGGCTCGCCGTTCAGGAGCGCATGAATCAGGAACCGAGAAGCTTCCCCCAACGCGAGCGCATCTCGACCGTGAATGTGGTCGAGATCACGCCCGCCACCATCGAACCCGTTCTGACCGTCTTTGGCGAGGTGAAGTCGCGCCGCACGCTCGCGATCCGCGCGGCCATCGGCGGCACGGTCCTTGAAACCTCCGATGACTTTATCGACGGCGGCACCGTCACCGTGGGGCAGGAGCTGTTGCGCATCGATCCCGTGGACGCCGAATTCGCCCTCACAAGGGCCAAGGCCGATCTTCAGGATGCCGAGGCCGAGCTTCGTGATGCGGAACGGGCCCTCGTCCTTGCAAACGACAGCCTGAGCGCCGCGCAGGAACAATTCGATCTGCGCGAGACTGCTTTGACCCGTGCCCGTGATCTTCTGGCGCGCGGCGCGGGCACCGCTGCTGCCGTCGAAACCGCGGAGCTGTCGTCTTCCTCCGCCCAAGCCTCGCTCCTCAATTCGCGCCAATCCGCAGCACAGGCCGAAGCCCGCGTCGATCAGGCCCGCACCAACCTTGCCCGCGCCGAGCTCAATCTCGATGAAGCCGAGCGCACGCTGGCCGACACCACCGTCACCGCGCTCTTCGACGGCACATTGGCCGAGGTCGGAACATTGCGTGGGGGGCGCGTGACCGCCAACGAACAACTTGCCCAACTGATCGACCCCAAGGCGCTCGAGGTCGAATTCCGTGTCTCGACGGCGCAATACCTCCGCCTCATCGACGAGAACGGCGATCTGATCAAAGGCGACGTCAAGGTCACGATCGATGTGGCCGATGTCTCTCTGGTCGCGACGGGCAAAATCACCCGCGAGAGCGCCTCTGTCGGAGACGGTCAAACCGGCCGCGTGCTCTTTGCTGCGTTGGAAGAGGCCCCCGGTTTCCGCGTCGGCGACTTTGTCACGGTCGAGATCATCGAACCCGCCCTTGAGAACGTGGCAAGCATTCCCGCCTCTGCTCTTGGCGCGGATGGCTCGGTCCTTGTGATCGGCGAAGACAGCCGCCTTTCGCTCGCTTCCGTCACCCTGCGCCGCCGCCAAGGCGAGAGCGTGATCATCGATGCTGGCGATGTCGTGGGTGCCAGAATAGTTGCCGAACGCTCGCCTCTCCTCGGAGCAGGTCTCAAGGTTCAGGCCGCAGGCGAAGCCGCGCCTGCCCCCGCGCGGCCCGCTGCCGCCCCCGAGACCGCAGCAAGCGACACGATCAAACTTGACGCAGAGCGCAAGGCCAAACTTGTTGAATTCGTCAAGCAAAGCCGCATGCCCGACGAGGCCAAGACCCGCATTCTCACGCAGCTCGAGGCCGAAGACGTCCCTATCGAGACCGTCAACCGACTTGAACAGCGGATGGGAGGCTAAACCATGGCCACGGGATCAGAGCTTCTCAATCGTGGCGTCGGCGGTATTCTCTCCTATTTCACCCGACACCGCACCGCTGCCAACCTTTTGCTCGTGCTGATGGTCGCAGCGGGGCTCTATGCCTATCCCAAAATGCGGGCCCAGTTCTTTCCCGACGTCATCGTCGATCGCATCAGCGTCTCGGTCGCGTGGGACGGAGCAGGGGCCGAAGATGTGGACACCGCAATCGTTCAGGTTCTCGATCCGATCCTTCTCGGCGTCGAAGGAGTGACAAGTACCTCGGCCCGTTCCTCCGAAGGCCGCGCTTCGATCACGCTCGAATTCGAGACAGGCTACGACATGGATACCGCCGCCAAGGACGTCCAAGACGCTTTGGACGGGGCGAACACCCTCCCCGAAGGCTCGGAAGACCCCGTGATCCGTCGAAGCGGCTGGTCGGACGGTGTCACCGATGTGGTCATCACAGGCCCCGTCGGCGTGGACCAGCTTAGCCGTTTTGCCGACGAGATGGTCACGCGGCTCTTTGCCAAAGGCGTGACGCGCACCACCATCCTCGGCGTCGCGGCCCCCGAAACCGTGGTCGAGGTGACGTCGCTTTCACTGCGCCAATATGATGTGACCATGGCCCAGATCGCCGCTGCGATTGCCGCCGAGGTGGACACCAATCCGGTCGGCGATGTCGCTGGGTCCTCGCGCGTGCGAGCGGGCAGCGAAAAGCGCAGCGCGGACGAAATCAACGCCATTGTCCTGCGCACCAACGCGGATGGGTCCAAGCTCACCATCGGCGATGTCGCTTCGATCACAGTCGAAGGCCCCGATCGTGACCGCGCCTTCTTTGTCGGTGAAAATGCGGCGATCCAGATCAGTGTGGTGCGCGGCGCCCAAGGCGATGCCATCGGCCTGCAAGAGGCTGTGCAGGACGTCGCAACCGAATATCAAGCAACGCTTCCGTCGGGTGTGAGCGTTGATCTTATCAACACCCGCGCCGAACAGATCACAGGGCGGCTCGAGATCTTGCTCGAAAACGGGCTTCAGGGCCTCGCCCTCGTGCTTTTGCTGTTGTTCCTGTTCCTGAACGCGCGGACGGCGTTTTGGGTGGCTGCGGGTATCCCCGTGTCCATGCTTGCGGCTGTAGCGCTCATGTATTGGGCGGGTTTGACAATCAACATGATCTCGCTCTTTGCCCTGATTATCACGCTCGGGATCGTGGTCGATGACGCCATTGTCGTCGGGGAACACGCCGATTTTCGGAGCCGGACCTTGGGCGAGAGCGGTGCAACGGCCTCGGAGAATGCCGCGCGCCGCATGTTCGGCCCAGTGTTCTCGGCAACCATCACGACCAATATCGCCTTCTATGGTCTTGCCATCGTCGGCGGGCGCTTCGGTGATCTGATCGAAGATATTCCCTTTACGGTCATCACCGTTCTGACCGCGAGTTTGATCGAGTGTTTCTTGATCCTGCCGAACCACCTTTCGCATTCGGTCAGAACCACGCGCAACGACCATTGGTATGACGTGCCGTCCCGCCTTGTGAACAGAGGTTTTCTCTGGGTGCGAAACACGCTTTTCCGACCCTTTATCGCGCTGGTGTTAAAGCTCCGCTATCCCGTGTTGGCCGCGTCGGTTCTTTTGCTCACGACGCAGCTCTCGCTTTTCATCAAGGGCGACGTGCAGTGGCGTTTCTTCTCCTCGCCCGAACAGGGCCAAATCAGCGGCAATTTTGCGATGCTTCCCGCCGCCACGCGCGAAGACACGATGGCGATGATGGCCGAATTGCAGCGCGCCGCCAAAGATCTCGGCGCGAAATACGAGGCCGAGCATGGCCTCAACCCCATCGAATATGTCGTCACCCAGATCGGCGGCACCTCTGGGCGGGGCTTGAGCGGGACCGACAGCAAAGAAAGCTATCAACTCGGCTCGATTTCCATCGAACTGATCGAGCCCGACCTGCGCCCATATACGTCGAACGAATTCGTCTCCGAGCTTCAGCAATCGGTGCGCAACCACCCCATGGCCGAAACCGTGAGTTTCCGCAGCTGGGGCGCAGGGCCGGGGGGCAACTCGCTCCAGATCGATCTCTCGGGGGCTGATGCCGATACTCTCAAGATCGCGGCCGAAGCCCTCAAAACTGCGCTCGTGCAATTCCCCGAAATCTCAGGGCTCGAAGATTCGCTGTCGTATGACAAAGAGGAATTGATCCTGAACCTCACCCCGCAGGGCGAGGCGCTCGGGTTTGCCATCGACGATCTGGGTGCCGAACTGCGCCGCCGTCTCGCGGGCATCGAAGCAGCAAGCTATCCCGAAGGCACGCGCTCTGCCTCGATCCGAGTGCAGCTTCCCGACGATGAACTCACCGCCGATTTCCTTGAACGGATGGAACTGCGCTCGCCCAGCGGTATCTATGTCCCGCTCGCCGACATCGTCTCGGTCGAGCGCCGCACTGGCTTTTCGTCGGTCATCCGTGAAAACGGGATCATGCAAATCTCGGTCTCGGGCGATCTGGATGATGAAAATGCCGACCGCGCCAACGAGATCAAAGACCTTATTTCGGCTGAAATTCTTCCCGATATCGAAAGCCGCTTTGGGATCGGCACCGCCTATGGCGGGCTGCGCCAGCAAGAGGCCGATTTCCTCAATGATGCGAAACTGGGCCTGACCTTTATCCTCGTGGGGATCTATCTCACTCTCGCGTGGATTTTCGCAAGTTGGACGCGCCCGCTTGTCGTTATGTCAATTATCCCCTTCTCACTCGTGGGAACGATCTGGGGCCATAACGCATGGGGCATTCCGATGAGCATGTTCACCGTCGTCGGGCTTCTCGGGATGGTCGGGATCGTGATCAACGACTCGATTGTGCTCGTGACGACGATCGACGAATACGGCAAAGAACGGGGTCTTCGCCCCGCCATCATCGATGGGGTGAGCGATCGCCTCCGCGCCGTTTTGCTGACCACAGCGACCACGGTGCTCGGCCTTGCGCCCTTACTTTACGAAGGCTCGAGCCAAGCGGAATTCCTCAAGCCGACTGTCGTGACACTTGTCTATG
>JALRIK010000004.1 GCA_023255435.1 Marivivens sp.
GTCAAAGTATCAATATAAATTGACCAATTTAAAATTAATTTATCAGAACTTATCCAATTAATTATTTTATAGTTGTAAATTTGTTTTCCTAAGGCAACATCAAAAAAATAATAGATGGAGATTAAAGCCGATATAGTTACAGCCGAGCAAGTTATTAATTGGGACTTCTTATCACCGAGCGATCTTGATCCGATGGCTACCGTCGCGCAGCCCGATCCGTTTACGCTTGCCGATCCCAAGACGCCTTGGTTCTCGGTCAAAGAAGCCGTGCTTCCCTTTGCCCGCTTCCCCGGTGTTGACACGATCCTTGGGCCGGAAATGCGCTCTACGGGTGAGGTCATGGGTTGGGACCGCTCGTTCGGTCGCGCATTCCTCAAGGCACAGCTTGGCGCTGGCACGCTCCTTCCGACCGAAGGCAATGTCTTTGTCTCGATCCGCGATGCGGACAAAGGCGCTGATATGCTCGAAGCCGCAAAGATCCTTGTCGAACTGGGCTTTGCCATCGTCGCGACACGCGGCACCGCTGGTTGGCTTACCGAAAACGGCGTCGAGTGCGAAATCGTGAACAAGGTCTATGAAGGCGGCCGCACCATCGTGGATCGTCTCAAGGACGGCCACATCAGCCTCGTCTTCAACACCACCGAAGGCGCTCAGGCCGTAGAGGACAGCCGCGATATCCGCGCGGTCGCCCTTTATGACAAGATCCCCTACTTCACCACTGCCGCCGCTTCGCATGCCGCCGCGCTCGCGATGCAGGCTCGCAGCGAGGGTGACATCGGGGTGCGCAGCCTACAGGGTTAATCGCAAGCGGGCGGAGGAAACTCTGCCCGTTTCCGCCTCTGGGGGGACGTTTCTTGGCAAAGCTCTATTTCAACTATTCCACCATGAACGCAGGTAAATCGACGATCCTGCTTCAGGCCTCGCACAACTATATCGAACGCGGGATGCAGACCTATCTGCTCACTGCCCAGTTCGACAATCGTGCAGGCGAGGGTCGCATCGGAAGCCGTATCGGGATCGAAGCGGATGCGGATACCTTCGGTGCGGGCGAAAACCTCTTTGACAAGATCAAGTTCCGTCTGGGGCAAGGCCCCTGTGCTTGTGTCTTTATCGACGAAGCCCAGTTCCTCGAGGAAGCTCAGGTTTGGCAATTGGCCCGCGCCGTCGATGATCTTCGGGTGCCCGTCATGTGCTATGGTCTGCGCGTCGATTTTCAGGGCAAGCTTTTCCCCGGATCGGCGGCTCTCCTCGCTCTTGCAGACGAAATGCGCGAAGTGCGCACGATCTGTCACTGCGGGAAAAAGGCGACGATGGTGATCCGCAAGGACGCCGAAGGTAATGTCCTCACAAGCGGTGATCAGGTCGCGATCGGCGGCAATGAGCGCTATGTCTCACTTTGCCGCCGCCACTGGCGCCAAGCAGTCGGCGACCGCGGTTAATTCACACGTTGCGGCATCGCACGGCCTTCGGCAAATGCGATGATGTTATCGAGTGCCATCTGCGCCATCGCGCGGCGCGTCTCGACGGTTGCGCTCCCCAAATGCGGGAGCAGGACACAGTTCTCGAGCGCAGTCAGGCGCGCGGGCACATAGGGTTCTTTTTCGTAAACGTCGAGCCCCGCACCTCCGATGGCATTTGCCTCGAGCGCATCGATCAGAGCCTCTTCCTCTACCACTTCGCCACGGCTGATGTTCACAAAGATCGTATCCTTGCGCATGGCGGCGATGGCGGCGCGGTCGATAAGCCTGACCGTCTCTGCCCCACCCGGAACAGCGACGACGACGATATCCGCAACACCCAAAAGTTCGTGCATATCCTCGATGCGGCGCGCGTCGAACGGCAGCTCTTTGGCCGAGCGGTTGAAATAGACGACAGGCATGTCAAAACCGAAATGACCCCGCTTGGCAATCGCCTGACCGATGCGGCCCATCCCGATCACCCCAAGCGTTTTGCCCGTCACATGGGTGCCGAGCATGCCTTTGGGATCAAACCCTTTCCACTCGCCTGCCCGAAGCTGACGCTCGCCCTCGCCCGCACGGCGGCAGGTCGACAGGATCAGCGTCCATGCAATGTCTGCCGTCGCATCGGTCAGCACATCGGGCGTATTGCTGACCACGATGCCGGCCTTGGCGGCGGCGGCCACGTCGATGTGGTTATAACCAACGCCAAAATTTCCGATCACTTTGCAGCGCGGCTTGCCCACCGCCTCGATTGCCGCTGCGGTGAACGCATCGCCAAGCGTTGGCAGGATCGCGTCGAATTCGCCCAAAGCCGCTGTGACTTCGGCCGCCGACATCGGAACCTCGCCCGCACGATAGGTCGTTTCGAAGCGTTCCTTTGCCTGCGCCAAAACGAGATCGTCGATGGGACGGGTGATTAAGAGTTTCATCAGCACATTCTCCCGCCGACGGGCACATCCTTGTCGGGCGTCACAAGGACGACACCGCCGTTTTCATCATATACACCGAGGACAAGGACTTCGGACATGAACTTGCCGATTTGACGCGGCGGGAAATTCACAACGCCCATCACCTGTTTTCCGACAAGTGTCTCGGGATCATAATGCGCCGTGATCTGGGCCGAAGTTTTGCGCTCGCCTATTTCGGGGCCGAAGTCGATCCACATCTTGATCGCGGGTTTGCGCGCCTCGGGAAAGGGCTCTGCGCGGATGACGCGCCCCGCGCGGATGTCGACCGCTAGAAAATCGTCGAATGTAATCTCAGCCACGCGACAACTCCTTGGACCTATCGGCAGCCGCTTTGACAGCCTTTTCGAGGAGTGCAGGCATGCCGGCCTCGGCATCCATCAACACCTCGAGCGCGGCTTGGGTGGTGCCATTGGGCGATGTTACATTGATACGGAGTTGAGCGGGGCTGTCCTCGGACTCTTCGGCCAATGCACCAGCACCGCCGACGGTGGCCTTGGCCAGCGCCATGCTGAGTTCGGGCGAGAGGCCCTCTTTTACACCTGCTGCTGCAAGTGTCTCGATCAAATGGAACACATAGGCAGGGCCCGATCCGCTCACCGCCGTGACGGCGTCCATCTGACCCTCGGCTTCGAGGCGGACAACTTGTCCAACGGCCTGCAACAGCGCTTCGCTGAGGGCCATATGCGCCTCGGTCGTCATGGTATTGCCAATGATCGCGGTGATTCCGCGCGCAATCGCAGCGGGGGTGTTGGGCATGGCGCGGACGATCGGCGTTTGCGCGCCCAGCACTTCTTCGAACTTGGAAATCGGAGTGCCTGCGGCCACAGAGATAAAGAGCGTGTCGCGATTGCCCAAAGCCTGCATCGAAGGAAGCGCCTCGCCCATCATCTGGGGTTTGACGGCGATCAGCGCGATTGCGGGGCTTTCGGGGACGCCTTGGTTGATATGCACGCCCTGCGCCTTGAGCCAATCACTGGGATGGGGATCAAGCACCCAGACCGAAGCGGCAGGAAGCCCGCCCTTGAGCCAGCCCGCCAGCATGGCAGACCCCATTTTGCCGCATCCCAAAAGCACAAGACCCTTTTGGGCCACCGTCGTCATATCCATGGGAACTCCCCCCTTGTTTCAGAGCGAAGTGTTATGGACCGTAGCGGTAGGATGCAAGATCAGGCGCGCCCGTAAGCCTCGGCAATTGCAACGTTCATCGCATCCTGCGGCGTGCGGTCGGCCCAAGTGACAAGCTGGATCGCAGGATAGAACCGTTCGCAGCTCATCACCGCGGCGCTGATCATTGTGTCGATTTGCTCGGGGCTTGCCATCTGGTCGCCTGCAAGGATCAAACCATAGCGGAAGACCATGAGCTTTTGCTCGTCCCACCACGTGAAACCGCCCGCCCAGCACACATCGTTTGCAAGGTTGAGCATTTCATAAAGCGCGGGCATGCGCTCTTCGGGGGGCTCCATTTCAAAGGTGCAGATCAAACGCAATGTCTGGTCATAGGCGGACCAAGCGAGCGTGATCGAATAGGTGCGCCACTGGCCCTCGACCGCCATCGCGATCTGGTCATCGGCGATCCGGTCAAATTCCCAAGCGTGGTGCTCGGCGATATGTTCGACCAAATCGATCGGATGGATATCACCTTCGTCGATGTAACTTTCTGATAGTGACATATGCTCGGCCTCTCTGCTCTTGCGATAGTTCGTTGGCAGCCGACTATCGCTTGGTGCTTATTCAAGAGACGGTGTTCTCCGACACCCCCATACACTACATGGTGAGGGCTTAACCTTTCTGTGTAAAGCAATTTGTTGGGGATAAGTTGGGCCGGGCCACTAATTCTTGCGGGTGGTTCAAAATGTGGCGCAGGTGCGCAGGACGCCGATCGGGCGTTAACTTTCCATTAATGAATCAAGGCTAAGAGAATCATAAGAGGCGCAAGCCCTCGGGTGCCTGTCAGAGTTCGAAGGCACGCTCAGTAGAGATTGTAGCAAGTCGGTTCAATTGCAACTTGCAGTGGGGATCAGAAACCTGACGCACCAAAAGTATAGCTAAAGCAATGCGTTGAGCATCAGAAAGTGGCTTGCATGCGGCGAACGCCTGCGCCACCTTTTCGGGAAAATCGCCACCATCAATCTCTATATGGTGGTCAGACACGTCGAATCGTAACCATAGTAAAAACTGAAGCCCCGCAAACAACTTGTAAAAGGAACACCAAATTCGAACAGAGCGCGGAACCGCTCTACAATTCAGGATAGATTAAGAAGCATAAGTCTCAACCAGTCAAGATTTATAATTCTTATCTTTTAAGAAAATTTTGGATATGCTCTTAACTTCGACGAGGTCGGACCAAATTGCTTCTGCCCTACTCAAATGCGTTGAGCGAGGGCTTCTCAAAAAAGGGGTGTCTGCGCGACGCGCCTCAATAGATGTTGTGGGACATGATGGTCTAATACGCGATATTCGGGCTGGCCGCATCCCAAGCACTGACCGAGTCATTGCTTTGCTCGAATATCTCGGTGTTTCGGACCAATCGCTTCCGCTCGGGTTTGCCGAGGATGGGCCGCCGCCGATTTCGGATGGCGGCTTCATCAAAATTCCCTTTCACCACGAAGTGCCGCAAACGCTCAGCACACCGCCCGTGAGCTTTTCGCGTGAATGGTTGATGGAAAAGGCAACGTCCCTGCGCGATCTCGCCTTGGTCGCCGCTCCCGATGACGCCATGTCTCCGACGATCAATGCCTTCAACATCTGTCTTATCGATAAAAATCAGAGCCTTACGAACCATTCGGAAATCATGGTCTTGATGGATGACAATAAACTCCGCATCGGCCGCGCCACCCGCGATGCTGGCGTTGTCACGATTGCATTCGACAGGATCGGGGCGCAGCCTATCGTCAAAACAGGACGCAACGCGGACAGTGTTCGCCCCCTCGGGCGGGTGATCTGGATTCTCAAATCCCTCTGATCCCGCTCATGCTGCACAGCAGCATTGACGTGACTGCATAAGCGGATCATGCGATTTTACTATACAAGCAGCATAAAAGAGCCTATTGCGGGCGCTTAATCGAACTCCGGCCCACTTGATGCGCCGCCATTTGCAAAGCCCCACATGACTGATCCTCTCGCCCTTGCGCTCGAAGAGCGCGGCTATACCACGCTAACTCCCGTCCAGGAGGCTGTTACCGCCTCGGAATTTGCAGGGGGCGATCTTCTCGTTTCCGCACAAACAGGTTCGGGCAAGACAGTCGGCTTTGGTCTGGCAATCGGCCCCACGCTTCTGGACGGCAATGACCGCCTTGACCGTGCAGGTGCCCCTCTTGCGCTCGTGATTGCGCCTACCCGTGAACTCGCTCTTCAGGTCAAGCGCGAGCTTGAATGGCTCTATGCCCACGCAGGCGCACGCCTTGCGACCTGTGTCGGCGGGATGGACGCTCGCGATGAGCGCCGCGCACTGGAGCGCGGGGCCCATATCGTCGTCGCCACGCCGGGTCGACTTCGCGATCACATCGAACGCGGTGCCATTGACCTTACCGACATTCGCGCCGTCGTTCTCGACGAAGCGGACGAAATGCTGGATCTCGGCTTCCGCGAGGATCTCGAATTCATCCTCGGCCAAGCCCCCGAGGAACGCCGCACTCTGATGTTCTCGGCCACCGTGTCGAAATCCATCGAAGCGATCTCGAACCGTTATCTACGCGACCCGCAGCGCGTTTCGACCATGGGCGGCGCTAAACAGCACGCCGATATCGAATACAAGGCGCTCGTGGTTGCCCCGCATGACGTCGAGAAGGCCGTTATCAACCTTCTCCGTTTCCAGGATGCCAAGAACTCGATCGTCTTTTGCAACACCCGCAACATGGTAAGCCACCTGACTGCGCGTCTCGCGAACCGCGGGTTCAGCGTCGTTGCGCTCTCGGGCGAATTGACCCAGACCGAGCGGAGCCATGCGCTTCAGGCGATGCGTGACGGCCGCGCCCGCGTTTGTATTGCGACCGACGTTGCCGCACGCGGCATTGACCTTCCGGGGCTCGAGTTGGTGATCCACGCCGATCTACCCCAGAACACCGAAGCGCTTCTCCACCGTTCGGGCCGCACGGGCCGTGCGGGCTCCAAAGGTGTGTCCGCGCTCATCGTGCCGAACAAAGCCCGCCGCAAGGCCGAGAACCTTCTCAAATGGGCCAAGATCACCGCTGACTGGACTGTTCCGCCTTCGGCCGACGAAATTAACGCCGCCGACGAAGAACGTCTTTTGTCGTCCGACGTATTCAGCGGGGAGGCCGACAGCACCGAAGCCGAATTCGCCACCAAAATGCTCGCGCGTCACAGCGCCGAAGCCATTGCGGTCGCCTATCTACGTCAGTTCCGTGCAGGGCGCTCCGCGCCAGAAGATCTCCTTCCCCCTGATGCGCAGGCTCCAAAGAAACAGGCTGCCGATTTCGGACCGTCAAAGTGGTTCTCGCTCAGCGTCGGCCGCGAAGATCGCGCCGAGGCCCGTTGGCTTCTGCCGCTCCTGTGCCGCGCAGGGAACCTCGACAAAACTGACATTGGTGCCATCCGCATCCGCGATGGACAGTCCTTTGTCGAGATTGCCGAAAGCGCTGTAAAAGGGTTCCTTTCGTCGGTCGGCGACAAGATGCAGCTTGAAGACGGGATCACGATTGCCCCGTCCGATGCTCCCGAAGAGCGCCCCCGCAAAACGGGCGGCTTCGGCAAGAGCGAACGTCCCGAGCGTGCGCCGCGTGAGGATCGCGGACCGCGTCTCGAGCGTGCGCCCCGCGCCGAACGTGCACCCCGCGATGAGACCGCTTTCGAGCCCAAACCGCGCAAGGAATACACCCCGCGCGAGGATCGCCCCGCTCGCGAAGAGCGTCCGCGCTTCGAAAAGCCCGCAGCACGCCCCGCGCCTTCCGAGAGCTTCGAGGATGGTGCCCCCGCCGAGCGCGAGAAAAAGCCTCGCCACAGCAAGCTTCGCGCCGAAGGCAAAATGCCCGCCAAGTCGTTCGCCAAGCCAGCTTCGTCCAAAACCTTCTTCCGAGCAGGCGACAAACCGCGCGAGGATGGTTTCGGGGATCGCCCCCGCAGTGACAAGCCCCGCAGCGACAAACCGCGTGGCGATAAGCCTTATGGCGACCGCCCGCGCGGCGATAAGCCCAAGGGCGATTGGGGCAAAGGCGAGCGCAAGTTCGACAAACCGCGCGGCGAGCGTGGGTCCGATGCGCCCCGCGGCGGCAAGCCCTTCGGCAAGCCCTCGGGCAAATTCGGCGGTAAACCCGACGGCGCAAGCCCCCACCGCAAGGGCGGCAAGCCAAATGGCCCCGCGCGCGAGGGCGGGTTCAAAGCGCGCCAGCCACAAGGCTCGGACGCCCGTCCGCGCCGCAAGCCCTAAGGCATCCACGCCGCCCTGACCTCGGGGCGGCGCTTTCTTTTGCGCTGCCATAGAAAAGCCTGATAAGGGTTGCACAACCGTTCCGTGCAGCCCGAACCGACAACCGATATGACACCGCAAAAGACCATCATTATCATTCCCGCCCGCTATGCCTCGACACGATATCCGGGCAAACCGCTGGTACCGCTGCATGGCGTTTCGGGTCAGGCCAAGACCCTGATCGAGCGAAGCTGGCTGGCGGCCCAAGCCGTGCGCGGCGTGAACGAAGTCTTTGTCGCGACCGATGACGCTCGGATCGAAGCCGAGGCGAAGCGCTTTGGCGCCAAGGTGATCATGACCTCGGGCGACTGTCGCAACGGCACCGAGCGTTGCGCCGATGCTTTGGCCCGTCTCGGGTCATCCGCCGATCTGGTTGTAAACCTCCAAGGGGATGCCCCCCTTACCCCGCCGTGGTTCGTCGAAGCCCTGATCAAAGCGATGGACGGAAGTGCCGAAGTCGCAACCCCCGTTCTGCGCTGCGAACCCGATATCCACGCCCGCTTCATGGAAGACCGTCTTCAGGGACGCGTCGGCGGCACCACGGCCGTGATGGATGCCAAGGGGAATGCGCTCTACTTTTCCAAAGAGGTCCTGCCCTTCACTGGGCGCCGTTACCGGACGGACGAAACGGTGCCCGTGTTCCATCACGTCGGCGTTTACGCCTATACGCCCGCCGCGCTGGAAACCTATCTGGCCAAGGACGAAACCGAGCTCGAGCGGCTCGAGGGTCTCGAACAGCTCCGCTTTCTCTATCACGGCGTGCCCGTGCGCTGTGTCGAAGTAGAAGCAAGGGGGCGCGAGTTCTGGGAACTCAACCACCCCCTTGATGTTTCCCGCATCGAAGACGTGCTCCGCCGCGAAAAGATCGACTAGATATCTTTCACCAAACGCAAAGCGTCATAGATCGCTGCATGGGTGTTGCGGCTCGACACCGCGTCACCTATGCGGAAAAGCTGGAACGTGCCTTCGGGATTGCGCACCACCGTTTGTGCGCCGCCATTGATAAAGGCCTCGTGGTCAAGCTCTCCATGGTTCGATGACAGCGGCTTGAGATCGAAATAGAGATCCGCAAGCGGCATCGTGCCATAGTTCACCACAACCTGATCGTAATGCTTTTCTTCGGTATAGGCGCTGTAATCCGTGCCGATCGTCGCCTTGAGCTTGTTGCCGTCACGGGCCACGCCAAGAAGCCGTTTAACAACGGTGAAGGTCACGTCCTTGTCCTGTAGCGCCCGCATATAAGGTGTCAGGTTCATGCCCATGATGTCGGGGGCAACCGAACGGTCGGGCGTCATAACCTCGACCTCGCAGCCCGCGTTGGCCGCAACCTCTGCAGCTTGAAGACCGGGGTTATCGCCGCTCTCGTCATAGATCAGGACCGAGCCCGCAGGCTTTACATCCCCCGAGATCAGATCCCATGACGAGACGACAAGCTCGGCTTCCTCGCGTTGCTCGAAAAGCGTCAGGTTCGGCATACCGCCCGTCGCAATGATCACCACATCGGGATCAAGCGCGGTCACATCCTCGGCCTCGGCCCATGTGTTGAAGCGGAATTCCACGTCGCGGGCCGCGCATTGCGCCATACGCCAGTCGATGATCCCGATCATTTCCTTGCGGCGCGGGTTCTGCGCGGTCAGGCGGATTTGCCCCCCCGCCTCTGCCGCCGCTTCAAAGACCGTCACATCATGCCCGCGCTCTGCGGCCACACGTGCCGCTTCAAGCCCTGCGGGACCTGCACCGACGATCACCACTTTGCGCGGTGTTTCGGCGGGCGTGATCGTCTGCGGCATGGTGAGCTCGCGCCCCGTGGCCGCGTTGTGGATGCAGAGCGCCTCTCCACCCTGATAGATACGGTCAAGACAGTAGGTCGCCCCGACACAAGGCCGAATGTCGTCTTCGCGGCCTTCCATGATTTTGCGCACGATATGCGGGTCGGCCATATGGGCGCGGGTCATGCCCACCATATCGAGATGCCCTGCTGCAATCGCATGACGCGCAGTTGCCACATCGGGAATGCGGGCGGCGTGAAACGTCGGAAGCCCCGAGACCTTTCGCACTTCGCCCGCGAAATCGAGATGCGGCGCACTGCGCGAGCCTTGAAGCGGGATTACATCAGTCATCGAGGCGTCCGTATGGATACGCCCCCGAATGACATTGAGGAAATCGACATTTCCGCTGTCACGCAGCATCTCGGCAATGCGAAGTCCGTCCGCAGCGCTTGTGCCGCCTTGGGCCACTTCGTCAGCGGTGTAACGCACACCGATGAGGAACTGCGGCCCGACGCGCGCGCGGATCGCGGAAAGCACATCCATGCCGAACTGGAGTCGCGTCTCGAGCGTGGAGCCGCCATAGCGCCCCTCAAGATGGTTGGTGAGCGGCGACCAGAACTGGTCGATCAAATGGCCGTAAGCCTCGAGCTCGATCCCGTCCATGCCGCCTTCTTTCATGCGCTCGGCCGCGTCGGCATAATCCGAAATGATCCGCTCGATATCCCAGTCTTCCATCAACTTCGGGAACGCGCGGTGTGCAGGCTCGCGGTCAGGGCCGGGCGAAACCGAGGGAAGCCAGTTGCCCTTGTTCCAGCCTGTGCGGCGGCCAAGATGGGTGAGCTGGATCATCGCCGCGCAGCCATGTTCGTGCAGGGCGTCGGTGAGTTTACGCACCCATGGCACCACCTCGTCTTTATAGGCGAGCACGTTGTTGAAGACAGGCGGGCTGTCCTTGGACACAGCGGCGGACCCTGCGGTCATGGAAAGCGCCACGCCTGCCTTTGCCCGCTCCTCGTGATAGGCGCGATAACGGTCCTTCGGCATCCCCTCCTCGGGATAGGCAGGCTCATGGCTCGTCGTCATGATCCGGTTGCGAAGCGTCAGGTGCTTGAGCTGATAGGGCTGGAGAAGAGGATCGTTGGACATGTCTTAGTACCACGCGTCAGGCATAGAGGCCTTTTTCTTTGCAATGAATTCTTTGAGCGCTTCGTCGATACCTTCGTCCATGGGCGGAGCTTCGTAATTGGCCAGCGTCTCTTTCCAACGGGCATTGGCGCGGGTCGCAGAGTCGATACCGCCCTGCTCGTCCCATGTCTCCCACGGCTGGTTGTCGTCGAGCGCACTGTCGTAATAGGCCGTCTCGTAATGGCGGAGCGTGTGGGCGGTGCCGAAGAGATGCTCCCCCGGCCCTTTTTCAGCGAGCGCCTCGAAGGCCAGAGTTTCCTCGCTGACTTCGAGCCCCTTGAGATAGACGTGCAAAGCGCCGCAGACATCAGCATCGAGCACGAATTTCTCGTAGGACATCGACAAAAGACCGTCGAGGAAGCCTGCGGAGTGGAGGATATAGTTCGCCCCGCACTGAACCGCCGAGAGCATCGACATCATGGATTGTTGCATCGCTTGGGCATCGGGCAGCTTGGAGTTCGTAAAGCTTCCCGCACAGCGGAGCGGAAGGTTCAGACGCCGTGCGAGCTGACCCATGACAAGCGAGCCGAGAGCAGGCTCGGGTGTGCCGAAGGTGGGCGATCCCGACCGCAGCGCCATGGTCGAGAGGAACGAAGCAAAGACCGCCGGCGCACCCGGACGGACAAGCTGGGTCAACGCACAGCCCACCATCGACTCGGCCATTGACTGGGCCACAGCGCCCGCCATGGTCAGAGGTGATACGGCGCCGCCCAAGAGGAACGGAAGGTGGATCGACCCCTGCCCTGCGGCTGCATAGGCGCGGATCGCCTTGGTCGAAACGCCGTCCCAGACTAAGGGCGAGGTCGAATTGAAGTTGCCCATGATGACGCAATTCTCGTCGACATAGTCTTCTCCGAAGAGGATGCGGCACATCTCGATGCTGTCTTCGGCACGTTCGGGCGCGGTTATCGACCCGAGGAACGCACGGTCGCTATAGCGCATATGCGAATAGACCATATCGAGGTGGCGCTTGTTTACAGGCACATCGGTCGGCTCACAAATGGTGCCGCCCGAGTGGTGGAGCCAAGGCGAGGACTGAGCGAGTTTGATAAAGTTCTGGAAGTCCTCGATCGTGCCATAACGACGGCCACGATCAAGATCCATCACAAAGGGCGAGCCATATGCCGGCGCAAAGACCATCGCCTCTTCCCCGATCTCAACCGAGTTGAGCGGATTGCGGGCGTGCTGGGTGAATTTACTCGGCGCAGTCTTGAGCAGTTCGCGGATCATGCCGGGTTCAAAGCGGACGTTATAGGTCTCGCCCGAAATATGGGTGGCTTTCCCCCCTGCGGCAGTGAACAGCCGCACGGTTTCAGGATCGTCGCGGAATTCGATGCCGATCTCGGCAAGGATCTTGTCGGCGGTGGCCTCGATCTGATCGAGGCTCTCTTCGCCCACGATGTCATAGGTCGGGATACCCCGCACAAGATAGGGCACCTTGAGGTGGGGATTGTCGCCCGCAACATTTGAACGCTGGGGGCGGCGGGAACGGCGGGAACGCGTGGTCGTGCTCATGAATTGATCCTTGGCATGAGTCTTTACTTGACACATCTGTCATGATGACTGACACATGTGTCAAGAGACTTTCGAGAGAACCATGCACGACACCCCGAAACAGGTCTGGATCGACGCCGCCTATACAGCGCTCACCACAAGTGGGGTCGAATCCGTTAAGGTCATGGAATTGGCCAAGAGCCTTTCGGTCACGCGCACCGCGTTTTATTGGCACTTCAAGAGCCGCGAGGCCCTCCTCGAAGAGCTGATCCAGATGTGGGAAGACAAGAACACGGGCAACCTTGTGCGCCAGACCGAGGCCTATGCCGAAAATATCTCGGAAGCGGTCTTCAACATTTTTGATCTTTGGATCAGTGACGAGCTGTTCGATTCAAAACTCGACTTGGCCATTCGCTATTGGGCGCGCATCGACGAAGCCCTTCAGCGTCGGCTCGATGACGCGGACGAACGCCGCATCGCTGCTATAAAAGCGATGTTCGAGCGTCACGGCTTTACCCCTGTTCAGGGCGAAACCCGCGCCATGACAATCTATTACACGCAGGTCGGATACATCGCGATGGAAGTTTCCGAGAGCGTCGATTTCCGTATCGCACGCATGCCCGAATACGTCGGGATCTTTACAGGACGTCCCGTTGATCCAAGCGCCGTCGAGCGGTTCAACGCCCGCCACGGCATCCGTAACAGCGCCTGACGATCCGCTCTGGAGTGTCGGGTGCGATTGGCTTAGCCTCGCGCCTGACTTCCCCATTTCAGGACAAACCCCCATGACCAAGGCTCTTATCGCCGCCATCACCGAACAGGAAAAGCGTTTGGTGCTCCCGACGTTCGACGAAGCTACGGCTTTTGACATCGGCTGCGCCCTTCGCACCCACGCGCTGGGGATACAAGCGCCTGTGACCATCGAAATCCGCTCGGTCAATCGACGCTATTTCTTTACCGCGCTTGCGGGATCGACGCCTGAAAATCAGGACTGGGGACGACGCAAGATCAACACGGTGCTGCGCAACCACAAATCCTCTATGCGGGTCGGCCTTGAACACGCGCAAGCGGGCGTGGCCCAGTGGCCTACGATGGCCATGCCCTTCGAGGACTACGTCACGGCAGGCGGCGCTTTCCCGATCACGGTCAGGGGTGTGGGCGTGGTTGCTGCAATCGGAATCTCAGGGCTCCCGTCGATCGAGGACCACAAGATCTCGACCTCTGTCCTCTCGGCGCATCTGGGCATCGAAGACGTGGTTCTTCCCGAATAAAGGTTTCCCCCGGCGCTTCGAACCAAGCGCCGGGGGGTTATTCTCAGGCTGCCGTCACCTTGACCGCCGAGAACTTGAACTCGGGGATCTTGCCATAGGGATCGAGCGCTGGGTTTGTCAGAATATTGGCCGCAGCTTCGACATAGGCGAAGGGCAGGAACACCATGTCGGGTGCCACTGCACGGTCCTCACGCGCCATGACCAACACAGACCCGCGGCGGGTTTCAAGCCGAAGCATTCCACCTGGCGCCACCCCGAGTTTGCGCAACGTCGATGGGTGAAGCGAGCAATTCGCCTCGGGCTCGACCGCATCAAGCACAGTCGAACGACGCGTCATCGAACCCGTGTGCCAATGCTCGAGCTGACGTCCTGTGATCAGAACCATCGGATACTCAGCATCAGGCTGTTCGTTCGGCGGAATGACATCGGCAGGTGTAAAGCGAGCCTTGCCGCCTGCGCGCGGGAAACCATCCCCGAACACGATGGGCTGACCCGGATCTTGCGGCGAAAGGCTCGGATAGGTCACTGCGTTTTCGGAAACCAGTCGATCCCAAGTGATGTTGTTCAGCGACTTCATACCCTTTTTCATCTCGGCAAAAACCTGCGAGGGATGGGTATAGTCCCAGTCAAGCCCCAGACGCTTGGCAAGCTCGACCGTGATCGCCCAATCCTCGCGCGCTTCTCCCGGGGGTGTGACCGCCGCGCGGCCGATCTGGACCTGACGGTTGGTGTTCGTCACGGTGCCGTTCTTTTCATAGAAGGCCGCTGCAGGAAGGATCACGTCCGCGTAATTTGCCGTCTCGGTCAGGAAGATATCCTGCACCACAAGGTGTTCGAGATGTGCAAGTGCCTCGCGGGCATGGGTTACATCGGGGTCCGACATTGCAGGGTTCTCACCCAGAATATACATACCCTTGATCTGTCCATGATGCACCGCATCCAGAATTTCCGTGACGGTCAGACCCTTTTCATTGCTGAAATCACCCGAGTTCCAGATTTCGGAGAAGGCGCTGCGCACTCCGTCGTCGGTAACGGTTTGATAATCGGGGAGGAACATCGGGATGAGACCCGCGTCCGAAGCGCCCTGCACGTTGTTCTGGCCGCGAAGCGGGTGAAGACCTGCACCAGGCTTGCCCACATTGCCCGTCATGAGAGCAAGACTGATCAGACAGCGCGAGTTGTCGGTGCCATGGATGTGCTGAGACACGCCCATCCCCCAGAAGATCATGCCTGCATCCGCAGTGGCGAAATCACGGGCGACCTGACGCACGACTTCGGCCTTGATGCCTGTTAGATCTTCCATCTTTTCGGGTGCAAACCCTGCAAGATGCGCCTTTTCGGCCTCCCAGTTTTCGGTGTGCCGATCGATATAGCCTTGGTCATAGAGACCCTCTTCGGCGATCACATGCATGATCGAATTCAAGAGCGCGACATCGGCACCTGGACGGAACTGGACCATATGGGCCGCGTGCCGCTTCATCGCGGTTCCGCGCGGGTCCATGATGATAAGCTTGCCGCCGCGCTTTGCGAACTGTTTGAAATAGGTCGCGGCAACGGGATGGTTCTCGGTCGGGTTGGAGCCGATGACGATGGCGACATCCGCGTGCTCGATCTGGTTAAAGGTTGCCGTCACGGCCCCCGAACCGACGTTCTCCATCAATGCCGCAACCGAGGACGCGTGGCAGAGACGGGTGCAGTGGTCGACGTTGTTGTGACCGAACCCCTGACGGATCAGTTTTTGGAAGAGATAGGCCTCTTCGTTTGTGCATTTTGCACTTCCGAAACCTGCGACGGCTTTTCCACCCGATGACGCACGAAGATCTGCAAGACCGCCTGCAGCGAAATCAAGCGCCTCTTCCCATGACGCTTCGCGGAAATGGGTAAAGGGGTTCGCAGGATCGACGTTGAGCCCTTTGGGCGCGTTTTCAAGACGGATCAGCGGTTTGGTGAGACGGTGCGGGTGATGGATATAGTCGTAGCCGAACCGCCCCTTGACGCAAAGACGACCTTCGTTCGCGGGACCATTGATCCCCTCGACAGACTTGATCTTTCCGTCTTTGAGCTTGAGCGAAACCTGACAGCCTACGCCGCAGAACGGACAAACCGATTTGACTTCTTCATCAAAGTCACGGCTGTCTCCACGCTGCTCATCATCGAGAACCGTCGCGGGCATAAGGGCGCCCGTCGGGCAGGCCTGCACACATTCGCCGCAAGCCACACAGGACGAAGCCCCCATCGGATCGGCAAGGTCGAATGTCGGATAGGCATCATGTCCGCGCCCCGACATCCCGATGACGTCATTGACCTGAACCTCGCGGCAGGCGCGCACACACAAACCACACTGGATACAGGCATCAAGATTGACGCGCATGGCCACATGGCTGTCGTCAAGGAGCGGAATACGATCAGGAGTGAGCGCGGGGAAGCGACTTTCGCTTACCCCGTTCGCCTCTGCCATATCCCAAAGGTGCGATCCCGCATCATGGGCATCTTCACGCTTGGGCTGATCCGCAAGAAGAAGTTCGATAACCATCGCGCGGGCCTTGGTGGCCCGTTCGCTTTCGGTCGAAACTTTCATCCCCTCGCTGGGTGCACGGCAGCAGGATGCAGCCAAGGTGCGCTCGCCGTCGATTTCGACGACACAGGCGCGGCAATTGCCATCGGGGCGATAGCCGCTCTGATCCTTGTGGCACAGGTGGGGAATATCGGTGCCATGGCGCTTGGCCACGTCCCAAATGCTTTCGCCATCCATTGCGGTGACGTTTTCGCCATTCAGAGAGAAAGTGGTTGTCTTGCTACCGTCAGCCATCTCAGACCTCGTCACCAAAATGTTTCATCGTCAGTTTGATCGGGTTCGGAGCTGCCTGCCCCAGACCACAGATCGAAGCATCTGCCATCACCGTGCATAGATCGGTCAACAGCTCGCGATCCCACGTCTCGGACTGCATGAGCTTGACAGCCTTTTCGCACCCCACGCGACAGGGTGTGCACTGACCGCAGCTTTCGCTTTCGAAAAAGCGGAGCATGTTCAAAGCCGCGTCTTTGACTTTGTCCTTATCCGAGAGCACGACCACCGCCGCCGAGCCGATAAAGGTGCCGTGCGGTTGAAGCGTGTCGAAGTCGAGCGGAATATCGTCCATATGCGCCGGCAAAAGACCCGAGGACGGACCGCCGGGTTGATAGGCTTTAAAGCTGTGCCCGTCCGCCATTCCGCCCGCATGTTCAATCAGTTCGCGGATATTCGTGCCCGCGGGGAGAAGATAAACGCCCGGTTTGGCGACGCGGCCCGAAACCGAATAGCTCCGAAGCCCTTTGCGACCATTGTGCTCGACGCTCGACAGGATCTGCGCACCTTCTCGGTTGATGCGCGCGATCCAGTGGCAGGTTTCGATGTTATGCACGAGCGTGGGGCGATCAAAGATCCCCACCTGAGCCACAAAGGGCGGACGAAGACGCGGGATACCACGCTTGCCTTCGATGGACTCGATCATCGCGCTTTCTTCACCGCAGATATAAGCCCCTGCTCCACGACGTAGATCGATATAGCCCTCGGTGACGATGCCTGCCTCTTCGAGTGCAGCAATCTCGCGGCGCAGGATTTCAAGCACCGCAGGATATTCGTCGCGCATATAGATAAAGCATTTTTCCGCTTCGACGGCCCAAGCTGCGATCAACATCCCTTCAATCATGAGATGGGGTGTGCGCTCGAGATAATAGCGGTCTTTGAATGTGCCGGGTTCACCTTCGTCACCATTGATTGCAACGTAACGCGGTCCCGCATTGGCGCGAACGAATTCCCATTTCTTGCCCGAAGGAAAGCCCGCGCCACCAAGGCCGCGCAAACCCGCCGAAAGAAGTTCGGCCTGAACATCTTTCCAATTTCCGTTCGCGCGAAGTTCGATCAACTTGGCATACCCGCCGTTGGCCCTATAGGTCGCGAATGTCTCGTAATCGGGGAGACGGGCATGGAAATCACCGCTCGCGATGACCTCGGCGATCAGATCGGGCGTTGCGTGGTCCACATGGCGGTGGCCGACCTCGACCACGGGCGCAGTGTCACAGCGCCCCATGCAGGGCGCCCTGAGCACGCGGATTTTTGCAGGATCGTGACCCTCTTCAAGTGCCGCCATGAGCGCTTTGGATCCCGCAAGCTCGCAGGACAGCGAGTCGCACACGCGGATGGTCAGATCAGGCGGAGTCGCCTCGCCTTCACGCACCGGATCGAAATGCGCATAGAAGGTCGCAACCTCCCAGACCTCGGCCATTGAAAGGCGCATTTCTTCGGCCAAAGCCCGCAGATGCGGCGCGGACAGGTGGCCGTAAGTGTCCTGAATCAAATGCAAAAATTCGATCAAAAGATCACGGCGGCGCGGACGGTCTCCAAGAAGATCACGCACTTCTTGCCATGCGCTTTCAATGAGCGGGCGACCTTTGGTATGCGTGCGGCCCTTGTTGCCGCTCCGACCCGAAGTCCAGATCCCTTGTTCTTTGTCGAGCGCCATCGTCTCCACCCTTAAATCTGCTTATTTGCGACCGAGATGACGCAAATAACGTGGCACATCAATATTGATTTCCCGTTATCCGATAGGAAATTTCTATTAAAAGACGCGATAGACAGCCGCCGGCCAAGGTTCTAAATCTGCATTTATGAAATGGGATCAAGAACTCGACGCTGCTGGACTTTTGTGCCCCTTGCCGGTGCTCAAGGCGCGCAAGCGGCTTCAATCGATGAAAGCGGGCCAAGTGCTTCGACTTGTCGCGACCGACCCCGCTGCGGTGGTCGATGTCCCGTTCTTTTGTCAGGAGTCGGGACATAGTCTTCTGGCGACAGCCGATGAAGGCGAAACGCAGGTGTATTACCTGCGGCACAAGGACTAAATCCCGAACTCCGAATAGGGGACAAAGCGCACCATTGTGCCTTGTTCTATTTCGATCGCAGCATCAGGGAGCTCGACCAGCCCCGTGGCCCAAGACAGGCCGCTGATCCGCCCCGACCCTTCGGACCTGAAGACCTCGGCTTCGCCGCGGGCATTGATCCGCGCGCGCAGATATTCGCGTCGGCCTGCCTTCTTGCGTTTGTGAAAGGCTGCGGGGACCTGAAATCCTTGGGGAAGGGACCAGCCCTTTCCTGCCATCAACGACAAGGCGGGGCGCCCAAAGACAAGAGCACAAACCAATGCGGCAACAGGATTTCCAGGGAGTCCGAAAACGGGCACACCCTCCCAAACGGCAAGAGCAAGCGGTCGTCCGGGTTTGAGCGCGATGCGCCATGAAGACAGCGACCCGCTTTGCGCCAAGAGCTTGGAGACATGATCCTCGTCGCCTGCCGACGCCCCGCCCGAGGTAAAGATAACGTCGGCCTCCTTTGCCCCAAGATCGAGACGCTCTTTGATCAAGGCCGGATCGTCCTGCACATGGCCCAGATCAACCACCTCATAGCCCCAACCCGCAAAAAGCCCGAGGAGCATTGGACGGTTGGCATCATAAATCTGGTGCGGCAAAGCCTCGGCAAAAGGATCGGAAATGATCTCGTCCCCGGTCGAAAGGACCCCGACACGCAATTTGCGATAGACTTGGACCTCTGCAATTCCGAGTGCCGAGAGCAGGGCGAGATCGGGCGCGCGAAGGGTCTGCCCTTTGGTCAAAGCGGTATCACCTTCTCTCACGTCCTCGCCCGCTTTGCGGGTGTTGGCATAGGGCTTGATCGGGCCATCGAAAACAACGGCCGCCCCGTCGATTGCAGTGTCTTCCTCCAAGACAACGGTATCGACCCCTTGGGGCAAGATTGCGCCCGTGAGAATCCGGATCGCAGCACCGTGGGGGACAGCGCCATCAAACGGCTGGCCTGCAGCGGCACGCCCCTTGACCAGCGGGAGACGCTGGACCCCTTCGCCCGTCGCCGCAACGGCAAAACCATATCCGTCAACCGCAGAATTGGGCCGCGGCGGGTTAGAGCGGCGCGCAATGACGTCCGTGGCAAGCACACGGCCAAGCGCTTCACGCAGGCCGATCCGCTCCACATCCACCAATGACACAAGGATCGAGCGCAGACGCACAAGCGCTTCATCTACGGGAATCCAATCCACTCCTTGCGGCATCGCGAAACAGTCATTCCTGAGACGTGGCGGTGTCCGTTTTGCAGGAAGTGCAAGGCGAAGCGCAAGCTCCTGCTCTAGCCCGAAGGTTGTTTCCTTGCCAAAGACCTCCGCAAGCTCACCGCGCTCTTCCAGAACCGTAAGTGCCGCCAACAACAGCTCGGCGCGCACCCGTTCGGGATCGCCTTCGGCGGCAGCAACATCCTGGGCCAGAACATTAGAAGGGAGGCGGTGGACAGCCAAAGGGAGATCCATGGTCGAGATCAAAATCCCTTTGGGAAACGGCGCATCGCGCTTTACCCGTTCAATCGGCTGCCCCGCTCGGGCGAGCCAGAGCGCGTTATCCGCCGCAGGCGTGCATACGATGATCCGAGCGTTCAAAGGCCAAGCTCCTCGGAAATGAAGTCAGCAATCTGAGCCGTGTCGTTCAAATCAAGAAGCGGCAAATCTGTCTCGACCGGGCAGTCGGATGCGATTGCGCGGATCGTGGGGTTCTTTTCAGCCAAGGGCGCTTTGACGGAGACACTACGATAAGCTTCGATTTTGGGGTGCGCTTCGGATTTGTAACCTTCGACAAGAATGAGGTCGACCTTGCTCATGCGCGCCAAGAGCTCGGACAACGGCGGTTCGGCATCGCCGCGAAGTTCATGCATCAAAGCCCAGCGCTTGGGCGAAGCCAGCATCACCTCTTGCGCGCCCGCAGTGCGGTGGCGGTAACTGTCGCGCCCTTCTTGGTCCACATCCGTGTCATGATGGGCATGTTTGACGGTCGAAACCTTGAGCCCGCGCGCGACGAACTCTTGGACCAATCGCTCCATCAGGGTGGTTTTACCCGCGTTCTTCCAGCCCGTGACGCCATAAATCTTCATAGCCTACGCTCCGCTTCGACAAGGTCTTCGGGGGTGTTCACGTTGAAGAACGGATCGGTGTCGGGGTCATCGAACACAACCTCGCGCCCGCCGTGTTTCTCGGTCCACAACACCACCTTTTTCAAACCATCTGACAATGCCTCTCTCAGATCGTGCCGCAGGGCCACAGGCCAAAGCCCGAAAGTCGGATGACGAATGAGCCCCTTGGTCATCGAACGGGTTTGCTCTTGTCCGCGCGGCGTCGCGGCAAGAACGAGCGGATGGGTCTGTCCTTGGGCGGCGCGCAGCAAACGCTGTGCCAGATCCGTCGGAAAGAACGGGGTATCGCTTGCAACGGTAATGATTGAGGTGGCGCCATGCTCCGCAGCCCAGTCGAGTCCCGCCAAGACACCCGCAAGCGGCCCCGGATATCCATCGATGCTATCCCCCAAAACGGGGAGACCATAAGCCGCAAACCGCGCCGCGTCTCCGTTGGCAGAGAGCGCCATAGCGTCGACCTGAGGCGCTAGCCGTTCGATCACATGGTCAAGCATGGGCCGCCCGCCGAGCGGCAAGAGGGCCTTGTCCCCGCCGCCCATGCGTGTGGCACGACCGCCCGCAAGGATAACCCCGAGAGGCTTCATTCATCCGCCCCTTTGCGCCCGTTTTTGCCGTCTTCGTTCGGGATCGACATAGGGTCCGCATCCCGCACCAATCGCTCTTCGCCTGCAAGGCAGACAAACCTTTGTCCACGCATGCGACCGATCAAGGTCAAACCGACCTGCCGTGCGATCTCGACGCCCCAAGCTGTAAAGCCCGACCGCGATGCAAGCACGGGAATCCCCATCAACGCGGTCTTGATCACCATCTCCGAGGTCAAACGCCCAGTCGTATAAAGGATCTTGTCATGCGCCGTGACCTTGTGATGGAACATGAAGCCCGAGATTTTATCGACGGCGTTATGACGACCGACATCCTCCATGAAAACGAGCGGTCGATCCTCTTGGCACAGAACCGTTCCGTGGATCGCACCCGCTTCAAGATAGAGAGACGGCGTTGTGTTTATTTCCTTGGCAAGCGCGTAAAGCCAACTTGTGCGCACCTCGGCGTGGGGGAGAGTAAGCCCCTCCAATCCTTCCATCATGTCGCCAAAAACCGTGCCGACCGCGCAGCCGCTGGTGCGGGTTTTTTTCTGCACTTTTTCTTCATAGGATGTTTGGCGCTTGGTGCGCACGACAACTGTCTCGATCTCTTCGTCGAAATCGATGGCCGTGACCTCGTCATCGGCGAGAAGCATACCTTGGTTGCGCAGGAACCCCAGTGCCAAAAGTTCGGGATAGTCGCCGATCGTCATCGCTGTGACGATCTCCTGACGATTGAGATAAATTGTGAGCGGACGTTCTTCGACAACGGAAATTTCGGCCTCGACGCCCATGTGATCCACGCCGCGAATACGGCGCGTCAAACGGGTGTCGGTGGGATTTGGCAAAACAGGATAGTCGGGAGATGGCACAGACATCACTTTCACCCTGTTACTTTTCTGGTCATGCTCCATATTGTAGACTTTCCGAGGGTGTTTCAAGGAACCGGCGATGCTTGGATATGTCATAGGCGGCGGACGCGGTGCAACGGATCGGTTGATCCGCGATATTGCGCAAGACCTTCGCGATCAAGGCCATGTCCTTGCGGGGGCGGTTCAAGTGAACGTGGAAACCGATCCCGCCTATAAATGCCAGATGGATCTTCATATTCTTTCCGGCGAAAAAGTGGTCCGCATCTCGCAGGATCTGGGCGCCCTGTCCCAAGGATGCCGCCTTGATCCCGATGGGCTCGAGAGGGCCGTCGGTCTTGTCGGAGCGGCTTTGGAGAGTGGAGCAGATTTTCTGATCTTCAACAAATTCGGCAAACAAGAGGCCGACGGTCGCGGTTTTCGCCCGTTGATCGGAGAGGCACTTGCCCGCGGTATTCCCGTGCTCACTGCCGTGAACAAAGGAAACCTCGAGGCGTTTCTTGCCTATGCCGAAGACATGGCCCAAGAGCTTCCTTCGGACCGTCAAGCCATTCTCGAATGGTGCGCCACGCAGCGCGCCGAAGCGGTCATTGCGTGACGCGAACAAAAGGCCTCACTCGACGACTGCGTTGAACACGAAAAGCGGTTCGCCATTAATCTGATAGCCATTAATCAGACCCTTTGCCTTGTCCGACACAAGCCAATCCTCGAGAGCCTCGGCAAGATCGTTGCGCACATGGGGATGAAGGTCAGGATTCACAGGGAGATAGGCATATTGGTTGAAGAGCGCGGGATCGCCCTCAAACACGATAGCCAAATCACCCTTGTTCCCGAAATTGAGCCAGCTTGCGCGATCGGACAGAATATAAGCGCCAAGACCTGATGCAGTGTTCAAAGCCGCACCCATGCCTGCGCCCACAGCCTTGTACCAGTCGCCAAACCCCGCAACGTCCAGCTCCGCAGATTTCCAGAGGTTCAGTTCCATCTTGTGCGTTCCGCTGTCGTCGCCACGGCTGACAAAGTCGGCCTCTGCTTCCGCTATCTTTTGCAACGCCTGCGCCGCGCTTTCGGCCGTTCCTGCGCCGGCCTCATCGCTGCGGGGTCCGACAAAAACGAAGTCGTTATACATGATTTCGCGGCGATGGGTCCCGAACCCTGCTTCGACAAATGCCTCTTCCGCACTGCGCGAATGCACAAGAACGGCATCCACGTCCCCCGCTTCCCCCAGCTTGATCGCCTGACCAGTGCCGACGACCAGCAATTGGACCTCGAGATCAAGATCCGTCAGAATCTCGGGAAGCAAAATCTCGGCCAAGCCCGAATTCTGGAACGAGGTGGTGACCGCCAGTTTCATCACTTCTGCGCTTTGGGCAGAGGATGCGATCACAAGGGATGCGATGCTTGCGACAACGATGTTAAATTTCATTCCAGAATATCTCCTCTGAGAAATGCTTGTGCCTCTTCTGTCCGAGGCGTTTCGAAAAACTGTTTTGCGGGTGATTGCTCGTGGACCTTTCCTTTGAGCAAGAACACGATGTCATCCGCGAGCCGACGGGCCTGCCCCATATCGTGAGTCGTCATGATAAGAGCGGTGCCGTCCGTCTTAGCCTGACCCAGAATTGTCTCGATTTCCTTGACCGAGCGGCCATCAAGCGCGGCGCAGGGCTCATCAAGGAAAAGAAGTTTGGGCTTCGTGATCAGCGCACGTGCAAGAGCAAGCTTTTGTTGCTCGCCGCCCGAAAGCACCGTTGCCTGACGCTCCAGCATAGCGCCAAGCCCGATCCGCGCGGCCCAATCGCGGGCTTGCTGCATGGCCTCGGAACGGCGCACACCGCGCACAAGGAGCGGATAGGCGATATTATCCAAGACGGATCGACGCAGCATGACAGGTCGTTGAAATACAAAGGCCATTTCGTGCTGTGCTTCTTCGCGCGAACAGGCCCAGCGGATCTGTCCACCCGTGAGCCGCGCCGCACCATGAAGCAAACGCAAGAGCGACGTCTTGCCCGAGCCGTTGGGTCCGATCACGACGGTCGTGCCACGACCATCAAGGATCAAGTCCACAGGACCGATCAAGACCTTTCCCTGTCGGGAAGATTGGGCAGCCTCTGCCACGAGAGGAAAAAAGGACATCACCATCGCCCCTCGCGTTCTGTGCGGCTCAGGCTATGGATGAGAAGGTTCACGCCGATCGACAAACCGATCAGCACAAACCCCAAGGCCAGAGCAAGGGCAAACTCTCCCTTGCCTGTTTCGAGCGCGATTGCGGTGGTCAAGACGCGCGTGGCATGGTCGATGTTGCCTCCGACGATCAGAATGGCACCGACTTCGCCTATGCCGCGTCCGAACCCCGCCAAGGCCGCTGTCAGGAGCGCACGCCGTGCATCCCAGATCAGCGTTTTGATCTTTTGCGTTTGCGAGACATTCATCGAGATCAGGAGATCATGATATTCCTGCCAGAGATCTCTTAGGGATTGATGGGCCACGCTCGCGATCAGGGGGATGATAATGATGGTCTGTGCGATCACCATCGCAGTCGGCGTGAACAAAAGTCCCAGCACCCCCAACGGTCCCGAGCGCGACAGGAAGACATAGACGATAAGGCCCACCACAACGGGCGGCAAACCCATCAGCGCGTTGAGAACCGCAATGACGAAACGCCGAAACCGGAAACGACGCACCGCCAGAAATGCGGCCAGCGGCATCGCGATTGCGGACGAGATCACCAAAGCGGTCAAAGTAACCTGAAGCGAGCGCAGCGATATTTCGACGAGGTCGGCATCAAGCGTCACGACAAGCCAAAAGGCATGGATCAAGCCATCAAAGATGTCGATCATCCGCTCTGCCCCCTGCCCAATTCAACCTACACCCGAGACAGTCGCCTTTGCGCCCCTGCCCGTATCGTGCCTGCGATATAACCAACTAGGCGTAAATTCACACGGGAGAGATGCAAGAGCGCGACAAAAACACCGCCCTTGCCGACACTTTCGGAAACTTGGGTCGCTCTTTGTCGTCAGCTTGATGATGCCCCAACAAGCGCGGGGTGCCGCGAAAGGAACACATCCAACATCGCCGTCCGATCTCGATCGCGAGATCTGAACATTGCTCTTGGAACCGCCGCTCTCTTCCGCAACCCAAGAACGCTGAACTTTTGGAGCGGGTCACGAAGCAAGCTCTCGAGCGAAAGGCATTGGTTGGGTCAGCAAATAATTCGGTAGACAGATTTCAGCATCCCAACGCGCTACCAAGCTGTCAAGCGCGCTTGGCATATCTGTAAGAGATCCCATAGCAGGGTTCATCTGAGGGAGCGCTAGGTGCGCTCAAATCCGATTTAAGGATAAGGCACCCATATTTTACAATGGGTAATGGCGGAGGGAACGGGACTGGCGTCAAACCTTCTCTGGGCCGTAACATGTTGATTTATAAAGATAGTATATTTCAAACTCGCCTAATACGGATCTCGAACGCAAACATCGGCCCGAACCGGTTCCTGTCTAAAGGGCTTACTGTAGTCTGGGTGTGCGGTGTAAGGTGCCGTTACTCGTGAGACATCCTATTATTGACTATAGCTTTTCTCTGAGAGCTTCGTAAGGCGTTTTGCCGCCACCGGTAAAAGCTGGATCGGCCGATCCCAAATAGCGGCAAGTCTTGGCGACGTGTCCAGTCTCCTCGGCGTATTGCAGTATCCGCAACTTGCGATGAATCTCGCGTTGATCCTTGGTCATGAGCATCGCCTTCTTCCCAAATCTGGGAGGTTAAAGGAAATGTCCCGCGAGTAACGGCATATCTACAAAATACAGTTGCTAATTTAGCGCGGCTTTCACTTTGCATCCCTTTCCATGATCCATTCGACCTCCGGCGCAGGGACGAAACGCCAGTTCCGGCGCGGACCGGCCATGACGTTAAGGTAATACATCTCGAAGCCGTAGGGCGCGCCGCAGGGGTGGTGGCCCTTGGGCACCAGCACCACGTCGCCGTCCGCGACAGCCATGGTTTCGTTCAGTTGTAGATCGTCGGTGTAGACCCGCTGGATGCCGAAGCCGTCAGCGGGGTTGAGGCGATGATAATAGGTCTCTTCCAGATAGGTGATGCGCGGGAAGTCGTCCTCGTCGTGGCGGTGCGACGGGTAGGACGACCAATGGCCGGCAGGGGTGAACACTTCGGTGACAAGCAGGCTGTCGCAATAGTCCTCGTTCTCCATCGCGATGTTGTTGATGTAGCGGGTGTTGCTGCCCTTGCCGCGCTCGGTCAGCGTGATGCCGTCGGGACCTATGCGGCGCGCTTCGTGCCCGCCTTTGCCCGGCGCGGAACACACGGCAATGGTGCAGTCGGTTTCTGCGGTGGCTTGCCAGTCCTGATCGTTCGGTACGTAGAGGCAGTGCGGCGAGGTCTTCTCGAACACATCCATCCGGTCGCCCAGCACACCCCAGTCCTGACCGGCCGCGATCATCGACGCCTTGCCTTCGACTAACACCAGGATGACTTCGCGATCCCCTGTAGCTTCCGACACCGTCTCGCCCGGGCGCAGCTTGTAGAGCGCGAAACCGACATAGCGCCAGCTCGCCGATTGCGGTGTGATTTCATGCACCTTGCCGTGGGTGCCGAAGGGTTTGCGTAGTAGGTCGGCCATGTCAGTCCTCGTCTCTTTCGGATGGATCAGGGTCTTGGGTGTCGAAGCTGCGCCGGATCACGGACGGGGCCGGGCGCAATAATTTCAATGGCGCTCACCATCGGATCAGACCAGCCCGACTTTGGCGGAGAGTTCCTTGAGTGTTTTCAGCCCGAGGCTTTGATACTCGAAAGGATTGCGCAAAGCGCTGTCTTGCTCAGCCTCAATCACGATCCAGCCGCCATAGCCGGCATCGGCCGCGGCCTGCAGCACCGGCTCGAAGTCCACGATCCCCTCGGCGTCACCGGGCACGGTAAAGGCCCCGCGCCGCACGCCCTCAAGGAAGGACAGGTTCTGCTCGCGGACCTGTTTCATGAAAGCGGGCCGTATGTTCTTGCAGTGGATGTGGCTGACGCGGTCCATGTACTTGCGCGCGACCTCGGCCGGGTCGGCGCCGCCGAAGGTGCTGTGGCCGGTGTCCAGCAGCAACCGCGTGTGCGGGCCCGCCATGTCCATGAAGCGGTCGATGTCGGCGGCGCTCTCGATGATCGTGCCCATGTGGTGATGGTAGCCCATCTTCACGCCCGAGTCATGCGCGAGCTTGGATAACGCCTCGTAACCGGTCGAGAAGCGTTCCCAGTCCGCGTCCGACATTATGGGGCGGTTGTTGACCGGAATGTCGTCACTGCTGTGCACCGTATTCGAACATTCGCAGGCGTTGATATGGCTGCCGCCCGCCGCCTTGGTGAAGTCGATCCAAGCCTTCAACGCCTTCTTCTCGGTGTCCAGATCGTTGACCAGCAGGTTGGTCGAGAACCAGCCGGCGGCAAAACGCAGCCCGTAATCGCTGAGAACGGACTTCAGCTCCTCGCCGTCGTCCGGCATCTTGTGGCCCTTCTCGATCCCGTCGAAGCCGATTTTCTGGCAATCCGATAGGCAATCGTCCAGCGATAGGTGGTCGCCGATGGACCAGTCGTCGTCGTTGGACCACGCGATGGGGTTTGTGCCAAACAGGATCATTTCAGTATTTCCTCTAATCGACCACGCGCTGTTTTGCGGTGTTTTTTGTGTATCTCTCTCTCGCCTTTTCGAGCCGTTCCGGTCCTCCGACCTGCGGCACGGCGACGTCCCACCAGTGGCCGCCGGCGCCGGTGCCAGGGACGGCGTCGGTGTCGATGACGATAACGCTGGGGATGTTGCGGGTCCGCGCCGCGGCGATCTTCACTTCCAGTTCCGCGATGGTGCCGGCCTTCTCGGCATGCGCCCCCATGGAGCCTGCGTGCGCCACGAAGTCGATCTCGGGCTGCACTTCGACATTGCTGTCCTTGTACATGTTGTTGAACGCGGCGCCGCCGCAGTCGATCTGCAGCCGGTTGATGCAGCCGTAGCCGCGGTTGTCGGTCAGTACGACGGTGAAGGGGATGCGCCGCATCACCGCCGTGGCCAGTTCCGAGTTCGCCATCATGTAGGAGCCGTCGCCGACGAAGCAGATCACCTCTTTCTCCGGCGCGGCCAGCTTGATGCCCATGGCACCTGCCACCTCGTAGCCCATGCAGCTGTAGCCGTATTCCATGTGATAGCCGCCTTGGGCTGCCTGCCACAGCACCTGCAGCGCCCCCGGCATGGTGCCGGCGGCGCACATCACCACCGTATCGCCGGTGGCGACCCGCTGCACCGCACCGATCACCTGGGCGTCGGTCGGCAGGTAGTCGGGCGCGTTGCTTGTCGGCGCGCCAGTCACGGTTTCGACCGCCGCATGCCAGTCGCGCCGCGATCGCGCATCGAAGTCCGGCGCCCTGTGACCTCCCAGAAGCGCAGTCAGCCTGCCGAGCGTCACCTTCGCATCGCCGACGCAGGGCAGCGCGCCGTGTTTCTGGGCGTCATAGGGGTGCAGGTTGACCGAGATCAGTTTTCGGTCTGCGTTCCCGAACACCGTCCACGAGCCGGTGGTGAAATCCTGGAACCGCGTGCCGACGCCGATCACCAGATCGGCCTGTTCGCACAGATCGTTGGCGCATTGCGAGCCGGTCACGCCGGGCGAGCCGAAGTTGTTCGGATGTTCCCAGGCATTGCCGCCCTTGCCGGCCTGGGTCTCGACGAAGGGGATGTTGTGCTTTTCGGCGAAGGCCGCCAGATCGGCCTCCGCCCCGCTGTAGATCACGCCGCCGCCCGCGACGATCACCGGTCGTTTCGCCGACCTGATCATTTCAGCGATATCCGCGACCTCGCGCGGGTCTGGTTCGGGCCGGCGGATGCGCCAGACGCGTCGCGTGAAGAAGCTTTCCGGGTAGTCATAGGCCTCGGCCTGCACGTCCTGGCAGAAGGCCAGCGTGACAGGGCCGCAATTGGCCGGATCGGTCATGACTGACAGGGCGCGCGGCAGGCAGGTCAGCAGGTGCTCGGGCCGGGTGATCCGGTCGAAGTAGCGCACCACCGGACGGAAGGCGTCGTTGGCGCTGACCGTGCCGTCGTCGAAATCCTCGATCTGCTGCAGCACCGGGTCGGGGCGGCGGTTGGCGAAGACGTCGCCGCAGAGGAACAGCACCGGCAGCCGGTTGACATGCGCCAGGGCGGCGGCCGTCACCAGGTTGGTCGAACCCGGCCCGATCGACGAGGTCACGGCCTGGGCGCGGCGGCGTTTCCTGGTCTTGGCATAGGCGATGGCGGCATGCGCCATTGTCTGCTCGTTCTGGCCGCGCCAGGTCGGTAGGGCGTCGCCGATGCCGTGCAGGGCCTCGCCGATGCCTGCCACGTTGCCGTGACCGAAGATCGCCCAGACGCCCTCGATGAAGCGGTCGCCGTCCTCGGTCATCTGCACGCTGAGCCAGCGCATCATGGCCTGGGCCGCGGTCAGTCGGATTGTCTCTGTCATGCTGCTTCCTCCTGCGCGCGCGCGCGCCTTGTCCCAGATCCCGCAGAGGCGGGCGTAGCGTTTCGCCATTTCTTCCACCGCGGCGGCATCGTCCGTGTTGCCGGCCAGCCAGTCCCGCGCCACATCGCCGAAGATCGTCCGCCCGACGGCAAAGCCCTTGACCAGATCGAACCCCGCCGCCACCTCGAAGGAGGCGGCCAGTTCGGCCTCGGGCGCGTCCAGCCCCAGCACCACGATGCCGCGGGTATTTTGGTCGTGCTCCTCGATCGCGGCCACCGCATTGGCCCAGCCGGCGCGGCTCGCCATCGGCTCCAGCTTCCACCAGTCGGGGTATACCCCGGTCTCGTAGAATTGCCGGATCAGCGTTGCCGTGGTGCGCTCGTCCACCGGTCCGACCTTTGACGGGATCACCTCCAGCAGGAACTCCAGCTTGTTGCGCCGCGACGCCTCGAACAGCCGCCTGACGGTCGCCTCCTGCGCCGCACGGGTCGCCGCGTCGTCGGCCGGGTGGCAGAAGCACAGCACCTTGACCACGTTCTCGCGCGCCCATTCAACCAAAGTGCCGCAGTCGGCCCCCAGTTCCGGCTCCAGCTCCAGCGGCCGCGAGCCCGGCCATTCAGTCGGCCGCCCGATCCAAAGCCCAGACCCCGAGGCGCGGTGCAGCGCCGAGCGCCCGATGCGGTTGTCGCAGAGGATGCCATAGCCGCCACGGCCATCCTGCACGCGCAGCGCCGCGTCGAGGCAGAGTTGCTTGAACGCCCCGCCCTTCGGCAGCGTGTAGCCCTCCATCTCTTCCAGCTGAACCCGGTGGTCGAAGGCGAACACTCGCATCGTCGACCAGTCGCCGTCGCGCATGCTGTGCCGGTTGGTGGCCCAGTGGATCTGCTCCAGTTCCGGATCGTTGCGCAGGTCGGGCTGTTTGACGCCGCGCGCGAGGAAGAACTCCAGCTCCGCCAGCGACGGATAGGCCGGGGTGCAACCGTGGCGGCTGACCGCGAAGGCGCCGCAGGCGTTGGCGTATGTCAGTGCTGTCGGCCAGTCGGCGTCGAGAAACGCGCGAAAGTTGGTGATGCCCTGAGGGGCGGCATATCATGGCGGTGTCGAGACGCCGTCAATTCTCATCGGAGAAAGGGATATGCCACATGCGAGAGAATACCATCAGCCCACTGCCCGATCCATCGGGATTTTCATCGGATGCGTTCACGGCCGTCATCCGTGATGGTGCGCGCAAGCTTATCGAGCAGGCGATCCACGCCGAGCTTGCGACGCTTATGTCCGCCTTTTCCGGGGAAAGGCTTATGGACGGGCGGGCACGCCTGGTGCGGCACGGTCATCTGCCGGAGCGCGATGTGATGACCGGGATTGGTCCGATACCCGTGAAGGTGCCCCGGGTTCGGGATCGGGGACATGGTGACGACAAGATCACCTTCACGCCGAGCCTGCTGCCGCGGTATCTGCGCAAGGCGAAATCGGTCGAGGAATTGTTGCCGTGGCTTTACCTCAAGGGGGTCTCCACGGGTGATTTCACTGAGGCGCTGGCGGCCTTGCTGGGCCCGAATGCCAAGGGCTTGTCCGCCAAGACGATCACGCGGCTGAAGGCCGATTGGTGGCAGGGTTACGAGACGTGGCAGAAGCGCGATCTCGGCAGTCGGCGGTTTCTCTACATCTGGGCAGATGGCGTTTACTTCAAGCCGCGAATGGCTGAGGAAAAACAATGTGTTCTGGTGATCGTCGGGGCTGATGAATATGGCCGCAAAGAACTGTTGGCGATGACCGACGGCTTTCGGGAAAGCACGCAAAGCTGGCGCGAGCTGCTGCTCGATCTCAAGCGGCGCGGCCTCAAACAGGAGCCGAAACTGGCCATCGGCGACGGTGCCCTGGGGTTCTGGACCGCGCTGCGCGAGGTATTCGCCACGACGCGGGAGCAACGGTGCTGGGTTCACAAGACCATGAACGTGCTGAACGCGATGCCGCAATCCATGCAAGCGAAAGCCAAAGGCCATTTGCACGACATTTGGCAGGCCGAGACAAAGGCTGGCGCCAATACCGCCTTCGCCTTCTTTGTCGAAACCTATGGCGTCAAATGGGACAAGGCGGTCGCCAAGCTGGTCAAGGACAGGGACGCGCTGCTGACCTTCTACGATTATCCGGCGGAACACTGGAAGCACATCCGGACGTCAAACCCGATCGAAAGCACCTTCGCGACGGTCCGCCATCGCACGAAGCGCACCAAAGGATGTCTCAGCCGCGAGACAGGATTGGCTATGGCGTTCAAGCTGATGATGTCGGCCCAGAAGCAATGGCGAAAACTCGACGGCCAAAACCGACTGCCAGAGATCATCCAGGGGATTGAATTCCGGGACGGGATCCGCCAACTTCAAGCCGCCGCCTGATCAAGCGTCACCAACTTTCGCGCATAACTCGTCGGCGTCCTCCATCCAGCCCTTCAACAGGCCCGAGAAGAAGCCGTCGCCGGCACCCAGCACGTTGAATACCTCGATCGGAAAGCCAGGCCCAGCCTCGCCGTCGTCCAGGCAATCGGGAATTTCGCCGGAGAAGGCCACCGCGCCGGCAGCACCCCGCTTGCAGACCAGCGTCGCGTCCGAGACCTTTCGCACTGCACGCAGGGCTTCGATCGTGTCGGTCGAACCGCCGGCAATGTGGAATTCTTCCTCGGTGCCGACGATCAGGTCGAAAAGGTGCAGCGTAGTCTGCAGCTTCGCGGTCACCGCGTCGCTGGCGATGAAGCGTTCCTCTCCCGCGTCATGCCCAGCCAGTCCCCAAAGGTTGGGCCGGTAGTCTATGTCGAGCGCCGTGCGCGCGCCGTGCTTGTGCGCCAGGTCCAGCGCCTTGAGCACCGCCGCCACGGTCTGCGGATGGCTCAGATGCGTGCCGGTCGCCACGACGGCGCGGGCCGAGGCGATGTACCCCGCGTCGATGTCGTCCTCGCACAGCGCCATGTCGGCGCAGTTCTCGCGGTAGAAGATCAGCGGGAAGCGGTCTTCGTCGCGGATCCCCAGCAACACCAGTGCCGTCAGCCGCTCCGGATCGGTCACGACGCCCTGCACGTCCACGCCTTCACGGATCAGCTGCTCGCGGATGAACCGCCCCATGTGCTCGTCGCCGACCCGCGTGATCAGCCCCGAGCGCAGTCCCAATCGCGCCGTACCCGCCGCGATATTGGTGGGAGAGCCGCCGATATACTTGTCAAACGACCCCATGTCTTCCAACCGCCCGCCAATCTGAGACCCGTAAAGGTCAACAGAACTGCGCCCGATCGTGATTATGTCTAATGTCTTGGTCATGGGCTAATCCCCTTCTTCCGGCCGCCCTACACGTTGCGATGTCTCAAGCGGCATCAGAGCATGCAGTGAATAGTCAATTATACAGAGCCGGACGGTCCGGCAGCGAAATCGGTACGATCGCACCACTCTCCTGCGCCTTAACGCACGCATCGGACGTGATCGCCGCTACGTAACCGTCCCAGCTGCTCGGGCCGGCAGCCGTGCCATTTGACGCCGCCTTGATAAAATCCTGAAGTTCAAAGTCATAACTTGCGATGAATCGGTCTTTCCAATCGGTAAGTATCGTGTTTTGCAGGGTCGCATTCTTGCGTTTGGTGATCGACATCGGTTCCGGCAGATAAGCCAGCCCCTCCTCGCCGACAACCTGACACTGAATGTCGTAGCCATATTGGCAATTCACGAAAACCTCGACGTCGATACGGATGCCCTTACTTGTTTCCAACAGAACAATCTGTGGGTCTTTGAGATTGGCATGCTTCTTGGAGGTTGCGCGCGGGAAAATGACCTGGGCGGAAACATAATCGTCGTTCAAAAGCCAACGGAATACATCAATCTCGTGAATCAGTGTGTCGTGGATCGCCATAGGCGTCACATATTGCGCAGGCACGGTTTGGTTGCGATGCGCGGCATGGACCATGAGCGGTTGACCGATTTCGCTGTCGACCACTTCTTTGAGGGCGATGTAGCCGGGATCATAGCGGCGCATGAAACCCACCTGAACCAGACGGCTGCCGTGCGCTACTTCGGCGTCGACGATGCGCTTGGCACCAACGGCTGTGGTGGCCAGCGGTTTTTCGCAAAAACAGGGTTTTCCCGCAGCAATGGCGCCCAGGACAAAGGCCTCATGGGTCGAGCCGGTCGAACAGACCAGCACGGCATCCACGTTGTCCGACGCGATCAAATCCTCGGCCCCTTCGAAAACCTGCGCCTCCGGTGCGAGGCTGGCCCGAACCTTTTCGGCCGCGTCCGGCGCGTAGTCGTTCAACGCAACCACTTTTGCACCGGTCAGGACTTGCTGAATCCGGCGTGTGTGATCTTGTCCGATCATACCCGTGCCAATCACACCTACTCTAACTTTCTCTGTCATGCTCTTTCCTTAGCTCCGGGCGTTCTACCCGAGGGTTTTTTGAAGTACTTGTCGCAGTAGCGCTGCATTTCGCTGCACATAAACTTTCGGCTCCCGTCAGGCATCTCTTCCCATGCGAAACTGCAGGCGGTCATGATGTCGTTGAAGCCGTTCTCGGCCATGTGGGAATCAAATACGTCCACAGAGCACTGCGACCGTCACAGCCCATTTCTGCCATTACATGGTCACCTCTCGCGCAAGGTCCCGCGTCGGTTCGCCATCCCCCAGCCGGGTTTCCAATAGGTGCCCCGCCCTTTGCAAGGTTGGGTAGGCGACAGTCGTGATCCGCGCGTTCAGTTCTTTCAGCGCGCGCAATGTTTCCAGATGGATGTTGCTGCTGTCGATACTTTCCTGATGCCCAGCCCGAAGCCGCTCGAAATGACGGCGTCGGCTTTGACGTTCGAGTTCCCGCACGCTGGCTTTTTCCTCGACCACGCGGCGTGCGATATCGACGTCATCGGTCACCAGCACGCCAAAAGCGAGGTTCATATTATCCATGACCTTCTGGTGCAGCTGGATGAGTTCGCTCCAGCCTTCTTCGGAAAAAACCACCTTATTTTCAGCAATGCGCTGGGCATAGCGCAAGATTTCACGGTGTACGACATCACCGGCGGCTTCAAGTTCGATTGCACATTCGGCAAGCGACATGGCGTCGGCCTTTTCGGTCGGCGACATTCTGTCGAAAGGCATGTCGGAAATATATCGGCGAATCCTGGTCATGGCTTGGTTGACCTGCGGTTCCTGACTGCGGATCTGGGCCATCAGCCCGGCATCGGCGGTCCGATACAGATACGGCAGCGGCTTGGTCATGGTCAAAACGATCTGCGACATGCGGACTAACTCCCGGCGGATACTGGCCAGCGCCAGAACCGGGATGTCAATCACATTCGGGTCAAGGCTGCTGTCTTCCTGATGGGGCACAACCGGGGCGGGACTGGGCGGCGAGAGGGCCACGGACAGGCGGTGCGCCGGCCCTTCGAGCCAGCCCGTCAGGGGTACGAAGATCAACAACATGGCGTTAAAACCGAGGTGGCACCAGATCACGCCTTGGCCGAACCCCGGTTTCAGCGTCAGCACGTCACCGGACAGCATCTGAAACAGGAATAGCGCCGCAACCGCGCATGATCCGCGCAGCACCAGACTGGCGTACAGGATCAGGCGGGAGTCGGCGCTGAAGCCGCGCGTAAGCCACAACGCCAGGACAGCGCTGCCAAGGTTGGCGCCCAGCACGATATTTATCGCCACCTCGGGCGGGATCGCCTCTATAGTGACGACTGCGACGCACATCAGAATAACGGCAACGCTGGAATGCATCATTAGCGCGAGCACCGCCCCGATCAGGAACGCCGAAATGAAATCTCGCTGCAAATAGCCCGAGATCGCCGGCAGGATCGCGGCCTCTTTGATTGGCACGAAAGCAGCCGACAGAAACTGGATCGCGATCAGAATCAGAGCAATACCAAGCAACATTCGGCCGAATTCGCGCCAGGCTCGACCCCGCGTCTTGATGAACAGCCAGCCGCCGATGGTTAACAGGAAGGGAATCATCCAGTCATGTCTGAATGACAGGATCTGCACCACCAAGGCTGAGCCGAGGTCGGCACCAAGAACCGCCGCCAGCGCGGCGGCGAATTTCAGCACGCGGGTTTCCACCAGGCTGACTGACAACATCGCTACGGCGGCAGAGCTTTGCAGCGCCATCGCCATCAGCAACCCGGTGCCAGTTGCACGCAAACGGGTTCCCCGGCCGCCAAGCGCGCGCTTGAGAGCGCCGCTGAAGCGTTTTTCGATCCCCGCCTGGATGGTCTTGACACCGAACAGCAGCAGCATCGTCGCGCCAGCAACATTCAACAGCAGTATAAGAATAGCCATTTGCAGTCCCTTTTCAGAACAGGTTTAGCGGCTTGGCCCGGAGGTAAGCGGCGTAGCCGGCGCGAAGGCCGCCATCTCATGTGCCCTGTCCGCAATTAAGCTGCGGATCAATGCGACCATCGCCGGACCGCCGCACAGAACTGGCCCCGGTTCTTTCAAGAAGCTCTCGAGCGGTGGCGCCAGTGTCTCGCCGCCGGCCTCGGCTACGATCAGCAATCCGCCGAGCGCGTCCCATGAATTCAATGTCGCCTCGTAATAGGCGTCTGCAACACCTTCGGCGACGCGAACCAGGCCGATCGCGGCGGACCCGATCCGGCGGTGTTCTGCGCCGGCGGCGTGCAGGCCCCGCAGCAGGTCGAGATACCGGTCAAGCGGCTCTTTGCGCGATGTGCCGAGGATCGCCAAGCCCGCCGCCAGGTCGGTGGTGGCGACCGTCCTGATTGGCTCTCCGTTCCGGAAGGCGCCGGCCCCGGCAATCGCGGAATATAGCGCATCATGCGGCGCGTCGTAGACCACCGCGGCCTGGACTGCGCCGTCGTCGACCAGCGCCATCGAAACACCCCAGTGGTTCAGACCGCGGATGAAATTCGAGGTGCCGTCGATCGGATCCACAACCCAAACCGGACCCACGCCCGAACCGCCGCCGAATTCTTCGCCCATGAACCGGTCGCTGGGAAAAGCGCCCGCGAGTTCCGCTTTCAGCGCCAGTTCGGTGTCTCGGTCAACACGGGTCACGAAGTCCTGCGGCCCCTTGACATCAACACTTAGTGCGCTCGCGCCCGCCGCGCGGCGCGCGGCCAAGGCACGTGTACCCAACCGGCGGGCGGCATCTCTGGCGAAACCGCAACGGGCGGTAATCTCCGCTGTACTCAACACGGCGCTCATCACGTGGTGCCCCGCCGGATCAGTTGCACCGGCAACCGCACCTTGCGCGACGGCATGTCCGGTGCATCGATACGCGCCTGTAACAGGTCGACGGTTTCCGATACGATCTCCTGTACGCTCTGCCGAATGGTGGTCAGATTCACGAAATCCCAGGCAGCCTGCGGAATGTCGTCATATCCGATCAGGCTGACCTCCGCGGGAACGTCGCGTCGATACCGCCCCCGCAGCGCATCAAGCAGGCCAATCGCCACCAGATCATTCGGACAGAATACACCCGACCGCACGGTCGAGAGACGCGAAACCTCGCCAGCCACATCACGCCCGGAGGCGTAGTCGTAAGCCTCGATTGGAACTGGAAACGCAGCGACATTACGGGCCATTGCGGCCGCGGTAAACCCGTCGAGGCGGCGCGAAATCGCATAGACGATAGTCTTTGGCCTGAGAAAAAACAGGTCGGTGCAGCCACTGTCCAGCAGGGTGTCGGCCGCCAGTTTGCCACCCTGCTCGTTATCGCATGCCACCTGATCCGCCTTCGCATGATCGTCGCCTCGATCGATTACGACCAGAGGGATATTGCGGCGCAGGCACTCTTCGCAGATCGACTCCGGAGGGCGTTCTGACGTGACAATGACGCCGGACACGCTGTAATCCAGCAGAATGGCAATCAGCTGCTCGGTATCGTCGCCGGCGTCGATGCAGAACAGCATCGGGCGCAGGCCGCGGCTGACAAGCTCTTTCGCAAAGGCATCGACTTGGCTGGCCCGGTAAGGGTTCTCCATTCCGGAAGCGATGATCCCGACCAGATCCGAGCGCTGTTTGTTCAGCGCGCGCGCGACGTGATTCACCCGGTAGTCCAGTTCGGCCGCCGCCTTCATAACCCGGTCGCGAGCCTCGGCCGAAATGCTGGCGCCGGGAGTGAAGGCACGTGACACGGCGGCGCGGGAAACCCCGGCCCGGCGCGCCACGTCGGCCGAGGTCGCAATTGCCCTGCGGCGTGGGTTCGGGGCGTCAGTTGGCAATCTCTTTTCCTCCTACAGGCGTTTCGGCCAGCAGGTCCGGATAGGACGCCGCGATCTTGAACAGATCGGGCCGGTCGAGGTTCACCATATCCGGTTTGTACGTCAACAGCCGGTTTATATCCTGCGGGTTGGCGGTCAGGCTGAAAATCATGGATTTGGCGCCGTATCCGGCGACCTGACCAATTTCGCCCAGATCGTCCCGGCCGAATTCGAATTCGACGATGTTCGCGCCGTAGTCTGCAACCGCGGTGGCCAGACTGGGATACATCCAGCGCGCCGCCATCAACCGCGCCGCCGGTTCCATCGCGCGGATCGCCCGCAGCTGTTCCGGATTCCCAGACCAAAAGAATACATGTCCCAGCATGCCCTGTGCCCGGACCTCGGCCAGAACCGCCTGCGGATCGGCGGCCTTGAGTTCAATATATAGGCCGATGCGGCCCTTGGCGGCGGTCAGAACCTCGCGCAGGGTCGGAATACGCGTGCCCGCGAACAGATCGGACTGCCAGCTGCCGGCGTCCAGCGCCCGCAAGGCCGCCAGCGTCGCGCCAGCCACCGGCCCGGCGCCGTCGGTCGTGCGGTCAAGGGTCGGGTCGTGCAGGACCACCAACTCGCCATCCGCGGTCGTGCGTACGTCGATTTCCACGAAATCGAACTTTTGCGCGATACATATCTCGGCGGCCGGCAGCGTATTTTCCGGCGCCAGGAAATTCGCGCCGCGGTGACAGACGATTTCCGGCGTGCGGTTGATCTGCCGCAGCGATGGCTTCAGGCATTCCGGACAGTTGGAGCAAATCCCTAGCACTGGCACGCCGTCCAATCCGTCAAGCACCTCGCGGCGATTTTCGTGCCACAGCACTACGGCGGCGCCAGCTGACCAGCAGCGCGACACCAGGTCGGGCGTCACCAGTTCGTGCGGCGCCGGGCTGGCGTCCCGCCAGCACAAATGCAGGATGTCGGGCCGCGCCGCCGCGCCGTATTCGAGGGGGTCCCTGCCTGTCGGCACCAAGACCGACAACGGATAAGGGCAACCTGCGGCGCGCAGTTCCGCAACCCATTCGACGACAAATGAACCGATTGCGGCAAACCGGTAGGACTTTGCGTCAAGAATGCGCCAAGCGGCTTGTGCCGCGCCGGCGGACTTGACCTCGATATAGAGCCCGGCGCCGCGCGCACGAGCCAGATCGACGACCTCTTCCAGTCGCGGCAGGTGGTACCCGCCGTGCAGGCGGATCTGATGCAACGTGTCCCATGTTGACTCGGAAATGCGAATCGCGTGACCGCTGACGCGGTCGAGGTCGTCGTCATGCGACACAACGGCGACGCCATCGGCCGACACACGCAAGTCGAGTTCCCACATCTCGGCAAAGAGGTCCGAGGCCAGATTAAAAGCTTCCAGGGAGTTCTCGGTTCGGTAATCGCTGGCGCCGCGGTGCGCGATTGCCAATGGCCTATTCTCTGATACCGCCCGTGGCCATCCGAACCGGGCCATCCAATCACGATTGAAGCTCACAGCCGTGCACCCTTCTCGTCGAAAATCAGGATGTTGTCGGGCGATATGCCCCAGCTTACGCGCTCTCCGACTCCGGCGCGAACAGCATGGCCCTGAATCGAGCGCAAAATCTGTCCATCATCGAGCCGAACATCATAGAGCGTTTCGCGCCCTTGCGACTCGACGAAAGTAACCTCGCCGGAAACCTTTTGCGGGAACTCCGGTTGGAAATTCTCCGGCCGGATGCCCAATTTCACCGGCCCGCCATTGCGCTGCGCGGCCGACGGCAACTCGATGCGTATGCCGCTGCTCTCAAACACGGAACCGGTCAGTGCGCCATCGACGAATGCGATCGGCGGGTTGCCCAGGAACCCGGCTACGAAATCGCTGACCGGATTGTCATACATCTCCATCGGAGCGGCAATCTGCACGATTTGGCCCTGTTTCATGATCGCAATCCGATCGCACATGCTCATCGCCTCGACCTGATCGTGGGTGACTAGAATGGCGGTGATGCCGGTTTCCTGCTGAATGCGGCGGATTTCCGAGCGCATCTCCAGCCGCAGTTTGGCGTCCAGGTTCGCGAGCGGTTCGTCTAGCAACAGCACATCCGGCCGCCGGATCAGCGCCCGCGCCAGCGCGACCCGTTGCTGCTGGCCGCCGGACAGTTCAGCGGGCCGGCGGTCCAGCAGGGCGCCAATTTGCACAAGATCGGCCATTTCATGGACCTTGCGTTTGATCTCGGCCGCGGATTCCTTGCGGATCTTCAACGGAAAGCCAATGTTTTCGGCGATCGACAGGTGCGGGTACAGCGCGTAGTTCTGGAACACAACCCCGACATTGCGCTGTTGCGACGGCACATGGGTCACGTCGCGGTCGCCGAACAGGATCTGCCCGGCGGTGACCTTGTGGATGCCGCAGACCGCGAACAGCGTCGTCGATTTGCCACAACCGGAGGGCCCCAGCAGCGCGAGCATCTCGCCGTCGTGAATTTCCAGGTTCAAATTTTCGATGACGTTGACCGCCCCGAAGGATTTACCGAAGTTTTTTAGCAGGATACGCATTAGCCCTTTGTCCCTCCACCATAAATGCTCATGAGTCTTTTCTGGAAGAACAGGAAAAGAACGATCACAGGCAGAACATAGAAGACACCCACGGATTTGAAGAGTGCCATGTCGAAATTGTTGTCGTCCGCGATCAGAGCCGCGAGATAGACCGACAGAACCTGCACCTTGTTGTCAGGGGCAAGAACCAGCGGCAGGATGAATTCCGACCAGCCGGCCAGAAAGGAAAAGATGCCCAGCGCGGAAATTGCCGGCATCACTTGCGGCAACACCAGCTTGTGCCAGACCGTGAACCGGCTGGCGCCGTCCTGAATGCCGGCCATCTCGATTTCCCAGGGCACGGTGTCGTAGAAGCCCTTCATGATCCAGATGCCGAAGGGCAGTTCCAGCGAAGCCTTGACCAGAATGACGCCGATCAAGGTGTTGTACATTCCGAGGAACTGCAGGATCAGAAAGATCGCGATGATCAGTGTCACCGTGGGAAAGGCATGCAGCACCATCACACCGGCCAGGAAAAAGGCGCGGAACGGCACGTTAAGACGCGACAGGGCATAACCTGCCGTAGACGAAACGCTCAGAACGATTAATGTGGTGACCGTGGCGAAAAGAAAAGTGTTGAACGTCGCGGTCCAGATCGATGGGCGTCCTGGCAGCGTCTGCCACAGAAAGCGCCAGTGTTCACCGGTGATTTCATTGGGGACCAGCGACCCGGGGGCGGAGTTGGTGACGGTGTCCACGAACAGGTAGACATACATCAGGACCAGCGGAACCGTGATGATCCCAAGCAACAGGATCATGGGCCAGGTCTTGTAATTTCCAGTCATGACGGCTCCTATTGTTCGATCCGCGGGGGGCGGACCATGGTTTTGAAGTCAAACACCTTGAGATAGGCGAGCGACAGGACGACTCCGACGACCACCAGCACCAGCGCCAGCGCGGCGCCGTAGCCGTATTCGAGGTTTCCGGCATAGTTGTTGAGCGCCGTTAGATAGGTTTTCAACGCCCAGACTTCCGTAGCCCCGCCTGGACCGCCTTCGGTGGCGAGCAAAATGTATTCGAACGAGGTCAGCAGCGACAGCGACTGATAGCAGGTGATGAACAGGATCGGCCAGCGCAGCTGCGGCAGGATGATATAGCGGATTTGCTGCCAACGGCTGGCGCCGTCGACCTCGCTGGCGTGGAACAGTGATCCGGGGATCGCTTTGATCGCCGACGAGAATATCAGCATTCCCATGGATGCCCCGACAAAGCCGTTGATCAGGACAATGAAAATCCAGGCGTTGGTCGGATTGTCCAACAGCCAGTTGCGCGGTGCGACCCCGAAATTCGCCAGAAAGTTGGACAGAAACCCGGTGTCCCAGGCCAACCACTTCCACAGCAGCACGTAAAGCACCGGCGGAGATATCCGGGGAAGGAGCCAGATGGCACGGAAAATCCCCGCTGGCCGGGCCGGCATATAGTGCGTCGCGATCGACAGCACGAGCGCAAAGCCGGTATTGAAAATCGCCAGCGTAGCAAAAACGTAGATAAATGTGTTGATTAGGGTGCGTTGTGTGTCCGGCAGTGCGATCATCCGCGTAAAGTTTTGTGTCGTCCAGACCCAGCCGGTGTAGGTCGCGTCGGCCAGCGCTGATTTCTGGTCTGCGCTTAGGGCCACTCCTAGATTGGTCGTCGCGCGCAACATGGCGTCCGCGCTTTCAAACCGTTCATTCACAATTGAACGATGGAAAGTATCCGACAGCGCCTTCAGCGCGCGGGTATTGCGGGGGCGACTGTTCAGGGTTTTAATAGCGCTTTCCAGATCGCGGCGCTTCTCGAAACTCCGACCGCCTAGCTTGGCGCGCATCTCGGCCACAAGCCGGGCGTCGGCGCCGTCGGCAGCGATGGCTTCCAGCCCCTCTTCGTTAACCGTATATCGAGTCTCGGCCAGCGTGTTGGCTAGCTCAGCCTGACCATAAGACTCGGCCAGCTTGCGTAGCGAGGATTGCGTGACTTGATAGGCGCCGCCAGTGATTCCGGTCGCGGTGCTCATGTTGGTCAACGCGAAGACAGCAGTCAGTATGACCGGTGCAACGAAGAACAAAAGCACGAAGACAATGGCTGGGGTTAGCAGCATGAGACCCAGTGATTTGGAGCCATTCATGGCAAGGTTCCTCCCGAATTGACCCGAACGCACGGACGGACATACCGTCCGTGCTGGTCGCTAGAGCATTACTGGCGTGTCAACGGATGACGATCGCGTCGCCCATGGTTGCTGTTAGTTCGGTTTCGACGTCCTTGATCGCCTGTTCGGCTGTTTTCTGGCCGGTCCAGACCGCTTCCAGTCCGCCCCACATGATTTCCCAGTACTGGCCGAAATTCACGTTGTTCGGAATGGCCGTGGCATCGGGCAGAAGACGCTCGGTCGCCTCTGAGGCCCAGCGGTCATTCGCATAAAGGTCGACACCCGACTCCGAACGCGAAATCGCAAGGTGCGCCGATTTGATCGCATGCAACGCGTTGATCCTTGGTTCGGAAGCGATTGTAACCAGTTCCGCCGCTATTGACTCAACGTTCTCGTCATTCTGCTGGGTCAGAAGATAGACCAGCGGGTGGGTGATGGTGTTCGCATTGCCACTGGCGTCGCCCGCAGGGATCAGGGAAAACTGGATCTTGCCGAAGAAATCGTCCAGCCCCTCTTTGGAAGTATAGCGAGCATAGTGCCAAGTACCGCCGTGCCAGATACCGGCCTTACCGTTGGCGACCTCGTTATACCACTGGTCCCAAGGCGTACCGATATGGTTCTTTCGGGTGACGCCGGCCTCGACGGCATCCGCGAAAAACTGATAGAATTTCTGCATCGCCGACTTGTCGAAAACCAGCTTGCCGTCCTGATTTTCTATCTCACCGCCGAAGGACTGGTAGAATTGCCAGTAATCCGGACCATTGGACACCCGAGGGTAGAAGCCATAGCCCGGCTCGACCAGCCCGGCGTCCTGCATTTTCTTGGCATCCTCGATCACGTTTTGCAGCGTGTATTCGCCCGAGGCGATCTTTGCCGGCAGCGCGTCGATGTCGGCGTCGCTGTACCCGATGCCTTTCATGTGGTCGCGCCAGAAAAACATGGGCCGCGATTCCGCATCCTGCGGCAGACCGTAAACGGCACCGTTGAAGGACGCGATTTTCAGCAAGTTGGGATAGATGTCGTTGATCGGCCAGGCACCGAGATCGACATAATCCTCGATCGGCACGATCAGACCGGACTGCGCCCAGGCGGCGATATCTTCGTGGCCGGTGACCACAATGTTGGGGGCATTCCCAGACTCGGCGCTCAGCGTAACGCCCTGTTTAAATTCCTCCCAACCGTCATAGGCTTTTCCCTCGACGTTGATATGGATGTTTTCGCCGCGAATTGCCGCTTGACGTTCCAGGATGTCCGCCGCCATCTTGATGGCATCGATACGGTAGGTGTCGTTGGGGCCGGTGCCCCCCGCCCAGACCGTGATATTGTAATCCTCGGCCGAGGCAACCGTCGCGCTGAGCGCGAATGCCAATCCTATTGCAAAAGCTTTCTTAGGAATAATGTTCATCTGGATTCTCCCGTTGGTTCTGTGATCCGTTGCGACCACAGATGACCGTTACACGCTCTGCTTGACGGTAGTGTGTCACCTGCAATCCGCTCTTTGGTTGTGTTCCTCCACGACCTCAGATGAGGGAGTTAAACATTTTTTGAACACGTGTGCAAAACATAAATTGCACACGTGTTCAAATTTGCCGTAGCCCTCGGGGCGACGGTGTCATTTGTGGACAAACATGGACCCCGCCTGACTGCAATATTGTTTCTGAGGATAGACCGACAATCACGGTTGCCGACTTATATCCGACTTCTGAATGCGGCCCGAAATATCGTCGCCGCGAGCCCCAATGGATTTCCGCGTGCATCTTTCTCATTGGCTCCGAAGCATCAGCTTTCGCCTTGCCGGCCCACACATCAGATTCGGGAAGCCCTTGGCGCAATCGGATCCCCGGCCTGATGATCAGAGCCCGCCACAAACCCGCGCCTGCTCCCGCATCACCGCATAGTCGCCCATCATGCCTGCGACCGCCGATCCCTCCGGTAACAGCGCCAGTTCGTCAGCCGCACGCACCTGGAACGCCCGACTGTATGCCACAACCGGCGGACACATGGCCCCACCACCCGGCTCAGAACCCAACATCGCGCAGCCGGTCAACCAGCTCGTCACGATCACGAGGACGACGCGCCGCGGCTTGCAGCATCCGGCGTTGAACAGCATTGGCTTTCTCCATGGTTTCGAGGCGTTCGGCGAGCCGCCCGGCGCGTTCACCGGCGCGCCGGAGCGACAGCAGGAACAGCAAGATGGCGAGCGCGACGGCGCCGTAGCGCAGCGCAACCCGTGCGAACGGACTGGCGGACATCGCCGCAAACAGGGACGCGATCATCGCCGCCCCCGCTGCCAGTCATCGAGCCGGGCGTAGATCGCGACGCAGATGCCGGCGAGCGCCACGGCGACGAGGATCCAGCGCAGCGTGTCGAGCAAGGGCACCAGCGGCTCGACGGCGGACCGGGTCTCGGCCAGAACGTCGCGGGCGATTTCGACGCCGGCGGCGCCGACGGTGGCGACGCCGGCCGCCCCGCTGCCCTGCAGGGTCCGGCTGTCTGCCAGTACCTCGCGGGCCGGCGGGGCATCCTCGGCAAAGGCCGTCGTCCGCGGCGCAAACCGCTCGCCCCACTGTCGCGCAGGCCCCAGATCGATATGCATGAAGTTCGAGCGCGGATAGAACCCGAAACCCAGAAACCCCGCCGCCCGGGCCGCGGACTCGAACGCCACAGGATCATGATTTCTCATGGCGATGTCGAAGGCGGCCCCCTCCAGGTGCTTCGAGCGGGCCGCGCCGCCGACGGCGCGGTTGTGCTCGGGCGAGCGGTAGGCCGAACGGACGATCAGCGGCTTGGCGAGCGCGTCGCGCAGCGCCTGGAGCCGGTCGAGCGCCGGCTCGTTGACCAGGATCCTGCCGGTGCCGCGGCAGGCAATCTCGGCCGGCGAGAAGTCCGGCCAGCGCCAGAGCTGCCGCGGCACCTCGCGCCAATGGTCATAGAATGTGGTGGTCATGAATATCTCCCGATAAGAAAGGCTCTGCCGGCGCCGCGCGCGCCGGGTCAGGACAGGACTATGGCGTATTTGTTGGCGAGAAAGCTTTCGATGGCGAAGGTGGTGGCATTGTCGAGCGTGCCGTCATAAAGCAGCATCTCGTAGAGATGGCCGTGAAAATACCCGGCCGGATCAGCGATGCCGCTGCTGCGCAGGAACTGGGTCGCGGCGATCGCGTTAGAATCCAGGTTCGAGGCCTGTTGTGACGCGCTGAAGATGTCGGTCCCGTTCTGCCGGACCCAGAGCCGCGCCACGGCGGTCGAGGTGGTGCCAGCGGCGTTGCGCCCGATGGTGGCCATGAGGATCTGCGGATTGGCGATGGTCCCGACGCGGACCTGGGACTTGACGAAGTGGACCTGTTCGCCGGCGTTGGGCCGGAAATAGAACCCGACCTTGCCGCCGAGTGCGGCCTCCGCCCCGAGCAGCGCCGGGTAATTCGCAGGCGCTATCGCATCGGTGACCGCGAAGACGGTGAAGGGATTGATGTTGGTCAGCCCGTAAGGCTGGCTGAAGGCCAGATCGCCAAAATACTGCTGCTGGCTCTGGTCACAGGCGAGATAGGGCCGGCCGTTGACACCGCCGGTGCGCATCACCGGCCGCCGGGCTTCTGTCGCCTGCTGCGCATCCTCGCCCGCGCCCTGGTTGGCCCAGCGGGCGACCGGATCGCCATCGCCAGCCGGTGTGCTGCCGGCGGCATCGCTGAAGACGCCGGTGGTGGCGCGGAAATGGTACAGGAGATTGGCGCTCCAGGCGAAGCCCACATCCGGATCGGGCGCGCCGGGTGCCAGCGATCCGGAGCCGCCGGCAAACAGCGAGGTGAAGACGAGCGGCATCAGGCGAGCTCCGCGACCAGCGTCAGCGCGATGCCGGCGATGCTGGCCTCGGCGGGTGCATCGACCGGATCGGCGACAAAGCGGATGACATCGCCCGGCGCGAGGGAAACCGGCGCCCCGCCCGAGGTGACAAAGCCGAAGACGCCGGCGTCGCTGATCGTCACCGAGCCGATCTCGACCGAGTTGCGGGTTACCGACAGCGTCCAGAGCGCCGCATCCGGCGGGGTATCGGCATGGCCGGCGGCGCCGGAAAGATCCGCGGGCAGGATGAGCGCGCGTGGGATCACCACCTTGCCCATGACAGCACCTGGCGCCGGTGTCGCCGTCTGCAGCATGCCGAAGTCATAGACCGCGGCGGCCGGACGGACGCCGGTGGCAAAAAGCCCGTCGGTGGTGCCGTCGGTGCAGAACCCGAGCGCCGTGCCCGGCGGCAGGGTGATGGAGGTGCCGCCACGGCTGACGTCTATGGCATGCGCCACATCACTGTTGAGCACCCAGAACAGGCGCCGGATTGCCGGCACGGCGAGGCTGGCGGGGTCCGCAAGCGCGGCCGCCGGCCGGAACGCCACAGCTGTGCGGAAGGCCGCGTCACTGAGGGTCACGGCGCCGGCGGAAAAATCGACTGCTAAAATGTCGGTCAGGGCGCGGTCGAGCGCATCGATCGCATCGTTGACGGTGACCTCCTTCTGGTTCTGGTTGGCCGCGACATGGGCAATAGCGAGGTTCGGGCTTGGCATCAGGCAATCTCCAGGGTTGCAGCGCGCGAAAAGCCGCGGCCGATGACCGCGCTGATCTGGCAGACCACGCATGACAGGGTTGCCGGCATGGCGCCGAAATCGGCGGCAATGTCGGATTGGTCATAGGTAGCAAAGGGGCTGTTTGTGTGCAGCGTGCGCTGCACCGCGCCACCCGGCCCGTCGAGAATATCGACCTCATAGGCTTCCGCCGCCTCGCCCAGGATCACCTCGCCGCTGCCGTCCTGCCAGGCACCGCCCAAACGGCTGCGGCGGACCCAGGAGAGCAGGATATCGGCCCCCAAAATCTCGGCCCGCAGATGCACCGGCGCATAGGGCATGAGATCGCGCCCGGTCAGGACGCGGCTCAGAACCGGCGCCTCGTCAAACAGGCCGCCGGCGCCGACGGCGCGCCAGTGCCGCGTCAGACCCAGATCACCGAGCGCCAGCAGCGTCCGCTCGATGGTCTCGGGCTCCAGCAGCACGAATGTCTCGCCGGCCGTATGACCGGTGACAAAAACGTCGGTGCCGCGCCGGCCGCGCAACAGGCCCCGGAGGATGAAGGCGCCGGAAGCCCGGGCCTCGACCTCGCGGAACTGGATCAGCTCCGGCGCGCCATCGGCCCGGAGCAGTAAGGCGGCATTGGCGCCGTTCAGCATAGCCTCCTGGGTGACGCCGGCCAGGCGATCCCCGCCGGCCGTCATGAACACGGTCAGGTCATTGACCTCGTCGGTGGCAAACGGCGAGAGGGGTGCACCGAGCGCATTGCCGGTGGCGCCCCAGGCCATCTCCTGGACCTGGGCGCCGATGCGATCCCAAGTGATGGTGTCCGGGCTCTGGAAGAGCGATGCCCCCGGCCAGCCGGCACCGCCATAGCCCGGATGGAACGGTTCTAGCCGCGAACACTCTCCCCCTTAAGTTAATCGCGCTCATTTCCGGCAGCGACTTCCCGCCCGCCCTGCGCCACGATGGCCCTGCGGCATCGATTCTGCCCTGCGTTCTTTGAAACAGTAAACTTGGATTACGGGCCGGGCGCTTGAGCCATACCGTCGAGGCGTGCAGCGCTTCCGTCCAGCCCCGCCCGGCCCGTGTGTTCCACCCCAACCACCACCATCCCCGTCAAATGCCACACAGCCGCCATCATGATCCCCATATTGAAGGCAAACTCGTTGGCGCAGCTCTGCTTGAAGAACTCGCCTTCGAGGAACATGCAGGACCCCTTGCAGAGCTGAACGGCAGGGCATGACATGCACTCGTTCCGGAAGGCAAAATGCGTTGCGGTATCGAGCGCGATGGCGTCAAAATCGGCGATATGGCCGATCTTGTGCACCTCCTTGGCCCCGGTGTTCTGGCAGGTCATGACATTGCCGAGCAGATCGACGGCGATGGCGTCGGGGTTGTCCATCCCGCATTTCTGGCCGAGGGCATCGATTGGCCGCCGGCGCTGGATCGAGGCAAAGAACTCGTTGATGCGCTCCCCGAGACCGAAGGCATTCGGATCCTCAACCAGCGCCTCGAAGATCGAGCGCGTCAGGCTGTTCAGTTCCGCGGGCTCGAAGCGCCCCGTCCCGATGGCTGTCGCAACGTCATAGACATTCACCACCCCCTCGAGCCCCACGAAGATGTCCGGCCCAACATTTTCCGCGAACCAGGTCTTGAGGACCCGAAGGTCGTGATGCTGGCGCGTCAGAACCGCGTTAAACCCAGTCTTTTCGGGGCGCTCGGCCAGCAGGGCTTCGATCCAGCGCCGCTGTTCGGGATCATCAAGCGGATCCGGCCCGCGCAGATGCTGGCCAGGTCCGTCATGCGAGATAGTGATGGCGATGTCATGCGCGGCGATGAAGTCGATCTTCTCACGGTCGAGGAGCGAACCGTTGGTAATGGTCGAGAAGCGCGCCCCCGGGAACCGCCCCGCCAGCGCGGGAACCAACCGCTTGATCTTGGACCAGTAGAGGAAAGGCTCCCCGCCCCAGAGCTCGATCCGCCCCGGCGCGCCCTCGATCCAATCCTCCAGCCCCGCCAGAAACGCCTCAACATCCGCCAGCTTCGAGACCGTGGCATCGCCGATCTGCACCGCCTGATTGCAGTAGGCGCAGGCGTAATTGCAGGCCATCCCCAGCTGGATTTTCAACACACGGGGCGCACGGGATTTTCCGAGGGGCTTGTCTTTAGCAACACGCGACACCGGCGCGAACGCGCGCGGCTCAATACGCAGCGGCAGCCCCACGCACTCGGAAGTCAGCGGGTCGAAATACACGTGATGCCGACTGCCATCGCGTGCCTCCAGTGTCAGCTCAAATCCCATCAGTCGAACAGCCTTTCCTCGATCGCCACGGGCAGGACGACGCGGAAGTTCGCGACGACCTGCACATGCGGCGCGCGCCCCTCGTAGGGGTGCTGGTTGTGGGGAATGTGCGAGGGGAAGAAGACCGAGAGCCCCGGTCGCGGATTGACCGAGTAGCCATGCCGGGCCTCATAGGGCAACCGCCCCTCGTCGAAGTAGCGCGACGGATCCTCGATCACGAAGCGCGGGGCGCCCACCGAGTTGACCGGCCGGCCCACACCACCCCCGGTCAGGAAGTGCACGCAGGCCAGATCCCCCTCGCGGCTGTCCTTGTGAGTTGAGATGAAGCCACCGGGCAGCATGACGAGCGCGCGGTTTTCGCAATGGTGGGGGTCGAGA
>JALRIK010000050.1 GCA_023255435.1 Marivivens sp.
GGCATTTATGTGAGTGCTGACAAGGGCTTGACTATGCGCTGGGCATCAAGATAAGCTTGTATGTGGTGCCCCCAGAGAGACTCGAACTCCCGACCCACTGATTACAAATCAGTTGCTCTACCAGCTGAGCTATAGGGGCACTCGGGAGCCATTTAACGTGCAGCCGAGCGCTCTGCAAGTCGTTTTGAGTTACTTATTTGCTCTGGCGAGAAGTGCGACCGCAATCAGTCCCACGAGCGTGATCATGAGCGCGGCCGGTGCTGCCTCGGCGATCTTTTCGAGCGAGGCTTTTTCATGAACACGGGTCGCCAAGGTATTGTAGTTAAAGGGTCTGAGCAAAAGCGTGGCAGGAAGCTCTTTGACGCAATCGACAAAGACCAGCAGCAAAGTCGAGCCAAGTGACGCCCGCATCAAGGGTGCGTAAACCGTGCGGAGGGCGCCGCCTGCGGATTGTCCCAAAGAGCGCGCTGCGGCTTGCAGGCTAGGCGAGACACGGCCAAAGGCGGCATCGGCTGAGCTCTGGGCGATGGCGAAGAAGCGCACACAATAGGCCAGAACAAGAGCAAAGGCCGTTCCCGTCAGCATCAGACCAGGGTCCCAACCCGTCAAAGCCAGAATCCCGTCGGCGATACGGTTATCGAGGGCGGCAAGTGGAATGAGGATACCAAGCCCGAGCACCGCACCCGGAGAGGCATAGCCGATCGCTGTGATCGGCATCAAAAGCCGCGGCAGCGCCTTGCCCGACAAGCGCACCCCGTAAACCATGAGCACGCCCCCAAGCACCGTGAGCACCGCTGCTGCACCGCCTGTGGCGAGCGTATGCCACAGCGCCTTGAGCAAACCGGGGGCCACCCATTCGGCAGCATCCACCGCATGGGTCAAGAGCACCGCTACAGGAAGCACAAAGCCCATGAAGAACGGCACGAAACACAAAGCCCCCGCAAGCCAGCTCTGCAGCCCCTTCAATTCGGTCGGAACCACGGGGCGCGCCCCACGCGCCGAGCCGTAAAAGCGGCTTCTCCGACGTGAGAGCTTTTCAAGGGTCACAAGCAGGACGATGAGCGTCAGGACAAGCGTCGCGATCTGGGCTGCGCCGCCAAGGTTGCCGCCCTGAAGCCATACGGTGAAAATCCCCGTGGTCAGGGTCTGCACGGCAAAGAAATCGACGGTGCCGAAATCGTTGACGGTTTCCATCATCACGACCGCCGCACCCGCCGCGATTGCGGGGCGGGCAAGCGGAAGACCGACGCGGATAAAGCGGCCAAAAGGACCGACACCCAAGGCACGCGCGACCTCATACCCTGCCCCACTTTGCTCGCGGAATGCCGCACGGGCGAGGATATAGACATAAGGGTAAAGCGACGCCGAGAGCACAAGGATCGCGGCCCAATGGCTGCGGATCGCGGGGAACCAATAATCGCGGGAGTTCTCCCAGCCGAACATCTCGCGCAATGTGGTTTGCACAGGACCTGCGTATTCAAGGAAATCAACCAGAGCATAGGCCCCGACATAAGCGGGCACCGCAAGCGGCATCAAAAGCGCCCACTGGAGCCAGCGGCGCCCCTTGAAGCGATACATCACCATCAGCCAAGCCGCACCCGTGCCCACCATCGAGGTCAAAAGCCCAACCGAGAACATCAAGATACCCGTATTGGCGAGATAGCGCGGCAAAGTCGTCGAAATTAGGTGCCCCCAGACGTTTTCGGTCGGGGTCAACGCAAACCAGATCACCGCGATGATCGGCAAAAGCACCAAAACCGCGATGAAAAGCGCCCCCATCGACCATGGGTCGACGCGAATTGCGCGTTGGCTCGGGCGGAATATCTGACCACTTTGCTCGGACATAATCCGTGCGATACCCGAAAGCGGTTTCCCTGTCCAGAAAAGCCCTTATATAGGAACGAAAGAATTTCGGACGACGACATGCAAATTGCCCTTCACATCGGCGCGGCCTGCACAGACGAGGATCGTCTTCTCAAAACGCTCCTGAAGAACACCGAGAATTTTGCTGCCGAAGGCATCAAGATCCCCGGCCCCGGCAAATACCGCCGACTGATCCGCGAAACGATCCAGAACCTCAACGGCGCGCCCCCTTCTGCTATGACGCGGGACGTGCTTGTCGATGCAATTTTGGACGACGAATCCGCCAATCGTCTGGTGATGAGCAACTCGGCCTTTATCTGTGTGCCCAACCGGATTTTCGAGAACGGCGTTTTCTATGAACAACTCGAGTCCAAGCTCGGGGCATTCGGCCAGATTTTTGCCAATGACGATATCGAGTTGTTCCTCGGGCTTCGCAATCCCGCAACCTTTGTGCCTGCCGCCTTCGAACAGGGTAAGACGAAGAACTTTGTCGAATTCCTATCGGGTATCCAGATCGAACAGCTTGTCTGGTCACATGTGGTCGAGCGCATCCGCGCGGTACTCCCGCAGGCCAGTCTTACCGTCTGGTGCAACGAAGACACCCCGCTCATCTGGGCCCAGCTTGTGCGCGAGATTTCGGGTGTGGACCCGCTGACCAAGATCAGCGGCGGTTTCGACCTTTTGGCCACCATTATGACCGAAGACGGGATGGCGCGGCTCGGCGCCTATCTCAAGACCCATCCGCCCCAGACCGAGGTCCAGAAACGCCGCATCATCGCTGCATTTCTAGAGCGCTATGCCATCGAAGACGAAATTGTCGAGGAAATGGATCTTGAAGGTTGGACCGAAGAGGTCGTCAACCACCTGACCGAGCAATACGAAGAAGACGTCTTTCGTATCGAGAGAATGCCCGGCGTGACCTTCATCAGCCCGTAAAGGCCACGCCAGAGCGGGACTACATCCCGAGTGCGGCCTTATACATGTCCATGATCGCCTCTTCTTCGGCGATATCATCAGCGTCGCGCTTGCGAAGCGCGATGACTTTGCGCATCACCTTGGTGTCATAGCCGCGGCCCTTGGCCTCTGCCATGACTTCTTTTTGCGCATCAGCAATGTCTTTCTTCTCGGCCTCGAGACGCTCGTAGCGCTCGATGAACTGGCGGAGTTCCTGACCTGCGACGGAATTTGCGGTATCGGTGACGTCGTTCATTCTGCTCTCCACAAAGGACTTCAATTCGGGTTTGCCTGCATCCCTAACGACTGGCAATGGGTGCCGCAAGTCCTCAGCCTATTGCAAGCGAGACCCTGCCGCGCTAGGGCAACGCCAACGTGAGGGAAAGGGACACATATGGAATATCTGGTCTGGATCGGCTCGGGCGTGACGGTGCTGGGGCTTGTCGGCGTCATCGCAAGCGTTTTCATGGTGCTCAAGGCCAAGCGCCAAAACCTTGGGGACGAAGCGCTCCGCCTGCGTCTGAACAAAATACTGCCCGTCAATATCGGCTCGCTCATGCTTTCAATGATCGGGCTTGCGATGGTGATCGTGGGCGTGATCCTCGCCTAGGCTTCGGCGTCAATTCGCAAGAGCGCGTCAAAGCCACCTGAGTATTTCACTGCTTCATCAAGCATTTGCGGCACGTCCCAAATGCGGCTTTCCTCTTTCCACTTGCGCATATCATTGCGCAGGGAAACTAGCCCTACAAGATGCGCGGCCGTCATCGGGCCACCCCGCCAGCGCGGAAATCCCATGCCGTGCACCGCAAGCGCATCGATGTCCGAGGCCCGCGCCACGAGCCCTGCCTCGACCATCCGCGCGCCTTCGGCCATTAGTGCCGCCAGAAACCTGCGGCGGAGAATTTCGACCTCCTTGCCCGCAAGCACTGGCTTTTCCACTTCGAAAGGCCCTTTGGCAAATCCAAGGCTGAGGAGCGCTCCGTCGATTTTGGCATAGGCCACGCCTTGGGCCGCAGCGTGATTGATCGAGGCGCGTAGAACATGGCGCAGACGGTCGACCACCTCGGTTCCTGCTTCAAGACCGGGAAGACGCCGCCCGTTTTCCCCTCGGCTCAGAAGCATTGGCGAAATGCGGCGCTCGGCGATGAACATATGCCGCAAGGCGCGGGACTGTTCACTCTTGGCGGTTTCTTCTCGGGCCGCCTCCTCTACTTCGTTCGCAACGTCAAACGGCATGAGGATCGCGGCCTCGACACAGTCGACGATCCGCTTGGGCGCAAGGAGCGGGCTACGCTCGACAGCGGCGCGCTTGGTTTTCACCGCATTCAGGAACCCGATGCCGTCGGTCATCATCTCGCGGCGATCTTTGGCAGGAATGGCGGTGACTTCTTTCTCGATCAGCATATTGGCCAGATGCATACAGGCCTGATGCATCGCGCCTTTGACGATCCCGTTGGCGAGTTTGATCTCGCGCGCGGTTTCCGCCGAAATGGTGCGGGCCTCAAGAAGAAGCTTGAGGCTCGCCTCGGCACCGACGATACGCGGGAGCCGCTGACTCGCCCCAGCTGAAGGCACAAGGCCCAAGGTCACATCAGGAAAGCCGATCTGCGCCGTTTCGGAAAAGAGCCGGAAATGCGCGGCCAATGCAAGCTCGGCACCGCCTCCGAGCGCCGTGCCCTGAATGCCTGCAATCACAGGCACAGGAAGGTTTTCAAGTCGCCGACAAATCTCGCGTAGCGTAGGGTGGGCTTCGGCCTCGGCTTCGCGGATATCACCGCCCGCGGAAAACATCTTGCCCTCGGCCCGCAGGACAAGCGCCCGAAGCGAGCGGTCCTGCTCCACCCGCTCGATCGCCTCAAGCAAGGCGATGCGCACAGGCGGTTTGAGCGCATTTGCAGGCGGTGCATCCAGCACGATTTCCGCAACATGCCCAGAGACTTTGAAACTAACCGGCTGACCCATGCCCACTGCCTTGACGCGCCTTGCGGCCCTGAATTGAACGCTTTTCAGGCATTTGGCCGCTTAACGCGCCCAAGGGCAACCCTTTAGCAATGAAATAGGGGAGAAACCGATCAATATGTGCTTATACGGGCATATTTTCGAAGAGACAGTCTTCCTCTTCGGACCTGAGCGCCTCTTCGAGAGCGCCGAGTTTGAGCGGCACGTTGTAGCCTTCGGTTCTCATCTTACCGATCATATCCGTGACATCGGACCGAAACTGGGCGCGATTGTGGGGGTCGTCCTCAATCGCAGAGAGAAGCTCGAACAACTCGTGATAAATCAGGCTCTTTTCCATCTCACACCTTCCAATCCTGGTGGTTGATGCAAGTATGACAGGCCAAGTGAACCCACGTTATGACCTAGGTCAATCGAGTTTGATGTCGGGACAAAATACTTCGTAAAGACGTTCGAGGATCGGCCCGATGCGGGGGTCTGCGATCTTGTAATTGATCGTGCGTCCGTCGCGATCGCACGCGACCAGCCCTTCGGACCGCATCCGTGCCAACTGGCCCGATACATAGGACTGGCTTGCGCCGAGCATCTCTTCGAGATCCCCGACACATCGCTCTCCAGGGAGCAAGGCGCAAAGAATTCTAAGCCTTGCAGGGTTGGAAAGCACTTTGAGAACCTCTGCGGCCTCATCTGCTGCTTTATCCATAGCGTTAGCTGTCTCGTTCAAATCGTGCATGATACTACCTTAATGCATAAAGATAATATTATATTTCGTTCTTGCAATGATTCATTCACTGCCTATTTTAGAGGTCGACCGAGGAATCAAACCTTTGGATACGACTTCAAGTTCCGTCACTTATGCTGCACGACGGATAACGCAAACACGCGCCAAAGACCAGCATCGAAAACCGATGCGGTGCCAAGCGGGTTTTGAAGTCAACGTTCAAAGGTTCGAGGAAACGGGCTGCAACCGTTCTGGAAACAGAACTCTTTGAACTTCGGGGGCTCTGCCCTCTTCTCGCCACGGAACGAACGGAACAGACTGAAATGCAGACTGAATGGATCTACGGCCTTATCGGAGGCGGTATAATTGGACTTGCTGGTGCGGTTTATCTTTTGATCAACGGCCGCATCATGGGTGCCTCCGGCATCATCGGCGGGCTGATCGACGGCTCGGCCAAGGGTGATCAGGCCAGCGAACGCCTCTTCTTCCTCATCGGACTATTTATGGTGCCCGCGATCATCGCGATCGTGTTCGGCGCCCCTGAAACACATCTGACCAGCAACCTCTGGGCCATCGTCGCCGCAGGTCTTCTGGTGGGTGTCGGCACGCGCTTTGCCAATGGCTGCACCTCGGGTCACGGGGTCTGCGGTATCTCGCGTCTGAGCCTGCGCGGCATTGTCGCGACGGTGTTCTATATCATGGCGGGCGGTCTGTCCGTTATCGTCTTCAAGCACACATTGGGGTGGATCTGATGCGTCGTCTTTTTGCTTTCATCGCCGGTTCGCTTTTCGGCACCGGACTTCTCATTTCGGGCATGACTGACACCTCCAAGGTGCAAGGCTGGCTTGATGTTTTCGGTCAGTGGGACCCGACACTTGCCTTTGTTATGGGCGGCGCGATCATCCCGATGGCCATCGCTTGGCGCCTTACCATCGGGCGTAACCCCGCGCTCGGCGGTCTCTTTCCGCCCCGCCCCGAAGCCAAGATCGGTCGCAACCTCGTGATCGGCTCGACGCTCTTCGGTATGGGTTGGGGCTTGGCCGGTCTGTGCCCGGGCCCGTCGATTGCCTCACTCTCTTATGGAGGAATCGGCGGAACAGTGTTCCTCTTGGCGATGTTTGCAGGTATGTGGTTTGCACCGATCCTGCGCAACCAGCTAGATAACGCGCTTCCAGCGACCTGAGGACCAAATGGACATTCGTAAAATTGCTTCGAACTATTCTGTCTCGCAACAGATCCTTCCGACCGACGTTGCAGCGATCAAGGCGGCAGGCTTTACCACCGTTCTCTGTAACCGTCCTGACGAAGAAGTGCCTTCTGACATCGGCTCGGTCGCTATGCGCACGGCGGTCGAAGCTGCGGGCCTTCGCTTTGTGTTCAATCCGGTGACCCACCAGTCTCTGAACGCCGAGATGGTCAAAGTGCAGATGAGCACGATCGAGCAATCCAGCGGTCCTGTCCTTGCCTATTGCGCGTCGGGCACGCGTTCGTCGATCGTCTGGTCGCTTGGTTCGGCCAAGTCGATGCCTGTCGATGCGATCATCGAGGCAGCCGCTCGCGCGGGCTATGATCTCGAAGGTCTGCGCCAGCGCATTACGGATCTTGCGGCAAGCTGATCACGTCATCTTGCTCTTTGCTCTGTGTTCGGGCCACCACCTGCGGTGGCCCTTCGCTTTTGCGGGGGTCGATATCGAGAGGCCCAAGAATAGGCGCCGCAGCGGGCTCAAGCCGAATAGCTTTCATTCCATGAATCTGGCCGAGCCGCGCATTGCCGAGGAGACGCTCCGCCCCTGCAGCCACAATCGCCACCCGCCCGAGGTCTGCACCATCAAGCGGGATCTCGTAGCCTGCGACCCAAGCGGAAATATCGGCATTCGTCATGTTGAAGCGATGCAAAACAGCCTCGATCACGACGGGTTCCTGCCGCAGTCGCTTGGCTAATAGATCACCGATCCCTCTCGGTGCCGCCTCGGGGGATTGGGCCTCGACCTTGGGCGGCAGAGCGATGGCGAGGACGAGCTGCCCCTGCCTATCGCCCACCCCGAAATCAAGGCTGACTTGCGCAACGCGATAGTCTTGAACGGCAAGCCGCGCCTCGAGCTGCCCCTCGTGCAAAATCTGGCCACCGAGAGAAACATCCTTCAGCCACCCCTCAAGCTCTGTGCCGAGTGCATGTTCGGCAAGGTTGCCGAGTAGCCGTTCGAATGTCGCACGCACAAGCGCGGCATCCACAGCCGTCACATCACGCGGCGACGCGCGGCGGGCCATCGCACTGTGGCAGGTCAATACTTCGATAATGGCCGAACGCGTATCCCCATCGACCGCGACAAATCCGGCCATAGCTTCGGAACGCAGCTCATAAGTGAGAAAGTCAGGGGCGAATTGCGCAAGGGTATCGTCAAAAGGTGTGACGGAAAGACCGACGCCGATCACGCCGATGCGCCAGCCCAACTCTTCCTCGAAGGCGCGTGAAACCCCAAGGCGGATGGCCCGCTCGGGCGACACCCCTGGGGGTTTTGGCGCCGCGTTCGCAGGGCGCTTGATCATACGTTCTTTGACGGAAGGCTGGGTCATGCGCCGAGTCTTAGCGCCCAACCCTTACCCAGCGGTAAATGTCAGGGGAGCGTGACACGAAATGCCGCGCCACCCTGCCCCGGAAGATAAACGATTTCGCCGCCCAGACGCGCCATGATCTCGCGGCAAATGGCAAGTCCGAGTCCCGCGCCCCCTGCCTTGCGATGGTCGGACAAGCGCGAGAATTTTTCAAAGATGACGCGCTGGCTTGCTTTGCCGATGCCGCTGCCGTTGTCGATAAAATCGACGACATGCCGTCCCCCGATGCGGCGGAGCGTGATCTTCAACTCTGGCGCCTCGGCGTCACAGTATTTCTCGGCATTCGAAATGAGGTTGATGAACACCTGCGTCAAACGATCAAGGTCGGTGTTCAAAAGATGGTTCTCGTTGGCGACGATACGGCGGATCGAGAGCCGCCTTCCACTCGCCTCGGTCGCGGAAATCGCGCGGTCGAGCAGGGTCTTGAGCGAGCCTTCCTGGATGTTGAGCGTGACCTGACCGTTTTCAAGCACCGAAAGATCAAGGAGATCATCGAGCAAACGCGTCAATCGCAGCGCCTCGTCATGGATAATCCCCGAATATCGCTCGACGGTGGCGGGGTCTGCATCCCCATCGCGCAGGATTTCCGAGAACGACCGGATCGAAGTCATCGGAGTGCGCAGCTCGTGGCTGATCTGGCTGAGAAAGGCGTCTTTTTGGATCGAGAGCGCCGTCAGTTTTTCATTGGCATCACGAAGCTGGCGCGCGGTGCGTTCCTGCTCGGCGGATTTCGCCTCGAGCCGGTTCGAATATTCCATGATCTGGACCGCTTCATCGGCAACGGCGATCAGGTCTTCGACCGAAATGCTGGACCCTTGGGTGAATTGTCCGATCATCGCATGCGCCGTTGCCGCACCAACAGAGCCCGCAAGATTGCGTTCGAGTGTCTGGATGAAATCGGGCGTCACATCGGGCAGATACCCTGCCTTGCCCTGCCGCGCGGCCTCGCGGGCAAAGATCTGTTGGGCTTCGGTGGGACCGAGAATGCGCTGAGACATGATGAGAAGGTCTTCGGCTTCGGCTGCGCTTTGCGTCCATGCCCGTGCGCCCGTCGAATGCTCGAAGACATTCACGAATTGCGCGCCCTGCAACCGCTCGATGGGTGCGGGGAAAGTCACGACAGAGCCGACAAAGAAGGCAACCGCATTGAGCAGCATCGACCACAAGAGCGCATGGAGCAGCGGATCGATCTTCTCGATCCCGAAGAGCGCCTCGGGGCGTAGCCAATTGATGCCGTAGGGACCGTTTTCAAAAACGGACACGGGAATGATCGCGCCTTGACCGAAGGAGGGCAGGAAAAGGCACCACGCCCAGACCGAGAAGCCGACGACAAGCCCTGCAATAGCGCCCCAGCGGGTGGCTCCGCGCCAGTAAAGCCCGCCGACGAGCGAGGGGAGCACCTGCACGACACCCACAAACGAGATGAGACCGATGGCAGCAAGGGCAGCGCCGCCGCCCGACAGGCGGAAATAGATATAGCCGCCAAGCACCACCGCCGCGATCGAGATGCGACGCGACAAGAGGACGACCAGACGGATATCGCCCGCAACCACCGCCCCCGCCCCGCGCGAACTGAGCCAGAGCGGGACCACGATATGGTTGGAGACCATCGTCGCAAGCGCAATGGTCGCTACGATCACCATCGAGGTGGCAGAGCTGAAGCCTCCGAGGAAGGAAAAGATCGCAAGGACATTCCATCCTTCGGCAAGGGGCAGCGTGAGGACGAAAAGATCGGGGTTGGACCCGCTTGGCATGAGGTTGAGCCCCACAACTGCGATCGGCACCACAAAGAGGCTCATGAGCATCACATAGAGCGGAAAGGCCCAGCTTGCGGTCGACAGGTGGTTTTCGTTGACGTTTTCGACGACCAGCACCTGAAACATACGCGGAAGGCACAAAAAGGCCGCCCCCGCCAAAAAGGTCAGCCCGACCCAGCGTCCTGCGGGTTGCTCCCATTTGGAAATGGCCGAGGCGTCGATCATCTGGAGCGTTTCGCCAAGACCGCCCGCCACGCCCCATACCACAAAGACCCCGACGGCGATCAATGCGCAAAGCTTGACGACCGCCTCGACCGCGATGGCAATGACAACGCCGTGGTGACGTTCGTTCGCATCAAGATTGCGGGTGCCGAAGACAATGGTAAAAACCACAAGCCCGATCGCCACCCAAAGCGCGGCCCGCGACAGGTCGGCTTGGGTCCAATGGGTGCCGCCCGCTTCGGCAAAGACCGCGAAGGACAGCGTCACCGATTGGAGTTGCAGCGCAAGATAGGGCGTCGCCGCGACCACAGCGATCAACGTGACGATCACACCCAGCGATGTTGACTTGCCGAAACGCGAGGAAATCAGGTCGGCAATCGAGGTGATGCGTTGGCTACGGCCGATGCGAACAAGCTTGCGCACGATCCACCACCAGCCAAGCATGACGATCGTCGGCCCAAGATAGACCGTAAGATATTCCAGCCCCGAGCGCGCTGCATAGCCGACCGCACCATAGAAGGTCCAAGCGGTGCAATAGATCGACAGCGAAAGCGTATAGATCCAAGGGCTACTGACCCAACCCGAACGTCCAGCTCGCGCACGCTTTTCGGCGAAAAAGGCGATCCCGAAGAGAAAAACCACATAGAGAAGTGCAACTGCAATGAGGACGTTGTAGGTCAACATCAGTCGACATCCTCTTGGCCCTCACCCAGCTCGGGCGCATCATTGCGGATTGCTTTGGAGAGATAAAGCGCCAGAGCGATCAGCAAAATCCAGACGCCGAAGACATAGATCATTGCGGAGGTGGTCAGGCTTTGCCCCTCGGCGCGAGGCCAAAGAAGCGGCACCTGAAGCAGCAAGATTCCGATAATCGGCAACATGCCCGCCACATCCCGAAGGCGGCGTTGTCGATAGCTGGAACGCGCCAGAAATTGAAGCGGCTTGAGCTTGAGCGCCATGGCTCAGTCCCGCGCGAGCGCGCGCACGCTTTCAAGCACTTCTGCGTTCGAGAAGGGTTTCGTCATGAACTGGGTCACACCGAGCTTTTCGGCAAGCTCGCGGTCCCGCGCCTGTCCCCGTGCCGTAAGCATCAGAACAGGTAGTTCGGAGGTCCCCTCTTCGGCCCGAAGATCGCGCAGGATGTCGAAACCGCTTTTCCCGGGAAGCATCACGTCAAGGATAATGAGATCGGGTGGCGTCGCCTTTATCCGCTCGTTCGCGGTTTCCCCGTCGGAATGCGTGTGCACGGTCCATCCGTCACGCGACAGAATGAAACTGATGGCCTCCGTTATGTTCGGTTCATCCTCGATAACGAGAACCCGTTTTGCCATAAGGCCGCCCCTCCCAAGACACCTTTGCATTCTTTTTTTGACTATTGCCGAGAAGATTGCGTCTGTCAAAAAGTCTGATGCACTTCTTCAATCTCCGAGAGAATTGAAGGCTCTCGCCGCGCCGAGCATCCCGACCTTTGACAAACACGGCACCCCGGCCCGACAAGCAGATCGGTCCTTTTGGCGCTGGGGTTTCGCGGGATGACAAGCATCACCCCTTCGATCAATTGCGGTGCTTCGAAACTTGGTGGGCTGGTCGGCACTGCGACGGCATAGCACAGGAGTTCTTGCCCCTCATTGCCCTGAAACATCACCACCTGACGCAAAGGGCGCAGCGGTTGGGTCAAAGCCTCGTAGATCGGCCAAAGCGGACAGGGAAAGCCCGTGCGGGACAATCCAAAGGCTGCGCCATTGCGCAAAAAGGTCAAAGCCCCCGCCCTGTCACAGATCGCGAGGGCGGTTTCGGGATGACCGTCCTCGACCCGCAAGAGCGCAAGACGGCGAAGCACGACATCGATTTGCACCTCGAAATGCCGCGCGAGCTTTTCGGGATCATAGGCCATCTCGCGCGCGGTCTTTTCAAAGAGACCTTGCGGCAGCTTGATCACATCCGCGGCAAAGCGGTCGAAAATTCCGTCCATCATGGATTGCGCGGCGCGGCTGCGCAAATGGGGCAGCTCGGGTCTGTCCCCCGAGACAAGCGCATAAAGAAGGTCGGGGTTCTTTTCGATCTCGGCCTCCACCTCCTCGTTCGGCGAAAGAGGCGCGCCGCCGTCCTCGGTCGGAGCGTCGAGATATTGCACCAAGGCGCGGCTGCTTTCGGCCAAGCGCTGGCTGTCTTCATAGATGTTGCGATGGAAACGCGTTTGCCAATCGCGGTCGATGACTTCCTCTCCGACAAGGATCGACGAGGTAGAGCGGATCGACGTAACCGCAGTAATCACGTCATGCAGAGATGCCGCAAGTTGCGGGTCGTGGGCCAAACGGTCGGTCAAGGCCTGAACCCGTCCCTCGAGCCGCTCGATACGGCGGGCCTGAGCAAGGACAAGCGCCGCCCAACCGGGGGTGCGCCCCGCGAATTCTTCGGTGCGGTCGATCTCGACTTCGACTTCGGTTTGCTCGACCGCCGCGGAACGAAGTTGATCCAGAACGACTTTTTCGGTGCCTTCGGAAAGCATCGAGGCGTCCACATTTAGCCCCCTCGCAAGATCATTGAGGATTTTGCCGCCGATTCTGCGCCGGTTATGTTCAATCAGGTTGAGATAAGAGGCCGAGATTCCAGCCTTGGATGCAAGATCAGCCTGCCGAAGCCCCAGATCGAGCCGCCGTTCTCTAATCCTCGTGCCTGTCAATTGTCTTTGGGGCATTGGTAAACACCTTGTGATTCCAGTGGCTTTCTGCGCGCGCAAGAAAAGCAATTTACAATGTATACTATGGCATTGTGCAAATCTTTACAAAAAAATTGTTTCGTAAAAGCGTTTTGTTGCGAAGTTTTCTGTCGCGACGCTTACTGCTTACAGCATTGCAAAAATGCGTTTCGCTCTGGATGGAGGAGATCCGGCGCGAATTTCACCAAAGGGAGGATATTTATGTCCAAAATGAACTTCTCGCGTCGCGGCGTGTTGAAGACGGGTGCCATTGCCGGCGCCGGCCTCACTCTGCCGACCTATCTTCGCGCAGACGCCCATGCCGGATTCACCAACGCGCCAACCGGCTCGACTGTGAAACTCGGCTTCAACGTTCCCCAGACCGGCCCCTATGCTCAGGAAGGTCTCGACGAACTCGACGCATACTATCTCGCCGTAGAACACCTCAACGGTGGCGGTGACGGCGGCATGCTGAACACCTTCTCGTCCAAGGTTCTGGACGGCACCGGTATTCTCGGCAAAAAAGTCGAATATGTGACCGGCGACACCCAGACTAAGTCCGACGTTGCACGTGCTTCGGCCCAGTCGATGATCCAGAAAGACGGCGTTGTTATGGTCACCGGCGGCTCCTCGTCCGGCGTGGCTGTGGCTGTTCAGTCGCTCTGTCAGGAAGCCGGCGTGATCTTCATGGCCGCTCTGACCCACTCGAACGACACCACCGGTAAGGACCGCAAGCGTAACGGCTTCCGTTACTTCTTCAACGCTTACATGTCTGGCGCAGCTCTCGCTCCTGTTCTGTCGAACGTTTACGGCAATGAGCGTCGTGCATATCACCTGACCGCCGACTACACTTGGGGCTGGACCCAAGAAGAGTCGATCAAAGCCTCGACCGAAGCTCTCGGCTGGGAAACGGTCCAGACGGTCCGCACCCCCGTTGGTGCCGGTGACTTCTCGTCCTATATCGCTCCTGTTCTGAACTCGGGTGCAGATACCCTCATCCTGAACCACTACGGCGGGGACATGGTGAACTCGCTGACCCAAGCGGTTCAGTTCGGCCTTCGCGACAAGATGGTGAACGGCAAGCAGTTCGAAGTCATCGTTCCGCTCTATTCGGAACTCATGGCTGCGGGTGCAGGCGCGAACATCCAGGGCGTTTACGGCTCGATGAACTGGAACTGGCAGCTTCAGGATGCCGGCACCCAGGCCTTCGTAAAGTCGTTCGGCGAAAAGTATGGCCGTCCGCCGTCAGGTTCGGCACACACCGCCTATGTCCAGACCATCCTTTATGCGGATGCTGTAACCCGCGCAGGCACCTTCAACCCCTGCGGCGTTGTCGAAGCTCTCGAAGACTTCGAGTTCGACGGCATGGGTATCGGTCAGACCCTCTATCGCGGTTCGGACCACCAGTGCTTCAAGGATGTTCTCATCATGAAGGGCGCTGACAACCCGACCAACCAATACGACACCCTCGAAATCGTGGAAGTCACTCCGCGTGCTCAGGTCGAGTATCCGGATGACCACCCGATGTTTGCCGGCGGCGAACTGGGTGCATGTAACCCGGGCGCATAATCGCACCTTACATCGTCGGCCGCAGTCACCTGCGGCCGACCACCTCCTGCGCTGCGGGAGGTTTAGCCATTCCCAGAACAGGGCGGGACAATGGACGCTATAATTCTGCAAATTCTCAACGGCCTCGACAAAGGATCCGCTTACGCGTTGATCGCTCTTGGCCTCACTCTGATTTTCGGCACGCTCGGCGTGGTGAACTTTGCGCACGGCGCGTTGTTCATGATCGGTGCCTTTTGCGCCGTATCGCTCTCGCGCTTGCTGCAACTCAGCTACACCACCATCGATGAGACCCAAAAGGACTTCCTCGGCAAACCGCTGAAGGTTGAAACCGCATATGTCGAAAGCTGGTTCGGCCCCGAATTGGGCTCGGCCATCATCGATTGGGCAGTTCCGCTGGCGATCTTGCTGACCATTCCGGTGATGCTTTTCGTCGGTTATGCGATGGAGCGCGGTCTCATCAAGCACTTCTACAAGCGTCCGCACGCAGACCAGATCCTCGTGACCTTCGGTCTTGCGATCGTGCTTCAGGAAGTCATCAAGTATTTCTTCGGCGCCAACCCGATCCCGACCCCTGCCCCTTCGGCATATGTGGGTTCGCTCGATTTCGGCGTGATGCTGGGCTTTGATCCCAATGTGATCATCTATCCCTATTGGCGTCTTGTTTACTTCCTCTTCTCGCTCATCATCATCGGCGCCGTCTTCGCCTTCCTCCAGTTCACCACCTTCGGGATGGTTGTGCGTGCAGGTATGGCCGACCGCGAAACCGTGGGGCTTCTCGGCATCGACATCGACAAGCGCTTTACCCTCATGTTCGGCATTGCGGCTGCGGTCGCGGGTCTTGCGGGGGTGATGTATACACCGATCCTGTCTCCGAACTATCACATGGGCATGGACTTCCTCGTGCTGTCCTTCGTGGTGGTGGTCGTCGGCGGTATGGGCTCGCTTCCGGGTGCAGTGCTTGCGGGCTTCTTGCTCGGCGTTCTGCAGTCCTTTGCCTCGATGAACGAAATCAAGGCGATCATCCCCGGCATCGACCAGATCATCATCTACCTCGTCGCCATCGTCATTCTACTTACCCGTCCGCGTGGCCTTATGGGTCGCAAGGGCGTGATGGAGGACTAATCCATGTTCGGTCTCGACAAAAAAGATACCAAATTCCTGTGGATCGTCATCGCTTTGACGATGCTCACTCCGATCCTCCTCAACCCCTTCCCGACCGATAGCGGCCTTGCCCAGTTCAATGCAGGCTATCCGGCGCTGATGCAGCGCTTTGCGATCTATGGTCTGATGGCCATCGGCTTCAACATCCTCTTCGGTCTGACGGGATATCTGTCGTTCGGTCACGCCGCATTCCTCGGTGTGGGGTCCTATGCGGCGGTCTGGATGTTCAAGCTTCTGAGCATGAACGTGATCCCCGCGATCATCCTTGCCACCGTCGTGGCGGGTCTCTTTGCCCTCGTCATCGGGTATATCTCGCTGCGCCGCTCTGGCATCTACTTCTCGATCCTGACGCTGGCCTTTGCCGAAATGTCCTATCGTCTGGCCTATTCGGTGTTCACCCCGATCACCAACGGCGAGACGGGTCTGCAGATCAAGCTTGACGATCCGCGCGTTCTCGACGGTGCTGCCACGGATGGCGCTCTTCCTGTTCCCGGTCTCTTTGGGCTCAATATGAACTCGACCTATACGGTGGACCTCGGCGCGTGGAGTTTCGACCTTAATGCCGGCTATTACTTCTGTGCAGTCATCGCAGTCCTCGGTTTCTATATGTCTCTGCGCATCTTCCGCTCGCCCTTTGGCATGATGCTGCGCGCGGTCAAGTCGAACCAGAACCGCATGAACTACACCGGCCTGAACACCCGTCCCTACACTCTGGCGGCCTTCGTGATCTCGGGCATGTATGCAGGTCTTGCGGGTGGTCTTCTTGCTGCGATGGACCCTCTTGCAGGCGCCGAGCGTATGCAGTGGACCGCATCGGGCGAAGTTGTTCTGATGACCATCCTCGGCGGTGTCGGCACCCTATTTGGTCCGATCATTGGCGCAGGCTTCATCAAATACTGCGAGAACATCTTCTCCAAGATCAACGAGAACATCCTGCACGACTGGTTCAGCTTCCTTCCCGATAGCCTTGAATCCGTTGTGGTTTGGTTCTTCGCCCGCTTTGTCGGCGAAGGCTGGCACCTTACCCTTGGCGTCTTGTTCATGCTCATCGTGATCTTCCTTCCCGGCGGTCTCGTCGAAGGGGGGCAGCGCATCGCAGCGTGGTATCGAAACCGTGGCAAGTCGGAAGACAAAGCCACCAAACAGCCCGCCGAATAAGGAGAACACTAATGGGAATCCTTGAAGTCAAAGGCGTCAACAAGCGCTTCGGCGGTCTGCAGGCTCTGGGTGACGTGAACCTCTCGATCAAAGAGAACACGGTGCACGCCATCATTGGTCCGAATGGTGCCGGCAAATCCACCCTTCTCAACTGTCTCGTGGGCAAGCTGATCCCCGACAGCGGCTCGGTCATGTTCGATGGCCAGTCGGTGCTGGGGCGCAAACCCCACGAGATCAACCAGATGGGCATCAGCCGCGTGTTCCAGACACCCGAAATTTTCGGTGACCTTTCGGTTATCGAAAACGTGATGATCCCCTGCTTTGCAAAACGTGACGGTGCATTCCGCATGCATGCTTTCGAGACGGTCGCGCAGGAAAAGGACATCGTGGAACAGGCGGAAATGATGCTTGCCGACGTCAACATGCTCGACAAACGCAACATGCATGCAGCCTCTATGTCGCGTGGAGACAAACGGCGTCTGGAAATGGCGATGTGCCTTGTCCAGAACCCCAAGCTGCTCCTCCTCGACGAGCCGACCGCAGGGATGGCGCGCGCCGATACCAACAACACGATCGACCTTCTCAAGGAGATCAAGGAAAAGCGCGACATCACAATGGCGATCATCGAACACGACATGCACGTCGTGTTCTCTCTGGCCGAGCGCATCACCGTTCTCGCTCAGGGCACACCGCTCGTTGAAGAAACGCCGGAAAACATCAAAGGCCATCCCAAGGTGCGCGAAGCGTATCTCGGCGAGGCTCAGGTCTAAGGGAAGCTGCAGATGAGCAAGTTTGATAGAAACGTGAACAACGCGGCAACCCACGCCAAATATCTCTCAGTTTGGGATATTCAGGCCTATTACGGCGAAAGCTACATCGTGCAGGGCGTCAGCTTTGACATCCACGAGGGCGAGATCCTCGCCCTTCTGGGCCGAAACGGTGCGGGCAAAACATCGACCCTTCGTGCGCTTGCGCGTCTCGATGATCCCGCTCTCAAGCATGGCGAGATCTGGCTCGACCACCAACCGCTCCACCTGATGAAGTCGCACCAAGCGGCGGCGGCGGGGATCGCGCTTGTGCCCGAAGATCGCCGCATTATCCCCGGTCTGACTGTGGAAGAGAACCTCAAGCTCGCACAGATCGCCCCGCCCATCGGCTGGTCGCTCGAGCGCATCTACGAGCTTTTCCCCCGTCTCAAGGAACGCCGCAGCCAAGAAGGCGTGACGCTTTCGGGCGGTGAGCAGCAGATGCTCGCCATCGCCCGCGCCTTGGCCCGCGATATCAAGGTGCTTCTCCTTGACGAACCCTACGAAGGTCTCGCTCCCGTTATCGTGCAAGAAATTGCTAAGACGTTGGGCATCATCAGGGATCAGGGCATCACCACGATCATCGTCGAACAAAACGCGGTGGCGGCCTTGAAATTGGCGGACCGCGCTGTGATCCTTGATACTGGAACCGTCGTGTTCGATGGTGACGCCAAAGATGTGCTGGAAGACGAGGCCTTACGCGCCAAGTATCTCGCCATCTAAGCCAAGTTGTCCGCCCTGCCCCAAAGGTCAGGGCGGACCCTTTAGTAAGTGACGGAAAGACAAGGGACAAAGATGACCGACAAGACCTATGCGCCGAGTGCGGCGTTTTCTGCTGGTGCGCATGCCGATAAGGCGAAGTATGAGGCGATGTATGCGGCTTCCGTGTCCGATCCCGAAGGGTTCTGGGGCGCTGAAGGCAAGCGTCTGGACTGGATCAAGCCCTATACCAAGGTCAAGAACACCACCTTCGAGCACGGCAAGGTCGACATCAAATGGTTCGAGGACGGCGTTCTGAACGTCGCCTACAACTGCATCGACCGTCACCTCGCGACCCGCGGCGAGCAGACCGCGATCATCTTCGAGCCCGACAACCCCGATGATCCCGCCCAATACATCACCTACAACCAGCTCTCGGACAAGGTGAACCGCTTTGCCAACGTCCTTCTGTCCCAGGGCGTGATGCGCGGCGACCGCGTCGTGATCTATCTTCCGATGATCCCCGAGGCCGCCTATGCCATGCTGGCTTGTGCCCGCATCGGTGCGATCCACTCGATCGTCTTTGCTGGCTTCTCTCCCGATGCTCTGGCCAACCGCATCAACGATTCCGAAGCCAAGGTCGTCATCACCGCCGACACCGCCCCGCGCGGCGGCCGCCGCACCGCGCTCAAGGCCAACACCGATGCCGCCCTGCTGCATTGCTCGGACAAGGTCCGCTGCCTTGTGGTCAAGCACACCGGCGATCAGACCACTTGGGTCGATGGCCGTGATGTCGACGTCAAAGCTCTGATGGAAACCGCCGCGCCCGACTGCCCGCCGCGTCCGATGAACGCCGAAGATCCGCTCTTCGTCCTTTATACCTCGGGCTCCACCGGCAAGCCCAAGGGCGTTGTCCATTCCTCGGGCGGCTATCTGCTTTATGCGGCGATGACCCACCAATACACCTTCGATTACCACGAGGGCGACATCTACTGGTGCACCGCC
>JALRIK010000051.1 GCA_023255435.1 Marivivens sp.
AGCGTGCGCAGGCAGCCGATGCAGATGCGCTCTTCGGGATGGACAACACAGACCTTGACGCAGGGGCTTTCAATCTCGGCCCGCTTCCAGATGTTGTCGGTGTTTTCAGGTGCGCTCATTCCGCCCGTCCCATGAATGCCAGTCTGTCCAGTAGCCCCTGAAGGATAAACCCAGCCGCCACATGGTCGATCACCTCATCGCGACGCTTTCGAGACGTATCCGCCTCGAGTAGCGCCCGTTCTGCCGCCACGGTAGAGAGACGTTCGTCCCAATAGGTGATCGGCACATCGGTGAGCTTGGTCAGATTGCGTGCAAAGGCGCGTGTGGATTGGGCGCGGGGGCCTTCGCTGCCGTCCATATTCTTGGGAAGGCCAAGGACGATCCCCGCAAGCTCGCGCTTTTTGATGATGGCAAGAAGCGCCTCGGCATCGGTGGTGAATTTCTTGCGCTTGATGGTTTCAAGCGGGCTCGCGACGTTTCGGAAATTGTCCGAAACCGCCACGCCGATGGTGACGGTCCCGAGATCGAGACCGCAAATGGCGCGCATCGGTTTCAGGTTGGCCGCAAATTCGGCGGTTTCTTCAATGATCACTGTGCCACCCCTGCGGATTGCGCGGCAGCGCGGATTTCGGTGAGCGCTTCGGTGTTGCCCGCAAAGACGCCTTGGGCCTCGGTCCAGATCGCGAGTGCGCGATCTGTGTCGCCAAGAACCCCCAAGGCATTGATAAGTCGGGCCCATTCCTCGGGCGTGCCGCCTTCGTTCGCCAGACGGTCCATGAGGCGGCCGACCATGCCTTGGATCATGTTGCCTTGATCTTCGGCGGACATATTGGCCGCATCCTCGATCTGGTCCGCCGTAGGTCCGGGGAGGTCGGCGGTGCGGGGCAGCTCGTATTCAACGCCTGCGCGCCATGCGGCATCCTCGATCTGGCCCTTGGCAAGTTCGACGTGGATTTGCTCGGGCGTTCCGTTGTCGATGACTTGTTTCCACAGGCGGAAAGCCACATCGGGGCGGTCAGTCTGGGCATAAAGCAGGCCGAGGTAGTAGCGCGCGGCAATATTGTCGGTATCGCGTTCGAGAATCTGGCGCGAAACCGCTTCGGCTTCGGGTGTGACAAGTCCCGCCGTTGCCGCAACCATATAATCGGCGAGCCGTTCGAGATCGGTGATCTGGACCTGTGCGCCGACAAGATCGACGAGATGGGCCTGCGCCGCTGCGGCCGCCGCGTAATTGGTCAAAGCCGCTTCGTGACGGGCAAGAAGCCGCCATCCTGCCTGATCCTCGGGGCGGGTCGGCACGATATCGCGGAGCTGCTGGACCATCTCGAGATAATCGGCAGGGGCGTCGATTTCGGGGCGCGGCATGGCTTGGGCAAGTTCCTCTGCCTCGGCCTGACTCATACGGTTTGCGCGAATTTCATCCCCCGCAGCGATGCGCGCCTTGAGCGGCAGGTCCTGCGCCCCAGGAGCACCGACATAGAGATAAAGACCGCCGGAAAGTGCAACAACAACAACGCCGAAAAGGACAGAGGTCATGCGGCTCGCAAGGATCGGCGCGTCCCCTGTCTGTTGGGAGCCTGCCTTGTCGGCGGCCAGAAGACGGCGCGCAATTTCCGTGCGGGTGCGCTCGGCCTCGGAGGTGTCGAGAACGCCGCGTTCAAGGTCGCGTTCCACTTCGGCAAGTTGCTCGCGATAGATGTCCACCTCGCTCACGGCATCTTCGGTCGCGGCGGTCCTTGTGTTGCGGAACAGGGGCAACAGCAAAGACACCGTCGCAATGACGGCCAAAGACATCGAGATAATCCAGAAAAACATATCGCCTCCCGCGTTTCGCTTGGGCCTAAGTAACGATCAAAGTGCCCATGGGAAAGTCCTTGGTGGTCGGGTGGCTCTCAAACCTCTGTGTTTGCGCAAAAACGCCGCATGCGACATGTCGTGTTTTTACACAATTGTGGCGCTGGTAGCCCCCTTTGTTAACGCACAAAAGTCCAGTTAGGAGAGGAGCAAGTCCGGAACACTGAACTAGAGGGATTCGGGGACAATGAGACGCTATTCCGTTTTCGCGATTGCCCGTGAGGCTCTTCGCTATCACACAGGGTGGGAGCGCGCATGGCGTGCGCCCGAGCCCAAGAAGAAATATGATGCCATCATCGTCGGGGCAGGCGGCCACGGACTCGCGACCGCCTATTACCTCGGCAAGAATTTCGGCATCACCAATGTCGCCATCATCGAAAAAGGATGGCTCGGCGGCGGCAACACGGGTCGTAACACGACGATCATCCGTTCGAACTATCTTCAGGACCCGTCGGCCGCGATCTATGAAAAGGCCCGCAGCCTTTACGAGACGATGTCGCAGGACCTGAACTACAACGTGATGTTCAGCCCGCGCGGTCTCATCATGCTGGCTCAGACCGAGCACGAAGTGCGCGGCTACCAGCGCACCGCCCATGCCAACGCGCTTCAGGGCGTGGCGACCGAATTCATCAGCCCTCAGCAGGTCAAGGAACTCGTTCCGATCATCAACCTCGAAGGTCCGCGTTATCCCGTTCTGGGCGGTCTGTTGCAGAAACGCGGCGGCACGGCCCGTCACGATGCCGTGGCTTGGGGCTATGCCCGTGCCTGTTCGGACATGGGCATGGACGTTATCCAGAAATGCGAAGTCACGGGCGTGCGCACCGAAGGCGGTAAGGTCGTCGGCGTGTCCACAACCAAGGGCGACATCGACTGTGACAAGCTCGGCATCGTCGTCGCGGGTCACACCTCGGTTCTGGCCGAAATGGCTGGCTTCCGTCTCCCGATCGAATCCGTCGCGCTTCAGGCGCTTGTGTCCGAACCGATCAAACCTTGTATGGATGTGGTCGTCATGGCGAACACCGTGCACGGTTATATGTCCCAGTCCGACAAGGGCGAGATGGTCATCGGCGGCGGCACCGACGCGTTCAACAACTACACCCAGCGCGGCTCGTTCCATCACATCGAGGAAACCGTCCGTGCGCTCAACGAAACCTTCCCGATCATCAGCCGTCTCAAGATGCTGCGTCAGTGGGGCGGGATCGTTGACATGACCGGCGACCGCTCGCCCATCATCTCCAAAACCCCCGTCGACGGTATCTTCGTCAACTGCGGTTGGGGTACGGGCGGCTTCAAGGCGATCCCCGGCTCTGGCTGGGCGATGGCCGAGCTTATGGCCAAGGGGCACTCGCCGCTCGCCGAGGAATTCCACATGTATCGCTTCCGCGAAGGCAAATTCATCGATGAATCTGTCGCTGCGGGCGTGGCTCACTAAGGAGAACACGAGATGCTGACCCTTCAATGCCCATATTGCGGCGTCGATGCCGAAGAGACCGAACTTCAGGGGGGCGGAGAAGCCCACCTCAAGCGCTTTGGTCCCGGATCGAATGACGACGACTTCGAAGGCTATCTCTTCTTGCGTGAAAACCAGAAGGGTATCCATTTCGAGCGCTGGCGCCATGCCTATGGCTGCGGCAAGTGGTTCTTGGCTGCACGCCACACCAACACGCTCGAAGTCTTCGGCACCTATCCCGCGCAGAGCACCGAGCCTCCGCAACACATCAAAGACGCGATTTCCGCCAAACTGCCCGGCTGGAAATGGGGGAACTTTTCATGAGCACTCGTCTTGCAAAAGGCGGCCGTCTGATCGACAGCACCAAGCCGCTCGACTTCACCTTTAACGGCAAGCGCCTCAAGGGCTATGAGGGCGACAGCCTCGCCTCGGCTCTTCTGGCCAACGACCAGATGATGGTCGGCCGTTCGTTCAAATACCACCGCCCGCGCGGCATCGTCGCTTCGGGGGCAGAAGAGCCGAACGCTCTTGTGAACCTCGGCACGGGCGGCAAGTTCGAACCGAACCAGCGCGTCACGACGCAAGAGCTGTTCGACGGTCTGACCGCCACAAGCCAGAACCACTGGCCGAGCCTCGAGTTCGACATCGGCGCTGTGAACCAGCTTTTCGCGCGGTTCCTGCCTGCCGGCTTCTACTACAAGATGTTCATTCATCCGCGTCCGTTCTGGAAGCACATCTATGAACCCTTCATCCGTCAGTCCGCAGGTCTCGGCAAAGCGCCGACCGAAAAGGACGCCGACACCTACGAGCACTTCTATTTCTATTGCGACGTTGCCGTGATCGGCGGCGGGATCGCAGGCCTTGCCGCCGCTCTCGAAGCGGGACGTTCGGGCGCGCGCGTTCTTGTTATGGAGCAAGAGGCGCATTGGGGCGGCCGCGCCGTTGTCGACGGTGTCATGATCGACGGCGAGCCCGCAGAGCAGTGGATCGACAACACGCTTGCCGAGCTTGATGCGATGGAAAACGTCACTCTGCGCGAGCGGATGATGGGCGCAGGTGTCTATGACCACGGTTATGTCCTTGGCTACGAACGTCTGACGGACCACGACCCCAAGCTTGCGGGCCCGCGTCACCGCCTGTGGCGTATCCGCACCAAGCAGATCGTGACCGCAACGGGGGCCATCGAACGTCCTCTTTCCTTTGCAGGCAACGATATCCCCGGCGTGATGCTGGCGGCAGCGATGCGCGACTATCTGGTGAACTATGGCGTGTCGGTCGGTGACCGCACGGTTGTCGTCACTAATAACGACGACGCTTATCGCACCGCGCTTGCGCTGGTCGATGCGGGTCTGGTTGTTCCCGCTATCATCGACGCCCGTCCGCAGGGCGGCGGCGAGTTGATGGAAGAGGCCATTGCGCGCGGCATCCGCGTTGAAAAAGGCCGCGGCATCGCCAAGGTCAAGGGTCGTGCCCGTGTCACCGGCGTTGCCATCTGTGCCCAAGAGGGTGAGGGCGCCGTTTTGGCCGAGATCGACTGTGATGCGGTCGCCATGTCGGGCGGTTGGTCTCCTGTCGTGCATCTCTGGTCGCATTGCGGCGGCAAGCTGAACTGGGACGCCGATCAAGCAATGTTCCGTCCCGACGCAACCCGCGCACCGACCGGCGACAAGGGGCAGCCCTTTGTCATCACCGCAGGCACCGCCAACGGCCATCTCTACAGTGCTGAAGTTCTGGTTGATGGTTACACCGCAGGCCGCACCGCAGCACAGGCCGCAGGGTTCACCCCCGCCGCGACCGAGGCCGCAGTGGGCGAGGACGCGAGCCAAGCGCCACTTCTTCCAATCTGGCTCATGCCGCAGGGCGCAGGCCATGCGCTCAAGTCCAAAGCATGGCTCGACTTCCAGAACGATGTGAAGGTGTCCGACATCCAACTTGCTGCCCGCGAAGGCTATGAAAGCGTCGAACACGCCAAGCGCTATACCACGATCGGCATGGCAACGGATCAGGGTAAACTTAGCAACATCAACGGCTTGGCGATCCTTTCTCAAGCTTTGGATGAAGCAATCCCGAACGTCGGCACCACCACCTTCCGTCCGCCCTATACCCCCATTTCGATGGGCTCTATCGGCGGCGCTGCGCGCGACGAGCTGTTCCAGCCGATCCGCAAGACCCCGATCCAAGGGTGGCATGACGAGAACGGCGCGGTCTATGAACCCGTCGGCCAGTGGCGTCGTCCCTACACCTTTACCCGTGGCGGCGAGAGCAAGCATGACGCGGTGAAGCGCGAGATCCTGAACACCCGTAACAACGTGGGTCTTCTCGATGCTTCGACTCTCGGCAAGATCATCGTCAAGGGCCCCGACGCGGGCAAGTTCCTCGACATGCTCTACACCAACATGATGAGCAATCTTCCGGTCGGCAAATGCCGTTATGGCCTGATGTGTTCGGAAAACGGTTTCCTTATGGATGACGGCGTTGTCGCTCGCATCGACGAAGAGACCTGGCTGTGCCACACCACCACGGGCGGTGCAGACCGCATCCACGGCTGGATGGAAGACTGGCTTCAGTGCGAATGGTGGGACTGGAAGGTCTATACCGCGAATGTCACCGAGCAATATGCCCAGATCGCCGTAGTCGGCCCCAAGGGGCGCCAGCTCCTCGAAAAGCTCGGCGGAATGGACGTTTCCAAGGAAACGCTGCCATTTATGCAGTGGGCGGACGGTGTTCTTGGCGGCTTCAACGCCCGTGTTTATCGCATCTCTTTCTCGGGCGAGCTGTCCTATGAAATCGCGGTGCCTGCCTCGCAGGGTCGTGCCTTCTGGGATGCGCTCTGGAGCGCGGGTCAAGAGTTCGGCGTGATGCCCTATGGCACCGAAGGTCTCCACGTCATGCGCGCTGAAAAGGGCTTCATCATGATCGGCGACGAAACCGACGGCACGGTTATCCCGCAGGACCTCAACCTCGGTTGGGCGATCTCCAAGAAGAAAGAGGACTACCTCGGCAAGCGGGCGCAGGAGCGGAGCCATATGGCCGATCCGAACCGCTGGAAACTGGTGGGCCTTGAAACGCTCGATGGCTCGGTTCTTCCCGATGGGTCCTATGCGATCGCCCAAGGCAAGAACGCCAACGGCCAGCGCAACACCCAAGGCCGCGTGACCTCGACCTATTACTCGCCGACCCTCGGGCGCGGCATTGCGATGGGACTTGTGCACAACGGACCCGACCGCATGGGCGAGGTGATCGAGTTCAACACCACGAACGGCGGAACCATCAAGGCCAAGATCGTTGATCCTGTCTTCTATGACAAAGAGGGGGCAAAGCAGAATGTCTAATGCAGTCACTCCACTTGGCGGTGCCAAGACGAACATCGGCGGCCTCACGCTCGAGGATATGGGTCTCCAAGGGATGATCAGCCTGCGCGGCGACCTCTCCTCCAAGGCTCTTGCCAAGGCGGTCAAAGCCGTCACAGGGCAGGGCGTGCCCGAGCTTCGCACCGCGAATGTGATGGGCGGCAAGGGCGCGGCGTGGATGTCGCCGGACGAGCTTTTGCTCTTCGTGCCCTATGCCGAAGCCGACGCCGCCGTGGCCACGATCTCCGAGACGATGAAGGCCGAGCATCATCTTGCTGTCAACGTATCGGATGCGCGCGGGTTCATGCGTCTGTCGGGTGCAGGCGCTCACGAGGTCATGTCCAAGAACGCGCCCGTGGATTTCCACAAGGATGTGTTCACCGCTGGCATGTTCCGCCGTTCGCGCCTTGGCCAAGTTGCTGCGGCCTTCTGGCTCGATGCCGAAGGCGGGTTCAATGTGGTGTGTTTCCGTTCGGTGGCTGACTATGTCTATCGCCTCCTCGAGGTTTCGGCCGAGGCGGGCGCAGTCGACGCACTCTGAGCCAGAGCGCCCTATAAAGATCAAACGGCGTCCCAACGGGGCGCCGTTTGCGTGACAGACCTTCCAATTCGCTTGGAACCTTCCAAGATGCCAAGTGTTTTACGATAAGACCTTGACGCCGCGCTCATGTGCGCTTTGTTACGGCACAGCAATGCAACTTCAAAACAGGGGACTTTGAAAATGTCTTTCTCGCTGCCCGATCTTCCTTATGCTCACGACGCTCTTGCCTCCAAGGGCATGTCGGCTGAAACGCTCGAGTTTCATCACGATCTTCACCACAACGCCTATGTGACCAACGGGAACGCCGCAATCGCCGGCACCGAGTGGGAAGGCAAGACCCTCGAAGAGATCATCGTCGGCACCTATAACCCGACCGCAGTTGCCCAAAACGGCATCTTCAACAACATCTCGCAGCTTTGGAACCACAACCAGTTCTGGGAAATGATGGGACCGGGCGAGTCGAAAATGCCGGGCGATCTGGAAAAGGCTCTGGTCGAGTCGTTCGGTTCGGTCGACGAGTTCAAAAAGCAGTTCTCCGCTGCCGGCGCTGGTCAGTTCGGCTCGGGCTGGGCTTGGCTCGTCAAGGACAAGGACGGCGCTCTCAAGGTCACCAAGACCGAGAACGGCGTAAACCCGCTCTGCTTCGGTCAGACCACGCTTCTTGGCTGTGACGTGTGGGAGCATTCCTACTACATCGACTTCCGTAACAAGCGTCCCGCTTACCTCACCAACTTCCTCGACAATCTGGTGAACTGGGAAAACGTGGCATCGCGCCTCTGATTTTCAGTCGGAACCACAAAGAAAAGGCCGGACGGATGTCTGGCCTTTTTTATTTTTGTTCCAAATCGTTATCTGATTAAATTTCATGGGCGAATTGTCGTTCTGGTGCTTTGGTAATCATGACCAATCGGTCCCCCAAAGGAAGAACAACCCGATGCATGCCCAACTTCGCAAGCTTGTCCTGAATATTTCTGTTCTGGGCGCCTATGCCATTATCGGTGGGGTATCTCTCCTGCTCGCGCTCGCCTTTGCGATTACGCTTGGGATGGACAGGCTTGCGGTCGCGCGCGAAGCAGATCAGCTTGCCGAGGTGGTGGAAGTTTCGCGCTTGGGTGGAGCGCTGGCGCACGAGCTTCAAAAAGAGCGCGGCATGTCGACTGTTTTCATCGCCTCCAAAGGGGCCAACTTCGGCGCCGAGCTCGAGAACCAGCGCCGCGTGACAGATGCCAAATTGTCGGTGTTCGTCGAAAGCGCCGCGCAGATCGAAGAGGGCAGTGCGCTGCACAAGACCGCAGGGCTTATCCTCGAAGACCTCGCAACGCTCGCGCCGCTGCGCGAGGATGTTCACTCTTTTTCGATCGACGCCGATACACTCCTCGGGCGCTATTCGGCAATCGTGAACGAGTTGATCACGCTTTATGATGTCGATGTCTCCCTCGACCTTGTGACCGAACTGAGCAATGTCGGAACGTTCTTGCGGGCCAAGGAAGCAGGGGGACTTGAACGCGCTTTGGGCGCACGCGCTTTGAATTCGGGTGGTTTTGGGGCGCAGGGCTTGGTGGGCTATGTCAATCAGGTTGCAGCCCAAGACATCCATCTTGCACGGTTCGAACAGAACTCGGGCCCAATAGGCCAGGGCATCATGTCGAGGCTTCTCGGCTCGGCAGAGAACCAATCGTTCGAAACGATGCGCGCGGCGCTTCTCGCGCAATCCTTCGAGCGTTTTAGCGGTTCCGCATTCTTTGCTGCCTCGACCGCGCGGCTCGAGCTTCTCTACGGGTTTGAACAGGAACTGGTTGCCGCACTTTCCGCCCGTCTAGACGAGATTTCGAGCGCAGCGAAACGTGATTTGTATCTCACACTGCTGGTCTGCGCTACGGCCATCGTGATCGTCGGCGGCACGATGATCGCCTTTGCCGGTATCCAGAGCAGCGTGATGCGCGAGGTCGTCGAAGCCTCGAAGAAGATGATTTCGGGCGATCTCGATGCCAAACTGCCCAAGGCTGGCCAGAACGATCTGAGCCAGATCATCCGCACACTTGCCAAGTTCCGCGATGAAACGCGTGCGATCCGCGAAGACCAACAGGAAAAAATGGAGCAGGAAAAGGCCGCGCTCCAAAGTCTTCGCGAACGGGCGCTCGAAGCCAATAAACGTGCACAACGGATCGCAGAAGACCTTGAACACACGGCTGCCTCGACCGAGGAGCTTGCTGTCTCTGTGTCGTCTTCGGCGACAAGCACCTCTCAGGCCGACAGTCACGCAAAGCACATGTTGGAGCGTGCCAGAGAAGGACGCGCCGTCGTCGAGAGCGCGGTTGATGCCATGACAAGGATCAGCGCGGTTGCGGGCCAGATCAAATCCATTGTGGCGATCATCGACGAAATCGCCTTTCAAACCAACCTTCTGGCGCTCAACGCGCGGGTGGAAGCGGCACGCGCAGGCGTGGCCGGACGTGGCTTTGCTGTTGTGGCAAGCGAGGTCCAGCAACTCGCCTCGCGCTCCGCAAAAGCGGCCGCCGATGTCAGCACGCTCATCGCGGAGTCGGGTATAGAGATCGAAAACGGCGTCGAGATCGTCCAGAACAGCGGTGAAGTGCTCAGCGGAATTGCCCAAAGTGCGGTCGAAATGGCCGAAATCATTCGTTATCTGACCGACATCAGCGCGCAGCAAAACCAAGCGGTTGCGACGATTAACTCCGCCACCTCGCGGCTTGATCAGGAGATGCAGAGCCTTGCGTCTTTGGCGGCCTGAGAAGTCCCCTCCCAAGGTTCGGGAGGGGTTATTTCAGGCTCATGCAGCCAGCGCCTTTGCAAGCTCAGTTTCCAAACTTTGAACATCCGAGACTTCGGTCACAAAACCGAGGATGTTGTCGCCTGCAAAGCCTTCACTGACGATCTGGTTCATCATTTGCTTGAGGATGTCCCAGTATCCATCGGTGTTCAAAAGGAAAATGGGCTTTTCGTGCAGTCCGAGTTGACGCCATGTGAGCGCTTCGAAGAATTCATCGAGCGAGCCTCCGCCACCGGGAAGCATCACCACTGCATCGGCATTCATCAGCATGACCTTCTTGCGCTCATGCATGGTTTCGGTGACGACAAAGGTATCAAGATCGCGCTTGCCGACCTCCCATTTCATAAGGTGGTCGGGGATCACACCGAAGGTTTTGCCGCCCGCCGCCTGACAGCTGCGCGCAACCCGCCCCATAAGGCCCACGTCACCCGCGCCGTAGACAAGCCGCCAATTCCGTTTTGCCAGCATTGCGCCCGTCTGCTCCGCTGCCTGTGCATAGCTTTCGCGAAGGCCATCGCGCGAACCACAGTAAACGCAAACGGATTTTTGAACGTGGGACATGCAAACCTCTTTTCATGGACAGTGCGAGTTATCTTTGACCACGGATTGTGGCGTTGTTATTGTCCGCTGACAATACGGGGCCTTTTGCCTCGGGCACATGACAGAAGGATAACCGCGTGACAACAAATGCGGGTTGGGGAAAGGGCCAGATCGCGGCAGGTGCTGCGGTCGTTGCCGTGACCGGAGCAGTCGCTCTCTATTTCATCAACGAACGGATCAAGGCCTCGGCGCCCCAAGCGTCGGTCGAGACCGTTCAGACAGCCTCTCAAGCGTCGCCCAAAGCTGCGCCGCAAAAGACGGCCGAGACAACGCCGCGCTTTGATAACGTTAGGATCGAGCTTGACGGTCTTTCCGTCATCACGGGACGCGCTGTTGCAGGCTGGGACGTCGATGTTCTTCTCGACGGTTTCGCAATTGCCCGCGTCACGGCTGATGCGGACGGGGCTTTTGCCGCCTTGGTCGAGATCACGCCGTCGGACAAGCCGCGCACGCTGTCTCTGCTCGCGGATCCTGAGGGCGAAAAAGTCGCCTCTGAAGTGACGTTCTTTGTGGCTCCGACCATGGCCGAGCAGGTGGCAAGTGTCGAGGCCGAAGCCGAGCCGGTCGAGCCTGCGCCGGACGCGCCGAGCGCCGAGCCGCAAGTCGCCCAAGAGACGCCGGAAGCTGCCAGCGAAACCGTTGTTGCCGAGACTTCGGCCGAGGCCACGGAGGCTGCCCCAACCAACGCGCCAGAAACGGAACCGACCGAAGAGGCGCCCGCTCAGGGCATCGAAACCACTGTCGCCGAAGCGGTGGCAAGCCCGAGCGCCGAACCTGCGCCCGTCGCGGCCGCTGAAGTCACAGAAGTTGCCGCTGCCGAAGTCGCTGCCGCACCCACTGCGCAAGAGAGCACCGTCCAAGAGCAGGCAACCCAAGAGAGCGTTGCGCCGACCATCATTGCAGCCGACGAAAGCGGTGTGCGAGTGGTTCAGTCCCAGAGCGATGACGCTGTGACGGTCGCCAATGTGACTCTCGACACAATTTCCTATGATCCGAGCGGCGCGGTGATCCTGAGCGGCCGTGCAGGCGGTGAGGGGCTTGTCCAGATTTACCTCAACAACACCTCGATCGCCTCGGCCGATATTGCAGAAGGCCGTTGGAGCGCGACGCTCCCGAATGTGGCTGCGGGTGTCTATACGCTCCGCGTCGATCACATCGGCCCCGACGGCAAGGTCGTCTCGCGCGTCGAGTCGCCCTTTAAACGTGAAGCGCCCGAGCGCATTGCCGAAGCGCTGAGCGAAGAGACATCAAACCCCGATTTCAAAGTGGCGATGAAGACCGTGCAACAGGGCCACACGCTCTGGGCCATTGCAAAAGAACGCTATGGCGACGGTATCCTCTACGTCGAAGTCTTTGATGCGAACCGCGATAAGATCCGCGATCCCGATCTGATCTATCCCGGCCAAATCTTTGTTCTTCCCGTGTTGGAGAGTGAGCAATCGCGCTAGCGGGTCTGGTCAATCGGCATATGGGGGCATAGGTTCTGGACAACCAGAGGAGCCCCCATGCGCCGACTTCCGAAAACTGATGCCAATCTGAACAATGACCGCGTCCAAGGGGCCAAGGTCATCAAACGGGTTGCGCCCTATCTTTGGCCCAATGGCGAGCGCTGGATCCATCGCCGCGTGATCGCCTCGCTTTCGGTTCTCTTTCTGGCCAAGTTGATCGCGGTGGGCACACCACTTCTCTATCAACAGGCGGTTGACTCGCTCGGGGTCGACGGCCCGCTCGGAGTGCTCGGGCTCGGCGCTGTCGGGTTGACAGTCGCTTACGGTCTGGCGCGGCTCATGAACGTCGGCTTCCAACAGCTTCGCGATGTGATTTTCACCCGCGTGGGGCAGCGCGCCCTGCGCCAGCTCGCGCTTGAAACCTTTGAGCATATCCATCGGCTGTCGATGCGGTATCACATCACGCGCAAAACGGGCGGGCTCAGCCGGATCATCGAACGCGGGGTCAAGGGAGTCGATTTCCTTTTGCGGTTCCTTCTCTTTTCGATGGGGCCGCTGCTGCTTGAGCTCATCATGATTTCGGCCGTGCTCTTTTTCATTTTCGATGTCTGGTATCTGGCGGTGGTTGTCGGCACCATTGCGGCCTATGTGGTGTTTACGTTCCGCGTCACCGAATGGCGGGTCAAAATCCGCAAAAAGATGAACGAGCAGGACACCGACGCCAACCAGAAAGCGATCGACAGTCTTCTCAACTTTGAAACGGTCAAATATTTCGGCGCCGAGAAATGGGAATCCTCGCGCTATGATCGGGCGATGGAGCTTTATGCGGAAGCGGCGGTCAAAACCAACTATTCGCTGGCTTTTCTTAATTTCGGTCAGTCGTTTCTGATCACCTCGGGACTTGTCGCGGTGATGGTTATGGCGGCCATGGGCGTGCAGGACGGCTCTTTGAGCGTGGGCGAGTTCGTCATGGTCAATGCCTATATGATCCAGATCACCATGCCGCTCAATTTCCTTGGAACGGTCTATCGCGAGATCCGTCAGGCGCTCATCGATATGGGCGATATGTTTGAGCTTCTCGATCAACCCGCAGAGGTCGTCGACAGCCCCGATGCCAAACCGCTTAAGGTCGAAAAAGGGCATATCGAACTTCGTCAGGTTTCCTTTGCCTATGAGGCCGAGCGGCCGATCTTGCACGATGTCTCGCTCGATGTGGCAGGCGGGCACACGGTGGCGATCGTCGGCTCTTCGGGGTCGGGCAAGTCCACTATCGGGCGGCTCTTGTTCCGTTTTTACGATGTGACGGGCGGCGCTTTGTTGATCGATGGGCAGGATGTGCGGGACGTCACACAAGAGAGCCTTCATGCGCAGATCGGCGTCGTTCCGCAAGATACGGTGCTCTTTAACGACACGATCCGCTATAACATCGCCTATGGCCGTCCATCGGCCGGTTTCGACGAGATCGTAGCCGCCGCAAAATCCGCCAAGATCCATGATTTCATCCTGTCGTTGCCGCAGGGATATGAGACCACGGTCGGCGAGCGGGGGCTCAAGCTTTCGGGGGGCGAAAAGCAGAGGGTCGGCATTGCCCGCACGCTTTTGAAGAACCCGCCGATCCTTTTGCTTGATGAAGCGACCTCGGCACTCGATGCGCGATCTGACAGCGTATAAATGCTGGCGCCGCTCACCGCTTCATTGTTACCAGCGGAATCGGCGTGGATCGACAGAAACAGATCCGCTTCCATGCGCCGAGCGATATCGGGGCGTTCAGTCAAAGTGATCAAACGATCGTCTTCGCGGGTCAAAGCAACCCGGATACCCCCCTGCTCTACAATCGCATCTCGCAATGCGATCGCCAGCGCGAGCGTGACATCCTTCTCGCGAACACCCGCGCCCACGGCACCAAGATCCCGCCCGCCATGCCCGGCATCGATCACAACAAGCGGGGCCGCAGGGTCGCTGGGCCCGTAAATAGTTGGCAGCTCAAGTTCGGCCGCAGCATCAGGCATCAAAAGCTGGAGCACATAGTCGCGCCCCCATTCGGGCACGGGCACTTTTACGCCAGCCATCATCAACCCCCCGACCAGCAGGATCGGAAGCAAACCTATCAATATGATATGTTGGCGTATCGTCATTAACCAAGCGCGTTACGTTGTTGCGCTAAGTAAACGCAATATGGTTGCGGGTTGAAACCCACGGTGCTAGCAGGCTGTCAAGCGGTTTACATTTGCAGAGACGCGACATCCGCTCCCTCCGCAAACCTAACTCCCGCTCCCTTGCGAAGCTATTTTTGCAAGGCCCCACAACAGGTTGATGCAGTGAATAGACAGGCCTCCGACGATTTTGCAGCGCCGCGTGATCCACGCGCGATGGCAAGTGTCGGCCGGGTAGCAGCACAGACTCGCGGTCTTTCTCTCGCAATAGAAACAACAGAATTTTCACCCGTACGCGTTCACGCAGCGGGTCAAAACCCTATCGCCAACCGCTCACATGGAACGGTTGGTACATTCCAAACATCATACAATCAGAGGCGCGCAGCGGCCGGAGCATTGCCCCGAAGCCCCCGCGCCTGGAGAATACATAATGGCAACGCGCATGCTCATCGACGCGCGCCACCACGAGGAGACTCGGGTAGCGGTAGTCAAGAACAACCGGATCGAAGAATTTGATTTCGAATCTGCCGAACACAAACAAATCAAAGGCAACATTTACCTCGCCAAGGTAACAAGGGTCGAACCGTCGCTGCAGGCAGCTTTCGTCGACTTTGGCGGCAACCGTCACGGTTTCCTGGCCTTTAGCGAAATCCATCCGGACTATTACCAGATCCCGCAAGCGGATCGCGAAGCGCTGCTCGCTGAAGAAGCCGAAGCAGCAGAGGAAGAAGCCCGCCTGCGCGCCGAAGAGGAAGATCGCGGCGAAATGCCCGGCGACGAATATGACGCCGAAGACGAAGAATCTGGCGAAGCGCTCGCCGAAGATCTAGCCGAAGACGGGGTCGAGGAAATTGACACCTCAGAGAAGGACAAGGTTTCAACTATCGAAGAAGGTCTCGTCGATGGCGACGACGATTACGATGGTTCGGACGATGACGACGACTCAGAAGGCGATGAGCCGGACGAAGATGACGATGGCGATGATGACAGGAGCGATTCTCGCCGGGGTCGCGGACGCCGTGGACGCCGCCGCCAAGGTAATGGCAAAGGCAAGAGTCGCGCCAAGGAAGTCGACGAAGTTCGCGCACGCCGTCAGGCTCTGCGCCGCCGCTACAAAATTCAGGATGTAATCCAACGCCGCCAGGTTCTGTTGGTGCAGGTCGTGAAAGAAGAGCGCGGCAACAAGGGTGCAGCCCTTACCACCTATCTAAGTCTCGCTGGTCGCTACACAGTGCTGATGCCGAACAGCAGTCACGGCGGCGGAATTAGCCGGAAGATCAATTCATCCAGCGACCGTAAGCGCCTGAAGCAAATTATTGCGGATTTGAAGCTGCCGAAGACTATGGGTCTTATTGTTCGAACAGCTGGCCTTTCGCGGACGAAGCCAGAGATCAAGCGCGACTTCGATTACCTTGCTCGCCTTTGGGATGAGATCCGCCAGAAGACGCTGTCGTCTACCGCGCCTGCTTTGATCCACTCGGATTCCGACCTGATCAAGCGTGCGATCCGCGACATTTACAATCGCGAAATTGAAGAAGTCGTTGTTGAAGGCGAAGATGGCTACAAATTGGCCAAGCAGTTCATGAAGCTGTTGATGCCAAGCCACGCGCGCCGGATAAAGGCATATTCCGATCCGGTCCCGCTGTTCCAGCGCTACGGAGCGGAAGATCAGTTGCGCGCTATGTATGATCCTGTCGTGCAGCTCAAATCAGGCGGCTATCTGGTCATCAACCCCACCGAAGCTTTGGTGTCGATCGACATCAACTCAGGCCGATCAACCAAACAGCACGGCATTGAACAAACCGCTGTCGCGACGAATGTCGAGGCAGCGCGCGAGATCGCACGTCAGCTTCGCCTGCGCGATATGGCCGGACTTGTCGTGATTGACTTCATCGACATGGAATACAATTCCAATGTCCGCAAAGTCGAACGCGCGATGAAAGACGCGCTCAAAAACGATCGTGCGCGGATTCAGGTTGGTCGCATTTCCGGCTTCGGTTTGATGGAGATGAGCCGCCAACGCCTGCGCACAGGCGTGTTGGAAGCGACCACTCGCGAATGCCCGCATTGTGATGGCACCGGTCTGGTTCGCACAGCATCCAGTGCGGGGCTTTCCGCGCTGCGCTTGATCGAAGATGAAGCTGCGAAGGGCAAAGGCACGATTATCCGCCTTGCTGCCAGCACCGAAGCAGCCATCTATCTTCTCAATTCGAAGCGTGACGATCTGGTCGAGATCGAACAGCGTTACGGTGTGAGTGTAGAGGTAATTCCCGAAGGCGAAGACGAAGGCGCGAAAATGGCGGTTGCCAGCGCTGGCCCTCGCCCAACCGAACGACCGAAATTCGAACCAATTGTCGACGATGATGACGATGACGATCTGCCCGAAGAGGAATTCGGCGCTGAGGAAGACGATGAGCTCTCTCGCGCGCTCGCTAGAAGTCGGCGAATGGCGCAAAAGAACACATCTAGAGCTGCTCCCGTAGACGTTGCAGCGCAGGTCGCAGCGCGTCGTCTAGCAGACGAAGCCAGCGCGAAGGAGAGAGCGGGGACGGTTGAAGATGCCGTTGTCTTTACGGATATGCAAGAGTTTGTTCAGGGCATCACTGCAGATGACGACGACGGTGACGGCTACGATGAGGATGCAATGCCAGACGTTCCTCCTCCTCCTCCACCGCCGCCATCAGCGCCGATGGATGACGACGCCATGGACGAGGACATGCCAGATATCCCGCCGCCGCCTCCGCCGCCAGGCGCTGAAGACGATGATGCTGCCGCTGCGGCGAACGTCGTGCCAACGCTCACCGAAAGGCACATGCCAAAGAAAGGTTTAGCAGGCACATTAGCACTACTCAAAGAAAAGGCTCAACTCGATGACGCGCAAAACACGCGCTGGAGCGGCCGGGCCAACGACATGAAGGACAGATTTGACAAAGCGCACGTCCTTGAAGCGCACGCCGTGAACGATGAAAGCGTGGATGGCTACAAATTTGGCTTTAAACTTGACAAATTCGACGAGTTTGGCCGTAAGCTCACCCCGAAAGAGGCGTTTAGAGAATTGTGTCACAGATTCCACGGCATCGAGCCCGGCAAGATGAAGCGCGAAAAGCGTCTGCGACAATTTCAAGAAGAACAAGCCCGGCTCAAAGCCTCGAGCTCGATGGATGCTAAAGTTAAAGACGTCCAGCGTGAACAAGCTACGCCGTACGTTGTGCTCAGCGGTAACATCAGCGCTGGACAGACCAAACAAGCCAATCCGCTCGCGACGATGAAGCGCGAACAAGCCGACGCGAAAGCAGCCGCCACGCCGCAGCCCACTGGCTTGCGCGGGACGAAATCCAAAGCCACCACCGTCGCCGTCGGTGGAAAAGTAGAGTTCGCCATGAAATCAGCAGCGGGTAAGAAGCCAGCGTGAGTAGAACGACAATGATAGCGATATTAACAAGGTGTAACATGTAAACGCGACTCGTCGCGCGTCGAAACCTCACATTAAAGCGCAATGACGACCACCAAGACCACAAAAGCCACCACCGCGACCGCTACGACGACGATGACGCCAGACAACGCGCCGTCCTCGTCGTCGCCCGCCCGCGCGCTCGAACGCGTCGACGCAGATGTATCGAAACAGGTGCGCGCGAGTGACATTCTCGGATGGCATGACCACGACACTGACGCGCGTACATTGCCGCTATAGGTCCGCGATAAAGCGTCCTCGTCGTCCACAGCGACGCAAAATGTCATGAATGATGCCGCGCAAACCACAGCGCGCGCCGAAGAAGGCGCGGTGTCGGCATTTAAAAAGGCCAAAAAGGCGACGCGAGCGGGCGCGCAGGTGCGAGCGCGCGTAGGCGCCGACGCGGATTATATGGCCCGCACCGACAACTCTTTGGTAATAATTCGTGACAAGAGCAAGCACTTGATTGTTGGCATTCGCGAACACGTAGAGCGCGCGGTGCATGCGGTGGAGGTGCGCGTGAATGCGAAGGATGTTGATGATGAATAATCGAACAAAACACTGAATCAAATCGACGCAAACGACGACGCGCAATGGCGAGCACAGAGACACACGACACACGTGGAGACATATTGAAAATGAAATGAAATATCTACCTACCTAGAATATGCTACGTCTAATGGTCGCCTACGCCTTCACGGCGAGCGGTTCGTACCACACCGGATTGAACCCGGCGCGTTTTCGAGCGTCGTCGTTAAACGGCGGCTTTAAAGCCCCCGCAAAATGTTTCCGCACCACCGCATGAAACGCCTGAACCACCGAGCTCGTCTCGAGTTCTTCACCATCACGCACATCTTCCTCATCGCCCGTGCGCGCACCGTCTCGAGCGTGTAAATATTTGAACCATCGCAAGCCGGCGGCGCAGTGCGTGACTTCTTCGGGGTAAATGACATCCTCGAGCAATTTAGCGCTCTCTTCGTCACCATTTCGCCGAAACTTTCCTATAGTTTGCGGGAGCACATCTAATCCTCGCGCTTCATGCACGCAATGCTCCACGGCGAGGCGCGCTTCGAGAGAATCCGCGGTTTCCATCGCCGTTTGCCACAAGCCGTCGTGCACCTCGAGGTCGCCGTACGCGCTTCCGAGCGCCTTCAATCGCCCCGCGAGTAGCTCATGGTGCCGTGCCTCATCGTTTGCCACGGTCACAAAGTCATCATAAAATCCCTCGGGCATGTCCCGCGCCAATCCGAATCGCGAAATCGCGTCCCAGGACAAATCAATCGCCCACGATTCGATGTGCGCGAGCGAGTGTAGAATCGCAATCCTCGACTCGAGCG
>JALRIK010000052.1 GCA_023255435.1 Marivivens sp.
CGATGGTGAACTTATGCGCGTCCCGATCCCGATCCACGGTGTATTTCATAAAGGTCTCGAAGAAGCCGTTGTTCAAACGGCTCGACCCGATCACATCGCGCACTTTGTTCGGCGACACCCCGACCTTGGCGGCCAGAACCGTGGCTTCGGCATAGAGCGCGCCGTATCCCATAGCGATAAAGTTCATGATGAGCTTCATCTTGTGCCCGCTGCCCGTCGGTCCAAGGTGGTTGATGTTCCCCGCCCAGCACTGGATCACAGGGAGAACCTTGGCAAAGGTCTCGTCATCTGCGCCGACCATCGCGTCGAGCGTGCCCGCCTCTGCCTCTTTCGGTGTGCGGCCCAGCGGTGCATCGACCAGCGTAACGCCATGCTCGGCCATCTCGGCGGCAAGCGCCATGGTCGAGGTCGGGTCCGCAGTGGTCGTGTCGATCACGATCAGCCCTTTACGTGCCCCCGCGAGAACCCCTTCGGGCCCCCGCACGATCGCTTCGACCTGAGGCGAATTGGACAGACAGATATGGATGATGTCGCAATGCTCCGCCATCTCCTTGGCCGAAGCGGCTTCCTTTGCCCCCATCCCGACAAGGCTCTCGATCGGCTCGCGGTTGCGGTTGCCCTTGATCCAGAGCGGATAGCCCTTTTGCACGATGTTCTTGGCCATCCCGTGACCCATGAAACCGACGCCGATAAAGCCGATTACCGGTTTTCCTCCCATGCCTTTCTCCTCCTCTTAAAGGCTGGCGGTGATTCCGCCATCGACAAACAATGTGTGACCGTTGACGAAACTCGACGCATCGGAGGCAAGGAAAATACACGCCCCGACAAGCTCTTCGACCTTGCCCCAGCGCCCTGCTGGGGTGCGCTTTTCAAGCCATGCGCTAAAGTCCGCATCCGCGACAAGCGCCGCATTGAGCGGCGTGTCGAAATATCCGGGCGCGATAGCATTACAGTTGAGTCCGTATTTGGCCCAGTCGGTCGCCATCCCTTTGGTCAGATTGGTAATCGCCCCCTTGGACGCGGTATAAGGCGCAATCGCAGGACGCGCGAGTTGGCTTTGCACCGACGCGATATTGATGATCCGCCCCGAGCCGCGTTTGATCATGTGCCGCGCGACCGCCTGACCCACATAGAACGCCGAATTGACGTTGGTCCGCATCAAACGGTCAAAGGCTTCGACGGGAAAATCTTCGAGCGGTGTGCGGTGCTGCATCCCCGCATTATTCACCAGAATGTCGATCCGTCCTTTGGTGTCCTCATAGGCGTCTACGGCCTCTTGCACGGATGCTGCATCCGTCACGTCAAAGACAAGCTCATCCACCTCGGCGCCCTTGGCCCGAAGCCGATCCGCCGACTCCTTGAGCCGTCCCGCATCCCGCGCATTGAGCACGATTTTCGCGCCTGCCTCCGCCAAACCTTGGGCCAGAGCAAAGCCGATACCCATCGAAGAACCGGTCACAAGCGCCGTGCGGCCGGTCAGATCGAACAATTTCATGGAACCTCCAAAAGCTATGCGCGCAAGAGTTGACAATCCCTCTCAAACCCGCCTTGATAAAATGGTATACCATTTTCGGACCATTGCAAGCGTAAGGGTCCAAGGGGAGGGGACCCTATCATGAAAGCGCTCTACGTCCACGGCAAGCATGACCTTCGCCTCACCGAAATCGAGGCCGAAGCCCCCGCCGCAGGCGAAGTTCAGGTGACTTTGGCGCGTGGCGGTATCTGCGGTTCCGACCTTCATTACTTCAATCACGGCGGCATCAATGCGATCCGTATCCGCGAACCGATGATCCTCGGGCACGAGGTGTCGGGCATCGTTTCCGCCATCGGCGAGGGTGTCACAAATCTCAAGGAAGGCGACCTTGTCGCTGTCTCGCCTTCGCGTCCCTGCGGGAGCTGTGTGGAATGCCATCGCGGTCTTCCTAACCAATGTCTCAACATGCGGTTTTACGGCTCGGCGATGCCGTTCCCCCATATTCAGGGCGCATTTCGCGAAACCCTCACAGCCATGGCCTCGCAATGCGTCAAGGCCGACGGGATCAGCGCGGCCGAAGCGGCGATGGCCGAACCCCTTGCCGTTGCCCTTCATGGTGCGCGCCGCGCGGGTGAACTCCTTGGTCGCCGCGTCCTCGTGACGGGCTGCGGTCCCATCGGTCTTTTGTGCATCCTTGCTGCCCGCCGTGCTGGCGCGGGCGAAATCATTGCCACCGATGTCTCTGACGGCGTGATCCCCTTTGCCAAGGCCGCTGGCGCAGATGTCGTCATCAACACGCTCAAGGACCCCGAGTGTCTCGCGCCCTATACCGCAGGCAAAGGCACCATCGACGTGATGTTCGAAGCGTCTGGCGTCGAGCCTGCCCTTCGTGGCGGCATGGCGACCCTTCGCCCCCGTGGCCGCATCGTTCAGCTGGGCCTCTCCAACGACATGTCTCTTCCCATGGTGATGATCACCGCCAAGGAACTGGAACTCGTCGGCTCCTTCCGTTTTCACGAGGAATTCGCCGTCGCCGTCCGCATGATGCAACAGGGCCTGATCGACGTGAAACCGCTTGTCACCCACAGCTTTGCCCTTGCGGATTACGAGGCCGCCTTTGCCGTGGCCTCTGACCGCTCGCTGGCGATGAAAGTGCAATTGGAATTCGCATGAGCATCGCGTCAGCCATCGCGGCGATTTCGGAACGTCTCGGGGACCGCCTGAGCACGTCCCGCGCCGTGCTCGACCAGCATGGCCAGAACGAAACCTATTACCCGCATACGCCGCCCGATGCCGTAGCCTTTCCCGAAACGACCGAGGACGTTTCGGCCATCGTCAAGATTTGCAACGACGAAGGCTGCCCCATCGTTGCCTATGGCGCGGCCTCATCGCTAGAAGGCCAGCACCTCAATACCCAAGGCGGCATCTGTCTGGACATGTCGCGCATGAACCGCATTCTGCGCGTCTCGCCCGAGGATCTCTTGGCCGTCGTCCAACCGGGGATCACCCGTCTCGCCCTCAACTCCGACCTTCGCGCCACCGGCCTTATGTTCCCCGTCGATCCGGGGGCGGATGCTTCTATCGGCGGCATGACAGCGACCCGTGCGTCGGGCACCACCGCTGTGCGCTATGGAACCATGCGCGAAAACATCCTCGCGCTCGAGGCCGTCATGGCCGACGGAACGATCATCCGCACAGGCACCGAGGCGCGCAAATCCTCGACGGGCTATGACCTCACGCACCTTCTTATCGGGTCCGAAGGTACCCTCGGGATCATCACCGAACTGACGCTCAAACTCCAAGGCATCCCCGAGGCGATTTCCTCGGCCACCTGCCGTTTCGAGAGCGTCGAGGATGCGGTCAACTGTGTCATCACGACGATCCAGTCGGGACTCCCCATGGCGCGGATCGAGCTTTTGGACGACATGATGGTCAAAGGCTTCAACGTCTACGCTAACGCGGGTCTTCCCGAAGTGCCGCATATCTTTGCCGAATTCCACGGCACCCCTGCGGGTGTTGCCGAACAGGCCGCGACCTTCGGCGAGATTGCCGCCGAATTCGGCGCGACAGGCTGGAAAACCGCCGATACCACCGAGGATCGCAACGCGCTCTGGGCCATGCGTCACAAAGCGCATTACGCCTCTGCCGCACTCGGCAAGGGCAAGCATCTCTGGCCCACGGACGTTTGCGTGCCGATCTCGAAACTCGCCGAAGCGGTTCTTCAGGCCCAGAAAGACGCGGTCGATCTGGGTCTCACAAGCACGATTGTGGGCCACGTGGGCGATGGCAACTTCCACGCAGGTATCAGCGTCGATCCGACCGATCCCGACGAAATGGAACGGGCCGAGCAGTTCACCAAAGCGCTCGCCCTGACCGCGCTGCGCCTTGGTGGAACGGTGAGCGGCGAGCACGGCATCGGGCTTGGCAAACAAAAGTTCATGGACATCGAACACGGCCCCGCCATCGCCTATATGCGCGCGATCAAAAAGGCGTTCGATCCGAATAACATCTTGAATCCGGGCAAGCTTCTGCCACCCGAAACCTAGGAGGAGACGCGTTTCGCGTCAGGAGGACCAAATGAATATTCTAATCATCGGCGGCGGCGGTGTCGTCGGCCAGAAACTGGCCCGCAAATTGACCGAACGCGGCACCTTGCGCGGTCAGGCGATTTCCAAAATTACCCTCGCCGATGTCGTTGATCCCGCGATGATCGAGGGCGCACCCTTTGCCATCGAAACCACGACCTGCGATATCTCGGATGCCGCATCCGTGGCCAAGACCGTCACGGCAGAAACGAACGTCATCTACCTCTTGGCCGCCATCGTCTCGGCCCACGCGGAACAGGATTTCGACGCGGGCTATGCGATCAACATGATGGGCACCCTCAACGTGCTCAACCGCTGCCGCGAGCTTGGCACCAAGCCCGTCGTCGTCTTCACCTCGTCCATCGCTGTCTACGGCGGCGAAGTTCCCGATCCGATCATCGACCATACCTTCCTCAATCCGCAGACGTCTTATGGTGCGCAAAAAGCAATCGGGGAACTCCTCATCAATGACTTCTCGCGCAAGGGCTTTGTCGATGGTCGCGGCTTCCGTCTCCCGACCATTTCCGTCCGTCCGGGCAAACCGAACCGCGCCGCCTCGTCCTTTATGTCCTCGATCCTGCGCGAGCCGCTTAACGGGCAAGAGGCCGTTTGCCCCGTGGATGACGATTACCTCCACTATTACCTCTCGCCGCGCAAATGCGTCGAGAACTTGATCAAAGGCGCTGAAATCCCCGCAGAAGATCTGGGTATGAACCGCTGTATGATGATGCCGGGTCGCATGTGGTCGATCCGTCAGCTTGTCGACGCGATGACCGCCGTCGCAGGCCCCGAGCCGGCCAAGCTGATCCGCTGGGAAGCACAGCCCGAGATCAAGGAAATCGTCAAAGGTTGGCGCTTTGATCTTCGCCCCGAAAAGGCGATCAAGCTCGGTCTCACGGCGGACGAAAGCTTCGAGGACAACATCCGTTACTACCTCGAGGACGACAAACCCCAAGCCTAACAAAAAAGCCCCCGACATCGGGGGCTTTTCTTTTGGGTCAGTGTCTTAGTTGACCGCCGTCAAAAGCGGCTTGCCTGCATGGAAGGCCGCCACATTGTCCCGCTGAAGCTGGCCCATCGCGGCGCGGGTCTCGACGGTGCCCGAGCCTTGGTGCGGCTGGATCACAACGTTGGGAAGCTCATAGAACCGCGGGTCGATGTTCGGCTCGTTGAGGAATACATCAAGCGCCGCCCCCGCGATCTTGCCTTGCTCGAGCGCATCGAGAAGCGCCGCTTCATCAATGGTCGTGCCGCGCGAAATATTCACGATGACCCCGCGCGGACCAAGCGCTTCGATCATCTCTTTGGTGACGAACTTCTCGGTGCTTGCCCCGCCGACCAGTGCCACGACAAGCACATCAACCGCCTTTGCAAGCGCGACAGGATCAGAGTGATAGGTCCAACCGGGCGTCTCTTTTTCGCTACGGGCGTAATAGTGCAGGTCCATCTTGAAGGCTGCCAGTCGATCCGCAATCTCGCGTCCGATACGGCCAAGCCCTACAATGCCGACCGTGCTCCCCGAGGCTTTGCGATTCAGGCGGTATTCCCCCTTGGATTTCCAGTTCCCCGACCGCGCCCAAGCCGAGGCATGTTCCATTTCGCGCATCTGCATAAGGAGCATGGCAACAGCAAGATCGGCCACATCGTCATTGAGGACATCAGGCGTATTCGTGACCTTGATCCCGCGTGCATCGGCGGCGTTCACGTCGATCGCATCATAACCCACGCCGAAATTCGCAACGATCCCGAGGTTTGGGAGCAAATCCATCTCGGCCGCGCCAAAGGGCGCATGCCCCTTATAGGTGACGGCCTTGATCCCTTTGCGCACCTCGTCGGCAAGTCCGGCAAGATCGGCAGGCCCCGCGATAAAGATGGGATCGAATTCCGCCCTAAGAGCGCTGAGATCGTTTTCGGCATAAGAGCCGATGGAAAGGGTCGCGGACATAGTAACGCCTCCAAGGTTCGCAGTGGGCTTGCTCGTCATCCATAGGCGATTATCGCCATTGTGCCGAGTCAAATTTGGTATACCATCTGCGGTGAAACCTACACGGCTTGACCAAAGGCGCAAGAGCAAGGGCAGGAGTTTCTTTAGGCACCATTGGAGAAGTGCTTAGGAGAGCTTCATTTTTTCCCGCGTCTCGGGCCCCTAGGCTACAAGGTATTCTGAGGGGGGAGAACACGATGAATGTCTACGATCTGAACGGCCAAGTCGCCGTTATCACGGGCGGTGCCCAAGGGATCGGACGCGCCGTTGCCGAGCGAATGCTTTCCTCTGGGGCCAAAGTCGCGATCTGGGACCGTGACGCCGCTCTGGCCGAACGAACCGCAGCCGCGCTTGGCCCCGACGCCTTTGCTTATGCCCTCGACGTGCGCGATCTGGCCCAAGTTACCGCCACAGCGAACCGCACCGCGTCCGAGCTTGGCCGCATCGACGTGCTCGTCGCCAGCGCAGGCATCGCAGGCCCCAACCACAAGATCACCGATTATCCCGCCGAGGATTGGCAAGCGATCATCGACATCAACCTCACGGGCATCTTCAACACCTGCAAGGCGATCCTGCCGCATATGGTGAAGGGCGGCTATGGCCGTGTCGTCAACATCGCCTCTGTTGCAGGCAAAGAAGGCAATCCGGGCGCAGGCCCATATTCCGCGTCCAAAGCAGGCGTCATCGCCCTCACCAAATCGCTGGGCAAAGAGCACGCAGGTCAGGACATCGCGGTCAACTGCGTGACCCCTGCCGCCGCCCGCACCGCCATTTTCGACCAGATGAGCCAAGAGCATATCGACTTCATGCTTTCGAAAATTCCCCGCGCACGGTTCCTTGAAACCAATGAGGCCGCCGAGATGATCACTTGGCTTTGCACCAAAGCGAATTCCTTTGCCACTGGGGCGGTCTTTGACCTCTCGGGCGGCAGAGCCACCTATTAACCCGAGGTTTTCATGACACAAAAAGTAGCACTCGTCACAGGCGCAGCCCGTGGCATTGGTCTCTCCGCCACCAATATTTTCATCGAAGAGGGCTGGAAGGTCGCCATGATCGACCGCGACGCGGACGAGCTTCATGCCGCCGCCGCGGGTCTCTCCGAGGCCAAACCCTTTGTCTGCGACGTCTCGATCCCCGAACAGGTGGACGCGATGATCGCCGCCGTCCTTGCGCAATTCGGTCGCATCGATGCTTTGGTGAACAACGCGGGCGTTGCCGATTTCGGCCCCATCGAAGGCACCACCTTCGAGCGTTGGCGCCGCATCATGGACACCAACCTCGATGGCGTCTTCCTCGTGTCCCAAGCGGCTACACCCGCGCTCAAGGATACCAAAGGCTCTATCGTGAACATCGGGTCCATCTCGGGCCTGCGCGCTTCGACCCTCCGTGTGGCCTATGGCACCTCCAAAGCCGCCGTGATCCAACTCACCAAACAACAGGCCGCCGAGCTTGGCGAATACGGCATCCGCGCCAATTGTGTCTGTCCGGGTCCTGTCAAAACCAAGCTCTCGATCGCGGTCCATAGCCCCGAGATCATCGCCGCCTATCACGATGCCATTCCGCTCAACCGCTATGGCACCGAACGCGAGATTGCCGACGTGATCTGCTTCCTCTGCTCGGACAAAGCCTCCTATGTCACGGGCCAGATCATCGCCAGCGACGGCGGTTTCGAAAGCACGGGCGTAGGGCTTCCCGCGCTCCGCGTTTGAGCCTAAGCTTCGATGCAATAGAACAGGGGCGCTCGCCCGAGCGCTCTTGGAAAGAGGATAATATGACACACGATTTTCCCCCGCTGGACCATCTGGCCAAGGCTCCGTTCCATCTCGACGACGCCTCGCTTGAATGGGTTGAAAACACATATTCAAGCCTTCAATCCGATCTTGATATCAAATTAGCACAGCTTTTCATCATTGGACTCCATGGTCCCGCACACCTCTGGGCCGACGAGATCAAGCGTCTTCGTCCGGGCGGTGTCACCCGTTTCTTCGCCTCGAGTGCACAAGAGGAGATGACCCTTCTCGACACGCTTCAGGATCAGGCCGACATCCCGATGTTCGTCTCCGCCGATCTAGAAGGCTCTCGCATGTCCTTCACCTTCGGTGCGCAGGTTCCGAACCCACTTGCGCTTGCCGCCGTCGATGACACGGATCTCACCCGCCGCGTCTATGGCGTCCTTGCGGACGAGGCGGTGGCCGTGGGCGCAAACTGGTCCTTTACGCCCGTCGTTGACATCAACGCCGCCTTCCGTTCGGCCATAGTTGCCACGCGCGGGTTCGGGTCCGATCCCGACCGCATCGCTCGCCACGCGATGACCCAAGTCGACGTGCTTCAGGAAAAAGGCATCGCCGCATGCCTCAAGCATTGGCCGGGAGAAGGGTATGACGACCGCGATCAGCACCTCGTCACCACCGTCAATCCGCTCTCGGTCGAGGATTGGAACGCCACCTTTGGGCGGCTCTACCGCGACGGCATCGACCGCGGCGTTCTCTCTGTCATGTCCGCACATATCGCGCTGCCCGCCTATGTGCGCGCCGTCAAACCAGATGCAACCTTGGAAGAGGCCTATTGCCCCGCCTCCCTCTCGCCGATCCTGACGCAAAAGCTTCTCCGCGAAGAGCTCGGCTTCAACGGTCTCATCATTTCGGACGCTTCGGAAATGGCAGGGGCAACGTCGGTGATGGAGGCCCGCGACGCCAAGGTCCAGATGCTCCGCGCAGGCTGTGACATTGTGCTTTTCACGGGCGACATGCGCGCCGATATCGATGCGATCAAAGCCGCCCTTGCCGATGGGACCCTCAGCCATGACCGCATCAACGACGCCCTGATCCGTGTCCTCGGTCTCAAGGCCGCGCTCAAGCTGCACCGCGCCGAACGCAAACCCATTACCGAGCGGCTCAAGTCCCTTGCAACGCCCGCCTCCCTCGCCATCGCGGACGAGGCCTTTGCCCGCGCGCCCACCTTGGTCAAGGATGTGAACGACCTCTTCCCGATCACGCCCGAGAGCCACAAGCGGGTGCTTATCCTGACCACAGGCATCGCCTCGCCGATCCACCCCCAGCCGATCCCGCTTGCGCTCCCCGATATGATGCGCGCGCGTGGCTTCGACGTGACGGTCTATGAAAAAGGCACGCCCTATGCGCCCGAAACCTTTGACCTTGTGCTCTACGTGATGGCCGAAGAAACGCTCCTCACCCGAAGCCATATCTTCCTTGATTGGGCGCGGCTCATGGGTGATTTCCGCTTCTCGATGAAGCGCAGTTGGCCCGCGACCCCGACCGCGCTCGTCTCCTTCGGCTTCCCCTATTACCTTTATGACGCCCCGCGCATGCCTGCGGTCATCAACGCCTATTGCACCTCGGACGAGATGCAAAAGGCGGCGCTCGATTGCATGATGGGGGATCACCCCTTCAATCCAATCAGTCCCGTCGATCCCTTCTGCGGACAAGAAGACGCCGTGCTCTGAAACAAAAAGCCCCGCCAAAGAGCGGGGCTTTTTCTTACCGTGATGGTCGGATCACACCGCAAGCTCTTGCGCCGCGATCTGCACCGTCGTGCGCGCGGCAATGTCCTCAGCCGATGTGCCGACCCAAAGCTCGTAGTCCCCTTCGGCCACGATCCACTTTTGCCCCTCGACATCGAAGTAAGCGAAATCGCGCGGCTTCAAGGACATCTCGGCCACAGCCGAAGCGCCAGCGGAAAGGATCACTTTCTTGAACGCCTTGAGCTCTGAAATCGGGCGATCCACGGGCGCAGCCTTGGGCGCGACATAGAGCTGGACAACCTCGCTCCCCTCGCGGTCGCCTGTGTTGGTCACCGTAACCCTGACCGTGCCGACACCATCCGCCCCAACAGTCACTTCGGGCGTGCCAAGTTCAAAGCGTGTATAGCTAAGGCCAAAGCCAAAGGGGAACAGCGGCTTGATCCCCGTCTTGGCATGGTGGCGATAGCCGATCTCGAGCTTTTCGCGATATTCCACGCGGCCATTAAGACCGGGATAGACCCCGTCATCCGTGCCGTTGAAGGTCGGCGCATCCTCAAGCGTTACAGGGAAGCTCTGCGGCAGCTTACCACCAGGCGTGCGCGCGCCCGTGATGACATCGGCAATCGCATGTCCTGCCTCTTGACCCGCATACCAGCATTGAAGCACCGCATCGACCTGATCGAGCCAAGGCATCTCGACGGGTCCACCCGTCTGGAGAAGCACGACCGTCTTCTTTGCCTTGGCCGCAACCGCTTCGACCAATGCGTTCTGGTTTCCGGGAAGCGTCATGTTGGGAAGATCCCAGCCCTCGGTGTCCCATTCCGCCGACCGCCCGACACAAACCACAGCTACATCGGCCGCAGCAGCAAGCTCGACCGCCTCGGCGATTTCCTTTTCGCCAAGAACGCGGTCCACACCCACCTGATAGGCATGGAAATGGAGATCGAACGTCGGCTTGGTCGCGAATTCAAAGACGACTTCGACCTCTTCCCCCTCGTGAAGCGCGATGTCATGCTCGATCGGATCACAGCCCTCCTCGAAAAAGGTCGAGCCGCGCTCCCAAGAGTCCCAAGCCTCGATCACCTCTTCCCCATTAAGGAACAGACGACCCTTGCCTGTGCAGTTCATCCCAAACCGCCATGTGCCGGCCTTGTCTGCCTTGAACGCTCCGCGCACGCGGCACGAATGGTTCGTCGGATCAATGCCCTCGGGCGCATCCATGAAGAAGTATTGGAAGTGCTCCAGCGTATCGACAAGCACAGGTTCACCGCTCAGGGTATCGTTTGCGAACCATTCACGGGTGAATGTGCCGTTCAGGTTCGGCTGGAAACGGGTGTTGGTCACGCCTTGGGCAAAGCTGACGCGGTTTTCGCCAAGCGCCTCGACCATCCCCGCAAAGGCGGACACCTGACGATAGGCGTTGAGCTGCGCCGAACCGCCCCCCATGGAGCGCGGCGCATTCGCATTGGGGCCGACCATGGCAATCGTCGCATCCGAAGCCACAGGAAGAACCCCGCCCTCGTTCTTGAGAAGAACGGCGGATTGGACACCAGCCTCGCGGATGATGGCGCGGGTGCTGTCCCGCTCGTTCTCCACCTCGACCCGCTCGGCCATGTTGTGAAGATCGCCCGTCCGTTCAAGGAGCCGCAGCACGTTCAAAGCCGCCGCGCGGATAAGGTCCGCAGGGACAAGTCCGTCCTGAACCGCCTTCAAAAGCTTCTCGCCGCGCGAAATCGCTGGCCCCGGCATTTCAAGGCTCAGGCCCGAGTTCGCCCCTTCGACAGTCGAGCGAAGCCCGAACCAGTCCGACATCGACAAACCTTCAAAACCCCAGTCGTCGCGGAGCACTTTGGTCAAAAGCCACTGGTTGTCGGCAGCATAGGTCCCGTTGATTTTGTTATAGGACGACATGATCGCCCAAGACCCAGCCTCTTTGATCGCCCGCTCGAACGGCACGAGGTAAAGCTCGCGCAGCGTCCGCTCGTCCACATCAGACGAGTTCACAGTGCGGCGGATTTCGCTCTCGTTCGCGGCGAAATGCTTGAGCGTCGCCGCCACGCCATTGGCCTGAAGCCCGCGCACATAGGCAAGTGCCAGTTCGGCGGTCAGGATGGGGTCCTCGGAGTAGCACTCAAAATTCCGCCCGTTGAGCGGCCCGCGCTGGATGTTGATCGTTGGAGCCAAAAGGGTCGAGGCCCCCTTGTCCCGCGTCTCGAGAGCAAGCGCCGCACCGATCTTCTCGATCAGCTCGGGGTTCCACGTCGCCCCGATCGCGATCCCGACAGGAAAGGCCGCCGAGCGCGCACCGCCGACGAAATGGCTCCCGCGTGCACCATTGGGGCCGTCCGTCACCCGAAGACACCCGATCTCCAGCCGATCAATGGAGCCGACGTTCCAGAAATCCTTGCCCGCCATAAGGCTGATCTGTTCCTCAAGGGTCAGCTGATCGACCAAACGGTCAGCCTCGGGCGTTGCGGGATATACCGACATCTCTGTCCTCCAATGGGTCAAAACGGGCGTGCCGCCCTCAAAATTGCGCACAGTGTTAGCGCCTGAACCAAGCCGCGTCGAGGGTGCCCGTAATCGTTTACGTTTAATTACGTAGACTGCACCCAATCCCTGCAAACCATGGCCGTTTTTTGCGCTTTGGGTGATGGACGCTAACAGCCTAACGCGGTATGACGCGTGCCGAAGCTTTAGGAGATTGCCCATGTCCGGTCACGGCACCCCGATTCCCATGACATCCCGTAAATGTGGCCCCCTCAAGGGCGAGGCCAATGTCCCGGGGGACAAGTCGATCTCGCACCGTTCGCTGATCCTCGGCGCGATGGCCGTGGGCGAGACGAAAATCTCGGGCCTGCTCGAGGGCGAGGACGTGCTCGACACTGCCAAGGCCATGCGCTCCTTCGGGGCCGAGGTGATCAACCACGGTGGCGGCAACTGGTCCGTGCACGGCGTGGGCGTCGGCGGCTTTTCCGAGCCGGACCACGTGATCGACTGCGGCAACTCTGGCACGGGCGTGCGTCTCATCATGGGCACCATGGCAACGACCCCGATCTCCGTGACCTTCACGGGCGACGCTTCGCTTTGCTCGCGCCCAATGGGCCGCGTCACCGATCCGCTCGCGCTCTTCGGCACCAAATCCGTGGGCCGCAAGGGCGGTCGTCTCCCCATGACCCTCGTCGGTGCGGCGGATCCTGTGCCCGTCACCTATACCACCCCTGTGCCTTCGGCTCAGGTCAAGTCGGCGGTTCTTCTTGCGGGCCTCAACGTCCGCGGCAAAACCGTCGTCATCGAAAAAGAAGCCACCCGCGACCACACCGAGCGGATGCTTGTCGGTTTCGGCGCCGAGCTGACGGTCGAGGAAACCGCTGAAGGCCGCGTGATCACCCTCACAGGTCAGCCCGAGCTCAAGCCGCAAACCATCGTTGTGCCGCGTGACCCGTCGTCTGCGGCCTTCCCCGTCTGTGCGGCCCTGATCACCGAAGGGTCCGATGTCCTCGTGCCGAACATCGGCCTCAACCCGACCCGCGCTGGCCTCTTTACCACGCTGCGCGAAATGGGCGCCGATCTCCAATACGAGAACCTGCGCGAAGAAGGTGGCGAGCCTGTCGCCGATCTGCGCGCCAAGTTCAGCCCCGACCTCAAGGGCATCGAAGTGCCGCCCGAGCGTGCTGCTTCCATGATCGACGAATACCCCGTGCTTTCTGCCGTGGCTGCCTTTGCCCAAGGTGAAACCGTCATGCGCGGCGTCAAGGAACTCCGCGTCAAGGAATCCGACCGTATCGACGCCATGGCCAAGGGTCTACGCGCCGCAGGGGTCGAAGTGGACGAGGGCGAGGATTGGTGGATCGTCAAAGGGCGCGGCTTCGGCAATGTTGCGGGCGGCGTCACGGTCGAAAGCCGTCTCGATCACCGCATCGCAATGTCGTTCATGGTCATGGGCATGGCCACGGAAAAGCCGATGTCGGTCGATGACGGAAGCCCGATCGCGACCTCTTTCCCGATCTTTGAAAAACTGATGGCCGATCTGGGCGCGGACATCACGCGGTCTGCCCAATGACCGAGTTTCGCGGCTCCTGCCTCTGCGGTCAGATCCGCTACGAGGGGCAAGGGCCGCTCCGTCCCGTCGTTGCCTGTCATTGCACCCAGTGCCGCAAAACGACGGGACACTACCTTGCCGCTACGTCCGCGCTGCGGGATGATGTCACCATCACGGGCGAAGTGAGCTGGTATGTCTCCTCCCCGACCGCGCGGCGCGGCTTTTGTGGTATCTGTGGCTCCAACCTCTTTTGGGACGGGGCTGGGCGCAATCTCTCCATCCTTCCCGGTTCGCTTGATACTCATCCGCCGCTCAGCCTTGTCGGGCATATCTATTGTCGCGACAAAGGGACCTATTACGAGATCACCGATGATCTGCCACAAGCGGAGCAGAACGATCCGAACCTAACAACAATGGTGGACCCATGAGTTTTACGGTCGCAATCGACGGGCCCGCAGCCGCAGGCAAAGGCACGATTTCCAAGGCCATCGCCTTCGACTTCGGCTTTGCCCATCTTGACACGGGGCTTCTTTACCGCGCCGTCGGGGCTCTTGTGGCCGAAGGCAAGGACCCGATCCGTGCCGCCCGCGAGCTCAAACCCTCCGACCTCGAACGCGGCGGTTTGCGCACCATGGGCGCAGGTCAGGCCGCCAGCCGCGTCGCAGCCATCCCCGAAGTGCGTGCGGCTCTTGTCGATTTCCAGCGCAGCTTCGCCCGCAAAGAGGGTGGCGCTGTGCTTGACGGACGCGACATCGGCACCGTCATTTGCCCGCAAGCCGAGGTGAAACTCTTCGTGACCGCCTCGCCCGAGGTGCGCGCCCATCGCCGCTGGCTTGAAGTCGGCGGAGACGAAGCCGAAGTGCTCGCTCAAGTCAAAGAGCGCGACCGCCGCGACAGCGACCGCGCCACCGCGCCCCTGATCCCTGCGGATGATGCGATCATCATCGACACCAGTTTCATGTCCATCGACGATGCCGTCGCCAAAGCCTCTGCTTTGATCCGCGACGCGATACGGAAAATGAATAACTGATTGACTTTACTGGGTCCGATGCGCTCACATGGGGGGGGAACGACCCCTTTGAATGACTCTTGGAGTTGAAGTCGGTTGGGCTATCGCAAAATCCTCTATCGCAGCATACCGCTCTACGAAGACTACCACCCGTCCGACCTCGGGATTCTTCGGGCGTCCATGCAGTTTAACAAGCGCGTGGGCGTCACGGGCTACCTCTGGCGCGCCAATGGCCAATTCGTCCAAACCCTCCACGGCAAGGTCGATGCGATCAATCGGGTGCTTGAACGCATCGTCGCGGACAAGCGCCACAGCCAGATCGAAATCCTACTGGACGATGACGCGCCGCAAACTTCGCCCTTTAGGGGGTTTTCCATGGGCTATGACCACTTCTTCCCCGCGCGTCTCGGCATTGATTTCATAGAAGAAAACCATCTTCCTCGCGTCAATCGCGCCCAAGCCGAAATTGTCTTCGACGCGCTCGTTCGTCTGGCGAGCGAAGCGCTCGAAAAAGGCGGCGGTTTCGTCTATTCAAGACAAGCAGGCGAGTCCGAGGCCGACTATGAACGCCGCCTTACCGCCGCACGGAGCTGATCGGCACCAAAGGGCGTAAAGCCCTTGCTAATCTGGGCTTCTTGGCCTATACGCGCGCCAGTCGAAGCAGCGCCCAACAGCTGTGACCAAGATCGAGAGCAGGGTCGGCAAAACCGGCCCTCTTTGTTTTGAGGTCTTCGACACCCGTAACCAAAAGACCTGCGGAGACAACCGCATGGCCCGTATAAACGCTGAAAAGGAAACTGTGACGCATGTGCGCTAAGAACACGATGGAGGAATTCGAAGCCCTCCTTAACGAAAGCTTCGAAGTCGACACCCCGGACGAAGGTTCGGTTGTCAAAGGCAAGGTCATCGCGATTGAAGCAGGCCAGGCCATCATCGACGTAGGCTACAAAATGGAAGGCCGCGTTGATCTGAAAGAATTCGCAAACCCCGGCGAAGCTCCCTCGATCCAGGTTGGCGACGAAGTAGAAGTCTTCCTTCGCGCTGCTGAAAACGCTCGTGGCGAAGCTGTCATCTCGCGCGAGATGGCCCGCCGTGAAGAAGCTTGGGATCGTCTCGAGAAAGCCTACGCTGCTGAAGAGCGCGTTGACGGTGCGATCTTCGGTCGCGTCAAAGGCGGCTTCACTGTTGACCTCGGCGGCGCTGTTGCGTTCCTTCCGGGCTCGCAGGTTGACGTTCGTCCGGTGCGTGACGCTGGTCCGCTCATGGGCCTCAAGCAGCCGTTCCAGATCCTCAAGATGGACCGTCGTCGTGGCAACATCGTTGTTTCGCGTCGTGCAATCCTTGAAGAATCCCGTGCAGAACAGCGCGCTGAAGTCATCGGCAACCTCTCCGAAGGTCAGTCGGTTGACGGCGTTGTCAAGAACATCACCGAGTACGGTGCGTTCGTTGACCTCGGCGGCGTAGACGGTCTTCTCCACGTGACCGACATGGCATGGCGCCGCGTCAACCACCCGTCCGAGATCCTCACCATCGGTGAGACCATCAAGGTTCAGGTGATCAAGATCAACAAAGACACCCACCGCATCTCGCTCGGCATGAAGCAGCTGCAGGATGATCCGTGGGATGCTGTTGAAGCCAAGTATCGTCCCGAAACCGTCCACACCGGCCGCGTTACCAACATCACCGACTACGGTGCATTCGTTGAGCTCGAAGCTGGCGTTGAAGGTCTCGTTCACGTTTCCGAAATGTCCTGGACCAAGAAAAACGTCCACCCCGGCAAGATCGTTTCGACCTCGCAGGAAGTGGAAGTCATGGTTCTCGAGATCGACTCGACCAAGCGTCGCGTTTCGCTCGGCCTCAAGCAGACCCAGCGCAACCCGTGGGAAGTCTTTGCCGAGACCCATCCCGAGGGCACGCAGGTTGAAGGCGAAGTCAAGAACATCACCGAATTCGGTCTGTTCGTTGGCCTTCAGGGCGACATCGACGGCATGGTTCACCTCTCCGACCTTTCGTGGGACGAGCGTGGCGAAGATGCGATCCAGAACTACCGCAAGGGCGACATGGTCAAGGCCGTTGTCACCGAGGTCGACGTCGAGAAAGAGCGTATCTCGCTCTCGATCAAGAACCTTGACGGCGATCCCTTCGCTGACGCTGTTGGCGGCGTAAAGCGTGGTTCGGTCATCACCGTTGAAGTCACCGCGATCGAAGACGGTGGTATCGAAGTCGAATACGAAGGCATGAAGTCCTTCATTCGTCGTTCGGACCTCTCGCGCGACCGCGCTGACCAGCGTCCCGAGCGTTTTGGCGTAGGTGACAAGGTCGACGTTCGCGTCACCAACATCGACTCCAAGACCCGCAAGCTTGGTCTCTCGATCAAAGCCCGTGAAATCGCAGAAGAAAAAGAAGCAGTCGAGCAGTACGGTTCGTCCGACTCCGGCGCTTCGCTCGGCGATATCCTCGGCGCAGCCCTCAAGGGCGACAACTAATATCCACACCCTTTTGGGGTTGGACAGGCTCCGGCGTGCAAGCGCCGGAGCTCTTTTTTTGCCGAATCGTTCAAGGCTCCGATGCGGACACACGTCTCTGGGTTGTTAAATTTGTCACGCCACCTGCATAAATAATGCAAAAACCGTCCCGAATGGCCCCGAAACCGCCCCCCAAGGACAACGTGCCTATTTCCCGAAAGGATTTAGCCGCTATAGTTGGTCCCAATGTAGGTGAGCTTACGCATAATAATCTCTTCGGGGGGACTGCTGGCCATGATCAGGTCGGAACTGATTCAGAAAATCGCTGACGAAAATCCGCATCTATATCAGCGCGATGTCGAAAAAATCGTGAACACGATCTTTGACGAGATCACCAATGCAATGGCCAATGGCGATCGTGTAGAGCTTCGCGGCTTTGGCGCCTTCTCGGTCAAGAAAAGGGACTCGCGCACGGGACGAAACCCGCGTACGGGTGAATCCGTTGACGTCGATGAAAAACACGTGCCCTTTTTCAAAACCGGCAAGCTTCTTCGCGACCGTCTGAACGGCGAATAAGAGAAGTCTATGAAAACCATCCGCTACGCTTTTTGGGCCGTGATCGGCCTTGTCTTGATTATTGTCGGCCTTGCCAATCGTGACCTTGTCACGCTCCGCGCCATGCCACAGGCCTTTGCCGATCTGCTCGGCATTTCGCCCGATATTCAGATCCCGCTTTTCATGGCGATTTTCGGCGGCGTGGCTTTGGGTCTTTTGATCGGTTTCTTCTGGGAATGGCTCCGCGAGCGTCAATATCGGAGCGAAGCCTCCCGAAGCGCCCGCGAGAACAAGCGCCTCAAGGCGGAAATGGCCCGCCTGCGCGACAGCGACGGAGACGGACGCGACGACGTCCTCCAGATCCTCGAAAGCAAATAAGTGCCTGACGTACGTGTGAAAATCTGTGGCCTGCGCCACAGCGCAGGGATCGAGGCCGCCGCCAAAGCAGGGGCCGCCTATGTCGGCTTTGTGTTCTTTCCCAAAAGCCCGCGCAACATCTCGGTGGCCGATGCCGCCATGCTCGCCGTTCAGGTCCCGCTCGGCGTGGCCAAGGTGGCGCTGGTCGTGAACCCCGACAACGCGCTTCTGGACGAGATCACCGCGCATGTGCCGCTCGATATGATCCAGCTTCACGGCTCCGAACCGCCCGAGCGCGTGACCGAGGTCCGCGCCCGTTATGGTCTCCCCGTGATGAAAGCCCTCGGCATCGCCACCCCCGAGGACACCCATCAGATCGACATCTATTCCCAAGTCGCCGACCAGCTCCTCGTCGATGCCAAGGCCCCCGTTGCCTCGGACCTTCCTGGTGGAAACGGTCACGCCTTTGACTGGAAGCTGGTGCGCCGCAAATACTGGACCCGCCCGTGGATGCTTGCAGGGGGTCTCACCCCCGAGAACGTGGCCGCCGCCGTCGATGTCACGGGCGCCCGTCAGGTCGACGTCTCTTCGGGTGTCGAATCCGCTCCGGGCATCAAAGACGCCGAAAAAATCGCCGCTTTCATCGCCGCAGCACAGGCCTAAAGCCCCGCGCCCCCTTTACCGTCCCGCCTCAGAGCGCTACTTGGAATGCAACACGTGGGGAGGCCAAGATGGCAGACGATCTTTTCAACAGCTTCATGAACGGTCCTGACGAAAACGGCCGCTTTGGTATCTTCGGCGGGCGCTTTGTGTCCGAAACCCTGATGCCGCTCATTCTTGACCTTCAGGAACAATACGAGTTCGCCAAAACCGACCCGACCTTCTGGGCCGAGATGGATGATCTTTGGACAAATTACGTCGGCCGTCCCAGCCCGCTCTACTTTGCAGAGCGCCTGACCGAACGCCTCGGCGGT